>NZ_JBCFOK010000008.1:0-340106 GCF_039605595.1 Streptomyces odontomachicola
CTAGCCGCGTGCGCCGCTCTCCACCGGCTCCCGCGGGTCGGCGTCCTCCGGCTCGGCGGTCTCGCCCGCCGCACCCTCGCGGGCCCGCGGCAGCGCGGCGTAGATCACCGCGGCGATCAGGATGGTGGCCAGCCAGCCGAGGCCGTTGGCGCCGATCCACGTGGTGGCCAGCGGTCCGGTGAACCAGTCGACCTTGGTGAAGCCGATCCCGAACAGCAGGGCCACGCCCCAGGCGGTCATCGCCTGCCAGCAGAAGCCGCCGACGTACCAGTAGCGGCTGGTGCGGCTCGTGTCCATCAGCCCCTCGGGGTCGTACGGGACGGCCATGCGGCGGCGGTGGAACATGTCGACCGCGTACACCCCGACCCAGGCGGAGAAGGAGACCGCGAGCAGGGTCAGGAAGGTGATGAAGGAGCCGTAGAAGCTCTTGGCCACCAGCATCAGGAGCAGTCCGCCGACGAGGCTGATGACCGCGTTGATGCTGACCGCGTACGCGCGCCGCAGCCTGACGCCCATGGTCTGGGCGGTGAAGCCGGCCGAGTACATCGAGAGGCTGTTGATCAGCAGCATGCCGACCAGCGCGGTGATCAGGTACGGCACCGAGAGCCAGGTCGGCAGGGAGTCGCCCAGGAAGGAGACCGGGTCCTTGGCCTCGGCCAGGTCCGGGATGCCGACCGCCATCACGCCGCCCATGAGCACCATCGGCACCATGACGAGCCCGGCGCCGGACACGGTCGCGCCGACGATGCGGCCGCCGCGGGCGCTGTGCGGAAGGTAGCGCGCGAAGTCGGGCCCGGTGGGGATCCAGCTGATGCCGCCCGCCGCGATGGTGCCGATCCCGGCGATCATCAGCGAGGTGGTGCCGGCGGGCTTGTCGAAGACCTTGGCCCAGTCGGTCGAGCCGATCAGGTAGATCAGCACCAGGATGCTGAACAGGCCGAAGAGGTAGGTCGACCACTTGTTGCAGATGTTGAGCGCCTTGCGGCCCATGCCGCTGACCACGAAGGTGCAGCCGACGAAGGCCAGCAGGGTCACGATCACCAGCGGGGTGCTGCTCTCGACGCCGAACAGCAGCTTGAGCACGGTCAGCACGGCGTACGCGCCGGTGACCGCGTTGATGGTCTCCCAGCCGAACCGGGCGACCCAGAGGATCATGCCGGGGAAGTAGTTGCCCCGTACGCCGAAGGCCGCGCGGGAGAGCATCGCGCCCGGCGCTCCGCCCCACTTCCCGGAGACGGAGAGCACTCCGCACAGGCCGAAGGAGATCGTCGCGGCGAGCGCGGCGACGATCAGGACCTGCCAGAAGTTGAGCTTGTTGAGGACCACGAGCCCTGCGCCCATGGTCAGCAGCAGAACGCTGATGTTGGCGGCGACCCAGGTGGGGAACAGCTCGCGGACCCGCCCGCGGCGTTCGCCGTCGGGCACCGGCTCGATGCCGCGGGTCTCGATGGTCTCGTCAGGACCCGCTGGCGCGGTCCCGGCGGGGGCTTCGGTGGCGTCTGCCATGAAAGGGGCTCCGTGCGATGAATCAGGCGCTGTGAGACGGCAGTTGCTGCGGGGGTCATCCACTGCGTCCCAGCGCGTACGCGACATTGCGTGGCCCCTGATCAAGGGGCTGCCGGGACTCTACGCGCGTTGCAGACGCCCTTCCATCGTACATTGCTCCAGCACAGCTCTTGAACACTAGTGCGATCCTCCAAAGGCGGCCCCGGGCCGGCCGCCGTACCGGAACGCCGTTTACCGCGCGTACCGTTCGGCTACCCGTCGCGGCGTGAGGGATATCGAGATCACCAGGCCGGACAAGGTGCTCTTCCCGGACGACGGCGTCACCAAGGACGAACTGGCCGAGCACTACCGGCGCGTGGCGAGCCGCGCGGTGCCGCCGCTGCGCGGGCGGCCGCTCATGATGGAGCGGCACCCGGACGGCATCGGCGGCGAGCCGCTCTTCCAGAAGAACGTGCCCGACTACTTCCCCGACTGGATCCGCACCGCCTGCCTGCCCAAGGAGGACGGCCAGGTCCACCACGTGATCTGCGAGAACGCGGACACCCTCGTCTATCTCGCGGGCCAGGCCTGCATCACCCCGCACCGCTGGCTCTCGCGCGCCGACAAGCCGGACCACCCCGACCTGCTCGTCGTCGACCTGGACCCCAGCGGCGACGCCGGGTTCACCGACGTGTGCTGGGCGGCGCGCTGCGTGGGCGGACTGCTGGAGCAGGTGGAGCTGCCGTCGCGGCTGATGACCACGGGTTCGCGCGGGCTGCACGTGATCGTGCCGCTGGACCGCCGCGCGGACTTCGACACGGTGCGGGAGTTCGCGCGGGCGGTCAGCGACGTGCTGACCGCGCGGCACCCCGACCGGCTGACCGACGAGCCGCGCAAGGACAAGCGGGGCGACCGCATCTATCTGGACATCCAGCGGAACGCGTACGCGCAGACCGCGGTCGCGCCCTATTCCGTACGCGCCAAGCCCGGCGCACCCGTGGCCACCCCCATCTCCTGGAACGAGCTGGACGCGCGGAGCCTGCGCCCCGACGCGTGGACGGTGCGCACCATTCCGGACCGCCTCAAGGAGGAGGACCCCTGGGCGCGGCCGAGCCTGCGCGGACGGTCGGTGCGGGCCGCGCACAAGCGGCTGGAGACGCGGGTCAAGCGCGGCTGAACGAGGTCCGCGCGCGGGTCTGAACGAGGCGCGAGGGCAGCCCTTTTGAGTAGCCGATCCCTTGACGTTCCGACTCTCTGAGTACCCGTCAGACGGCGTCCGCAGAAGGGTTCCGGTGCACCCGTGACGGGTGTGGCGTGCTGTGATTGCATGCACTGCCATGACCATGAAAAGGCGGGGATTCCTCAGAGGGGCGGCGGCCGTCGGAACGGCCGGCCTGGTCGGCACGGGGGCGGTGACGGTCTGGAGCGCGGCGGCGACGCCACCCGCGCTGCCGGGCCCGGAGAAGTGGATGTCGGGGCTGCCCGACGGCGTCGGGCTCCAGCAGCTCACGCTGCCGGGCACACACGACTCGGCGGCGCGGCACGGGGGGCCATGGGCCGAGTGCCAGAACACCTCGCTGGACGCGCAGTTGAGCAGCGGCATCCGCTTCCTGGACATCAGGTGCCGGCTCTTCGAGGGCGCGTTCACCATCCACCACGGGGCCTTCTACCAGCACCTGAACTTCGACGACGTACTCGGCTCCTGCCGGCGCTTCCTGCGCGCGCGGCCCTCGGAGACGGTGCTGATGCGGGTCAAGCAGGAGTATTCGGAGGAGAGCCCGGAGCGCTTCCGGGAGATCTTCGACGGCTATCTGGACGGCAGGAACCGCTGGCGCTCCCTCTTCCACCTGGAGCGCTCGCTGCCCCGGCTGGGCGCGGCGCGCGGCAAGGTGGTGCTGCTCGGCGACTCCGACGGGCTGCCGGGCGTGCGGTACGGGAACGCGGGGCTCTTCGACATCCAGGACGAGTACATGGTGGGCCCGGAACACAAGCTGGAGCTGGTGGAGGAGCAGTTCCGGCAGGCGGTGAAGGAGCCGGGGAAGCTGTTCACCAACTACGTGAGCACCGCCGCTCTGCGCCCGCCGCGGCTCACCTCGGACTGGCTCAACCCGCGCGTGAAGAAGCTGCTGGGCGGCGCCGAGGGCCGCGAGTGGAAGGGCCTGGGCATCGTGCCGATGGACTTCCCCAACGAGAACGGCATGGCGGCGGCCCTGATCCGGCACAACACGGCACTGGCGGCCTGACGCGACGACCGGCCGCGGCACGGCGTACGTACGACGCGAACGTCCCGCCCCTCCGGGGGAGGTGAGGGGCGGGACGGGTCTCGCGGCGCGCTTCGCCATGCGTAGGCCGCACTACGGGCGCGGGTCAGGCGGGGTGGCTGCCTCCCTCGGAGCCCTCGTCCCCGTTGCCGCCGTTGCTGCCGTTGCCGCCGTTGCCGTTCTCGGTGGGCACCATCACCACCGGGCAGTGCGCGTGGTGCAGCAGCGCGTGCGCGTTGGGGCCGATGTGCATGCCGAGCCTGCGCTGGCGCAGCCGGGTGGAGAGCACCACCGCGTCGGCCGCCCTGCTGGCCTCGATGAGGGCGGCGGCCGGCGAACCGGCCTGCGCCTCGTCGGACACCTCGACGTCCGGGTGCCGCTTGGCGTGCGGGGCGATCACCTCGCGCAGCATGCTCCGCGCCGCCTCGGCCCCCTCGGAGTCCTCGTGCGGCGGGCGTTGCAGCACCCCGGGCATCCGGGGCGGCTGCCAGGCGTGCAGCACCCGCAGCCTGCTCCCGGTGCGTTCGGCCTCCTCGAAGCCGAAGTCCAGCGCGGACTCGTCCTTGCGCGAGCTGTAGCCGACCAGGGTGCTGCCCCTGTTGCTCTCGAGGCTCCCCGGGTGGTCGACGCGCACCACCATCAGCGGTCCCTCGGTGTGCGCCGCGACCCGCAGGCTGACCGAACCGACCAGCAGCCCGGCGAAGCCGCCGTGCCCTCGCGAGCCGACCACGGTCAGCTCGGCCGTGCGGCTCGCGCGCACCAGCGCGTCGGCGGCCGAGACCTCCATCTCGGTGACCGGGACGATCTCCAGATCCGGTTCGCTGCGCCGTGCGCGCTCCGCCGCCTCGTCCACGACCTGCGCGGCCTGCTTGAGAATGCGCTCCTGGTCGGCCTGCGTGATGGGGACGGCCGAGCGCTTGGGCCACACGCCGCCGCACAGGATGCGCAGCGCGGTGCCCCTGCGGCCGGCCTCCCTGGCCGCCCGGTCCAGCGCGCGCAGCGACTGCTCGGACCCGTCCACGCCCACGATGATGCCGCTCCTGGCTGCGGGGACCGCGGACTGCTCGTTCATGCGTCAACTCTCCTTGTGATCGCTCGGCTTGCTCCGGGTTCCCACCGGCCGTGGGTTCACTCCTGATCCTTGCGCTCCCGGGGTCGTCACGAACCCCCGGACGCGCCGGATCCGTTCGCGGAGCCGCCGGAGTCGCCCGGGCTCCCGGAGTCCGCGGCGGGGCCGGTGCCGCCGGAGTGCCGCACCGAGCAGACCAGCTCGTCGTCGCGCGCGTCGGCCACCACGGTGTCGCCCGCGCCGACCTCGTCGGCCAGCAGCAGGGAGGCGATGCGGTTGTCCAGCTCGCTCTGGATGGTGCGGCGCAGCGGGCGCGCGCCGAACTCGGCCTGGTGCCCGTGCGCGATCAGCAGCCTCTTCGCGGCCTCGGTGACCTCCAGGCCGATGTCCTGGGCGCGCAGCTTCCGTTCGCTGCGCTCCAGCATCAGGTCGAGGATGCTGCCGAGGTCCTGCTCGCCGAGGCCGTGGAAGATGATGATGTCGTCGATGCGGTTGAGGAACTCCGGCGCGAAGCGCGCGTTCAGGTCCTGCTTCAGCTCGTCCCTGATGTCCTCGACGCTGCCCTGGTGCGCCAGGATGCGCTGGGCCCCGACGTTGCTGGTCATGATGACGACGGTGTTGCGGAAGTCGACGGTGCGGCCCTGCGCGTCGGTGAGCCGCCCGTCGTCGAGCACCTGGAGCAGCGAGTTGAAGACGTCGGGGTGCGCCTTCTCGATCTCGTCCAGCAACAGCACGCTGTACGGCTGGCGGCGCACCCGCTCGGTGAGCTGCCCCGCCTCCTCGTACCCGACGTATCCGGGCGGCGCGCCGAGCAGCCGCGAGACGGTGTGCCGCTCCTGGTACTCGCTCATGTCGAAGCGGACGAGCCGGTTCTCGTCGCCGAACAGCAACTCCGCGATGGCCTTGGCCAGTTCGGTCTTGCCCACGCCCGTGGGACCGAGGAAGAGGAAGGAGCCGACGGGCCTGCCGGGATCGCCCATGCCGGCGCGGTTGCGGCGTACGGCCTCGGAGACGGCGGTGACCGCCTCGTCCTGCCCGACGACCCGGCTGTGCAGCTCGCTCTCCAGCTTGAGCAGGCGTTCCCGCTCGGACTCGGTGAGCTGCGAGACGGGGATGCCGGTACGCCGCGAGAGCACATCGGCGATGTCCTCCTCGGTCACCGACATGACGCCCTCGCGCCGCTCCTCGACCCCGGCGAGCTCGGCCTCCACCTCGGCGATCTCGCGCTTGATCTCCGAGGCCCGCTCGAAGTCCTCGGCGCCGACGGCCTCGTCCTTCTCCCTGTTCAGCTTGGCGAGCCGGTCCTCGCGGGAGACGACCTCGGTGGACCGGCCGAGCGACCGCAGCCGTACGCGGGCGCCCGCCGTGTCCATCAGGTCGATGGCCTTGTCGGGGAGGAAGCGGTCGGTGACATAGCGGTCGGAGAGCTCGGCGGCGGCGCGCAGCGCCTCGTCGGTGAAGCGGACCTGGTGGTGCGCCTCATAGGAGTCCCGCAGCCCGTCGAGGATCTGCACGGTCTCCTCGACGGTGGGCTCGGGGATGGTGACCGGCTGGAAGCGGCGCTCCAGCGCGGCGTCCTTCTCGATGTTCTTGCGGTACTCGTCCAGCGTGGTCGCGCCGATGACGTGGAGTTCGCCGCGTGCCAGCGCGGGCTTGAGGATGTTGCCCGCGTCCATCGAGCCCTCGCCTCCGGAGCCCGCGCCGACCACGGTGTGCAGCTCGTCGATGAAGAGGACGACCGAGTCGGTGGCCTCGCGGACCTCGTCGATGACCTTCTTCAGCCGCTCCTCGAACTCCCCGCGGTACTTCGACCCCGCGACCAGCCCCGTCAGGTCCAGCGCCACGACCCGCTTGTCCTGGAGGGTCTGCGGCACGTCCCCCGCCACCACGCGCTGCGCCAGCCCCTCGACGATGGCGGTCTTGCCGACGCCGGGCTCGCCGATGAGGACGGGGTTGTTCTTCGTACGCCGCGAGAGGATCTCGACGGTCTGCTCGACCTCCTCGCCCCGGCCGACCACCACGTCCAGCTTCCCCGCCTTGGCCTCGGAGGTGAGGTCGCGGCCGTACTCGTCCAGCGTGGGCGTCGCGGAACCGCCCGCTCCGCCCGCCCCCGGCTGCTCCCCGCGGCCCGTCCCCGCGCCCGCCGCGTCCCGCAGCACCCTGTCCGCGCTCCCGCCGGAGGAGTCCAGGACCTTGCGCGCGGCCGACTCCCGGTCGTCCAGGAGCGCGGCGAGGATGTGCTCGGGCCCGATGTAGGAGACGCCGGCCGCCTGGGAGCGCGCGTGCGCGGCGAGCAGTACGCGCTTGGCGGCGGGGGTGAGCCCCGGCTCAGCCGAGGCCGCGCCGCTCTCCCCCGGCAGCGCCTCGGCGAGGGTGGCGCCGAGCGCGTCGGGGTCGGCGCCCGCCTGCGCCAGCAGCCCCCGCGCGGGGTCCACCCGGGTGCAGGCCCACAGCAGGTGCTCGGTGTCCAGGTCGGGGCTGCCGTCCTCCTGCGCCCTGCGCGACGCGGTGCCGATCAGCTCCTTCGCCGACTCGGTGAGCAGCCGCCCGACCGGGACCCGCTGCATCGCGGGCGGCGAGGACACGGGCGACATCCCGAAGAACCTGTTGAGCAGGTCGGAAAAGGGATCGGAGGACGAACCGAGAGAGGAGCCGTACGGGGGAAGGGTCATGGGACTTCTCCGTGCGCGGGAACCCGGGACAGTACGCGCCCACTACACCAGCACCGAAAAAGGCCCGCAATATCTCAGGAAACCGGACAATTCGCCGCCCGGGCCTCCATGACTCCGCGCCGTCGCACCGGCGCGCTCCCGCGCGGTCCGGCTCCCCGCCCGTACGACTCCGCCCCTCCCCCGTACGGGACCCTGCGCACACCCCCGCGGCGCACAGCGGGTCCCGTACGCGGCGGGGCTGCTCCGCGCCGTCCGCGCGCGCTCGCTATGCGGGCGGGCGGGAGAGGTCGCGGAGCCATGCGGGCTCCTTCGCTATCTCCAGCAGCAGGAGAAGCCGGGTGAACGGGTCGTCGCAGTCGGAGCCGAGCTGACCGTCGTCGGGCTCCGGCAGGGACTCGGCGCGGGGCTCTGACCAGGACTCCGACCAGGACTCCGGCAGGGGCGGACGTTCGGCGCCTTGTGCGGTCACGGGGACTCCAGGATGCGAGAGAGGTTGGATCGCCTACTCCGGTGTCTCGCTGGTGAGTTGCGGCCGTGGGTTCCGGTCGGGGGTCATTCTCGCGGAACCGTTCTTACGGATGCAAGCACATCTGCAATTGCATCCGTAAGAACGCTCCGCCGTGAGATGGTGACGTGCAGTGGGCCGGAACACCCCCGTCTGGCCCCGGAGTTGGCGCCCCAGCGAGGGACCGGAGCGAGGAGAGGCATATGCACATCGAGAACGGCGTGGAGGCCACCCGACTGCGCGACGTCACCTGGCGCAAGAGCACGCGCAGCTTCAACGAGAACTGCGTCGAGGTGGCGGGCCTGCCCGGCGGCGACGTGGCGATGCGCAACTCCCGGTTCCCCTCGGGCCCCGCGCTCGTCTACACCGCGGCGGAGATGGCCGCCTTCGTCCAGGGCGCCAAGGACGGCGAGTTCGACGACCTGGTGGCCCGCCAGGAGTGAGCGTCCTGTCGGCCGCGGCGGACCGGGCGGCGGAACGCCCGAATCCGCCGCCCGGCCGCTCCGGCGTGCGCGTATGTCAACTACGGGTGGTGCGGCGCAGGTTGCCGTGGCACATGGCACCGGTATGTGCAGCCTGCATGGCTGTACGACCGCGGCATCCAGTGGGACACTGAGCGCCCGACCGGCTACTCAGGGGAGTAAGGGCAGACCCGATGTCAGCACAGCCACAGCACGGCTCGTCGGTACGGCGCATTCTCGATCACCCGCGGGGCGGCCCGACCGTCCTGCGCATCGTGCTCGGCACCCAACTGCGACGGCTGCGCGAAGCGTGCGGCATCTCCCGGGAAGCCGCAGGCGACGCGATCCGCGGCTCGCACGCGAAGATCAGCCGCCTGGAGCTGGGCCGTGTCGGCTGCAAGGAGCGCGACGTCGCCGACCTCCTCACGCTGTACGGCGTACTGGACGAGGAGCAGCGCGAGTCCTATCTGACGCTGTGCCGCGAGGCCGGCTCCCCCGGCTGGTGGCAGCAGTACAGCGATGTGCTGGCACCCTCCTTCGACCGCCTGATCGGCCTGGAGGAGGCGGCCTGGGTCATCAGGACGTACGAAGTCCAGCTCGTCCCCGGCCTGTTGCAGACACCCGACTACGCACGCGCCGTCGTGCAGCTCGGCACCCCGCACGCCTCGGTGAAGGAGGTGGAGCGGCGGGTCGGCCTGCGCATGGCGCGGCAGAAGATGCTGACCACTCCGACGGCGCCGAAGCTGTGGGCCGTGGTGGACGAGGCGGCGCTGCGCAGGCCGCTGGGCTCGACCACGGTGATGCGGGCGCAGATCGAGCACCTGCTGGAGATGGCGGAGAAGCCCAACGTCACCATCCAGATCGCCCCGTTCGAGATCGGCGGTCTCGGCGCGGTGAGCCCGGTGACGCTGCTGCGCTTCCAGGAGCAGGACCTGCCCGACGTGGTCTATCTGGAGCAGCTCACCAGCTCGCTCTATCTGGACAAGCGCGACGAGGTCGAGCACTACGTGGTCGTGATGGACCGCCTGTGCGCCACGGCCGAGCCGCCGGAGAAGACGCCGGCGATCCTCAAGTCGCTGCTCCCCGACGACTGAGGACCGCCTGAGCCACTGAGGACCGACAGACGGTCACGACTTGCGGGCGGTCACAGTGCGCACCCGTCCAAGGCTTTCAGCCGCTCACGGCTTGCGGGCCACCCCGCCGAACTCCCACCACTCGGTGGTCTGCTGGCGCGGGCCCAGGGTGCCGTCCGGGCGCCAGCCGTTGATCTCGCCGAGGCCGGGCTCCAGGAGCTCCAGACCCTCGAAATAGCGCGCCACCTCGAACTCCTCGCGGACCCGGCCCCAATTGCCGTGCGTGGACTGGTCCATGAAGTCCGTGACGAAGTCCCGGGTCTCCTTCTGGTCGCTGACCAGCTGGTTGATCACCAGGAAGCTGCCGGAGGGCACCCTCTCCAGGACCCGCCGGATCACGTCGGCCGGACCGCCGAGCGGCGAGGCGTCGGGCAGGCAGTGCATCACCGACACGAACAGCACGCCCACGGGCTGCGAGAGGTCGATCAGCCGCCTCACCTCGGGGTGCTCGAAGATCCCCTCGGTGTCCCGCATGTCCGCCTGGATGACCGCGGTGTTCTCGTTCTCCTGGAGCAGCGCGCGGCCGTGCGCCAGCACGATCGGGTCGTTGTCCACGTAGACGGCCCGCGCGCCGGGGTCCACCCGCTGCGCCACCTGGTGCACGTTGTCCTGGGTCGGCAGCCCGGAGCCGTGGTCGAGGAACTGCCGCACGCCGTAGTCCTCCGCGAGCACCTTGACCACCCGCTGCAGGAACCTGCGGTTGTTGACGGCCAGCGGCCTGGTGCTGGGGACCACCTTGTCCAGCTCGCCGACCGCGAGCCTGTCCACCTCGTAGTTGTCCTTGCCCCCGAGGTAGAAGTCGTACATCCGGGCCACGCTCGGGGTGTTGGTGTCCACCCCGGCGCCGTCGCCCTGCCGGTTCTCCCGGTCGTCCCGCATCCGTGCCTCACCGTCTCGACGCGCTTGGTCCCGCCGCTCCGCAGCATCGCACGCGGAGTGACCACGACACCACGCCAACTGCCTTTTCCCCAGGGGAAATCCTCGCCGGGGAGGGCGGGAGGGACGGCGGAGTCCCAGAGGCAAGGGATTCGGGGGTACGGGATCGGGAGGTGCGGGATCCGGAGGTACGGGGCGGGCGCGGGCTAGCCGCGCAGCTCGGCCCAG
The DNA here is from genome assembly GCF_039605595.1 of Streptomyces odontomachicola. Classification (NCBI taxonomy): domain Bacteria; kingdom Bacillati; phylum Actinomycetota; class Actinomycetes; order Kitasatosporales; family Streptomycetaceae; genus Streptomyces; species Streptomyces odontomachicola. The sequence continues at coordinate 10,691 of NZ_JBCFOK010000008.1, forward strand.
ACGACGCGGCCCAGCGGGCCCGTGCCGTTCAGCACGCCCCACTTCTCGGCGACGGCGCTCACCAGATGCAGTCCGCGACCGTTCAGTGACTCCTCGTCCGCGTGGCGCGCGGCGACCTCGCCCTCGCTGCCCTCGTCGGTGACCTCTATGCGCAGGCGCCCGTCCTGGGCGCGGAGGCGGCAGCGGACCTGCTCGCTCTCGGTGTGCACCACGGCGTTGGTGAAGAACTCCGATATCACCAACTGGGCGGAGTGGCCGAGGTCTTCGGGGAGATTCCAGCGCTTGAGCTGTCCGTACACCCGCTCGCGTGCCTGGGAGACCGCGGCGGCGCTTGCGGGCAGCTCGAAGTCCTCGCGGCGCACGCCGCGTTCTGAGGCCGGGTCGGTCTGCGAGGACGACGAGAACTGAGTCACGGCCCTCACTATGCGCTCGCAGATCACACAAGGCAAGGGGAGTTCTGCAATTCGCAGAATCGCAGGACCACTCTGGCCGCCACACTACGTGCATGGCACACTGCTTGCCGGAGGACACCAGTCGAGGAGGGACACCGTGCCGGAGAGCCGGAGCGCGCCGACCGTGGGACAGATGGTCCTCGGTCTCCGGCTCAGGGAGCTGCGCGAGAAGGCCGGGTGTTCCTTCACCGACGCCGCGCGTGCACTGAGCGTGAACACCACCACGGTGCGTCGCATGGAGAAGGCCGAGGTCGGCCTCAAGCCGCCGTACGTGGAGAAGCTGCTGCGCGAGTACGGGGTGCCCGACCCGGAGACCGAGGCGTTCCTCGCCCTGGTCGAGGAGGCGAACCGGCCCGGCTGGTGGCACAACTTCCGCGACGTGCTGCCGGCGTGGTTCAGCCTCTACGTGAGCCTGGAGGGCGAGGCCAGCCTGATCCGGGCCTACGAGCCGCACTGCGTGCCCGGGCTCCTGCAGACCGACGACTACGCGCGTGCCCTGCTGCGCACCGGCTTCCCCAACGCCAGCGAGCGTGAGCTGGACCGCCGGGTCGCGCTGCGGATGGAGCGCCAGTCGCTGCTGGAGCGCCCCGAGCCGCCGAAGCTGTGGGCCGTGCTGGACGAGCAGGTGCTGCGCCGCAACGTCGGTGACCCCGAGGTGATGCGCGGCCAGATCGACTCGCTCGTCGAGGCCGCGGCGCAGCCCCATGTGACCTTGCAGATCATCCCGTTCAGCGCCGGGCCGCACCCCGGCATGTTCGGGCCGTTCCAGCTCTTCCGCTTCGACATACCGGAGCTTCCGGACATCGTCTACGCGGAGAGTCTGACCGGCGCCGTCTATCTCGACGAGCGTCCGGACACCGCCGCGTACCTGGAGGTCCTGGACCGGATGGGCACGCAGGCAGAACCGGCACAACGCACCGAGGCCTTCCTCGGTGAGATCCGCAAGGAGTTCTGAACACATGGAGCAGCTCGACCAGCACAAGGGGCGGCCCGCCGGCGGGTCCGGCCGGATATACAACGGCATGCCCGCGCGCGAGCTGGGCGCCGAGGGCTGGAGCAAGCCGTGGAGCGGCCCCAACGGGGGCAGCTGCGTGGAGGTGCTGCGGCTCGCGGACGGGCGGGTCGCGCTGCGGCAGTCCACCGATCCGGACGGCCCGGCGCTGATCTACGCACCGCACGAGATCGACACCTTCATCCGCGGGGCCAAGCGCGGAGAGGCGGACTTCCTGCTGGCGTGAGCCGCGGGCGCCCGGGGCCGGCGGGGAGAACCGGCCCCGGGGACGGGCGGCCCGGCGCGACCGGGCGGCCCGGCAACGGGGTACCACGAGGAGCGCGAACACGGCGCGAGGAGCAGGCGTGCGGCGCGGGGAGCGCCGCGCGGGCCCGGAGGGGAGAAGGCGATGGCCGCAGGCGGCGGGGAACCGCGCACCGGCACCAGGCGGATCGACACCAGCAGGCCGCACTCGGCGCGGATGTACGACTACTACCTCGGCGGCAAGACGCACTACGAGGTGGACGCGCAGGCGGCCGAGGCGGTGATCGCCGCGATGCCGGTGGCCCGCAGGGCGGCGCGCGCGAACCGGGACTTCATGATCAGGGCGACCCGCTGGCTGACGGCCGAGGCCGGGGTGCGGCAGTTCCTGGACATCGGCTCGGGCATCCCGACCGAGCCCAACCTGCACCAGGTCGCGCAGGCCGTGGCCCCCGAGTGCCGGGTGGTCTACAGCGACAACGACCCGATCGTGCTCCAGTACGCGCAGGCCCTGCTGCACAGCACGCCCGAGGGCAGGACGGCCTATGTGCAGGGCGACGTGCTGGAGCCCTCCACGGTGCTGGGGGCGGCCGAGCTGCGCGGCACCCTCGACCTGGACGAGCCGGTGGCGCTCACGGTGAACGCGCTGTTCCACTTCGTCTCCGACGCGCGTGATCCGTACGGGATCGTGCGGGAGCTGCTCGGGGTGCTGCCGCGCGGGAGCTATCTGGTGCTCTCGCACGCGACCTCGGACTTCACGGGGCAGGAGCAGGAGAAGGACGCGGAGAACGTCAAGGAGACCTACGCGAAGGGCGGCAGCCCGCTCTCGCCGCGCAACAGGGCCGAGGTGGAGCGGTTCTTCGAGGGCCTGGAGATGGTCGAGCCGGGCGTGGTGCCGCCGCAGCGGTGGCGCCCGGAGGCCGGGCTGCCGGACAGCGCCTCGATCCCGTACTACGCGGGAGTGGCGCGCAAGCCCTGAGCGCGGCGCCGGCGGGTCCGGTGGTGCGACCGCTGGTACGGCCGGTGCTTGAGTGCTGCACAACTCTTCCCGGGGCCGCGGGGGTTGATCATACTGAGCCGTCATGTACCAGCCTGACCTCTCCCCCGTCGCCGACAGCCTCGGCGTCTCGTCCCTGGTCGCCGCGCTGCCCCTGCTGACCCTCTTCGTCCTGCTCGGCGGGCTGCGGTGGAAGGCGCACTGGGCCGGGCTCGTCTCGCTGGGCGTGGCGCTGGTGGTGGCGGTGACGGCGTACGGGATGCCGCCCGGGCTCGCGCTGCTGGCGGGCACCGAGGGCGCGGCCTTCGGACTGTTCCCGATCATGTGGATCGTGCTGGCCGCGCTGTGGGTGTACCGGCTCACCGTGGCCAGCGGCAGGTTCGAGGATCTTCGGCGCGCGTTCGGGCTGGTCAGCGACGATCCGCGGGTGCAGGCGCTGATCATCGCGTTCTGCTTCGGCGCGCTGCTGGAGGCGCTGGCCGGGTTCGGCGCGCCGGTCGCGATCACCGGCGTGATGCTCACGGCGCTGGGCTTCACACCCGTGCGGGCAGCGGTGACGGTGCTGGTGGCGAACACCGCGCCGGTCGCGTTCGGCGCGATCGGCACGCCGATCATCACCGCGGGGAGCCTCACGGGGATCTCGTACGAGGACATCGGGGCCGTCGTGGGGCGGCAGACGCCGCTGCTCGCGCTGTTCGTCCCGCTGCTGCTGGTCGCGCTGGTGGACGGGGTGCGCGGGATCCGCCAGACCTGGCCGGTCGCGCTGGTCTGCGGGGCCGCGTTCGCGGTGGCGCAGTTCGTGAGCGCGAATTACGTGTCGGTCGAACTCACCGACATCATCGCGTCGTTGGCCGGGCTCGCGGCCGTGGTGCTGTTCCTGCGGGTGTGGCAGCCGCGCGAGGGCGAGCGGGTACGGGCGGCGCTGCGGGAGGCGCAGGCAGAAGCCCCCGGGGAGAACTCCGGCGCGGCCCCCTCCGAGCCCCCTGCGGCCCCCGTGGGCCCCGCGCGCAGTGGGCGCTCCAGCGTGCTGATGGCCTTCGTCCCGTACCTGATCATCATCGCGGTCTTCGCGGTCGCGAAGCTGTGGACGCCGGTCAAGGAGTTCCTGGAGGGCACGGACGTCGAGGTGCACTGGCCGGGGCTGTACGGGCAGGTGCTGACCGCCGAGGGCGAGAAGGCGAGCAGCGCGGTGTACGCGTTCCCGTGGCTGTCCACGCCCGGGTCGCTGCTGCTGATCTGCGGGCTGCTGGTGGCCGTGGTCTACCGGGTGCGGCCCGGTGCGGCGGTACGCGAATTCGGGGGCACGGTCGTGCAGTTGCGGTGGGCGCTGCTCACCGTCGCCTCGGTGCTGGCGCTCGCGTACGTGATGAACCTGTCGGGGCAGACGATCACCATCGGCACCTGGATCGCCGGTACGGGCACGGCCTTCGCCTTCCTCTCGCCGATCCTGGGGTGGCTGGGCACGGCGGTGACCGGCTCGGACACCTCGGCGAACGCGCTGTTCGCGACGCTCCAGCAGGCGGCGGCCGGCAAGGCGGGCCTCGACCCGACGCTGATGGTCGCGGCGAACACCTCGGGCGGCGTGGTCGGCAAGATGGTCAGCCCGCAGAACCTCACCATCGCGGCGACGGCGGTCGGCATGCTGGGCCGCGAGGCGGAACTGTTCCGCGCGGTGCTGCGCTGGAGCGCCCTGCTGTTGCTGGCGGTCTGCGTCCTGGTGTTCCTCCAGGCACATGCGCTGGCGTGGATGCTGCCCTGAACTGCCGCGCGTTGCCCGGGACCTGAGCGGACCTGAACAGAATCGAGCGTGGGCCGTCCGTACGCCCACTGGTCCGCCGCAATGGGAAAAATCTGTGCAAGTTCGCATTGACAGGGCGGTCCGTCGCTGCGAGGTTCCGAACCGAGGAAAGCTCTCGGAGTCCTCCTGGCCGGTCAGGTGCCGGCGGCGCGCACGCGACGGAGCGGCCGCCGCCCCCTCAACACGCGTTCGGCGAGCAGAGGACATCCCACCATGTCGTCAGCCATCGAAGACCCCACCTCGGGCCCGGGCGAGAGCACCGAGGCCCCGCTGACCGGCACCGAACGGGCCGAGGCCGCCGCCGAGGCGCCCGGCACGACGCTTCCCGCGCAGCACACCGCGCAGCAGACGCAGCAGGCCGGGGGCCCCGAGGAAGCGGGGGTGGCACAGAACGGCGGCGTACAGACCGTGCCCGGGTCCGAGCACGCGCTGCGCACGGAGGCCGAGCAGTCGGTCGCGTACCACTTCACCTACGGCCGTTACCGCAGCGGCGGTACCACCGGCTACCAGCTCGAACTCCGCGTCGACATCGACGGCTACCGCCCGCTGCGCAGGCTCAGCGGCGACTTCTTCGCCATCAGCGGCGGCACCCAGAGCTACTACGGGTCCTTCGTGGTGAACTCGGTGACGGTCACCCAGACCGCGACCGTCACGGTGATCCGCGGCACCGGCAGCTTCACCTGGACGGCGAGCTATCCGATCGTCGAGGTCGTGATCCCGCGCGCGGTCACCACCCAGCCGCGCCCGGCCGCGACCCTGACCTTCTACAAGTCGGCGACCGAGAAGGGCGCCAGCTATCTGTGCCCCTTCACATCGGCGTACTTCCGCACGGTGACCTGGGAGCAGGACTCGGTGACCGGCAAGGTGCCCTTCGTGTCCTACAACACCGGGTCGCTGCCGCAGCCGCCCGGATCGACGGCGCGGGTGCTCACGGTGCCGCGCGCCTACGCGGAGACCGGCATCGAGCTGCAGGTGTCCGGCGCGGCCAACGTCCTGGCCGACAGCCCCAACGGCTGGACGGACGGCGAGCTGCACGCCGCGATGGAGACCAACTTCAGCCTGTGGAAGAACATTCCGCAGTGGAAGGTCTGGCTGCTGGTGGCCAGCAAGTACGAGGGCCTGTCCGGGGTGCGCGGCATCATGTTCGACGCCAGCGACGCGTACCAGCGGCAGGGCTGCGCGGTCTTCTACGACCTGATCGGCGGCGCCGACCCCGTGTCGCAGCGCGCCGCGCTCCGCACCTACGTGCACGAACTCGGCCACTCCTTCAACCTGCTGCACTCCTGGCAGAAGAACCTGGCCACTCCCCCGGCACCGCTCGGCCCCAACATGGGCTTCGGCGACCTGTCGTGGATGAACTACCCGCAGAACTACAACCCGGGCGGCGGCGCGCCCTCGGGCGAGACGGCGTACTGGGCCAACTTCCCGTTCCAGTTCACCAACAACGAGCTGGCGCACCTGCGGCACGGCTTCTACAAGAACGTGATCATGGGGGCCAACGCCTTCGGCAGGGGCGCCCAGGACGTCGACGCCGAGCAGTTCGACGAGCCGGTCGTCGACAGGTCGGGCCTGCGGCTCGAACTCCGCGGCAAGCGCGCGTACGAGTACGGCGAGCCGGCCGTGGTGGAGCTCAAGCTGGAGACCACGGACGTGCGCGGCATCGAGGCGCACCGCTATCTGCACCCGCACAACGACCTGGTGAGCATCGCCATCAGGCAGCCCTCGGGCCGCACGGTGGTGTTCAGGCCGCTGCTGCGCCGCTGCGTGGACGAGTCCCGCACGGTGCGCCTGGACCGCGGCAGGCCCGCGATCTACACCAGCGCGTACATCGGGTACGGCAGGGACGGGCACTACTTCCAGCAGCCGGGGACGTACGAGATGCGCGCCATGTATCTGGCGTCGGACGGCTCGCGGGTGGTCTCGCCGATCATGCGCACCACGGTGCGGCACCCGGCGGGACGCTCCGAGGAGCAGCTCGCCGAGCTGATGATGGGCGAGGAGCAGGGCAAGCTGTTCGCGCTGCTGGGTTCTGACTCGCCGCACCTGAAGTCCGGCAACGACGCGCTCCAGCAGGTCATCGACCAGCACGGCAAGCACCCGTTCGCGGTGTTCGCGCGCATGGTGCGCGGCCTCAACGCCGAGCACGAGTTCAAGAGCCTGACCCCCGAGAAGGACGCGCTCTCGGTCCGTCCGGCCGACACGAAGGAGAGCATCCTGCAGCTCAAGCCGGTCGTCGAGGCGTCCAAGCAGGGCGTGGGCGTGGACAACGTCACGCTGAACATGGTGACCAGGCGGCTGGCCCGCGCCCAGGCGAAGCAGGGCGACCTGGAGGAGGCGACCGCCCAACTGGACGGCCTGGTCAGGCACGTCGAGGACCAGCGCCTCAACCAGCACGTGGTGGACGTCGTCAGGGACGAGGCGGAGGCGGAGAAGGCGAAGCTGACCTCCCAGTACGGGAAGTGACACCGGCGGACGACGGAATGGCGGGAGTCCCCTCGCGGGGCTCCCGCCTCTGCTGCGCCCGACCCGCCCGCTGCGCGTGCTGCGCCTGCCGTACGCGCCCGAGCACCGTCACATAGCCGTCGGGCCCCCGCACGCACAGATCCCCCGTCAGCAGCCACCCCTCGCGCAGCACCCGCGCGGTGGCGGCCGGATCACGCCAGTAGCCGTCGCACACCTGGGGGCCGCGCACCGCGAGTTCGCCGGCCTCTCCCGGGGCGAGGACGCGTGAGGGGTCGTACTCGTCCACGATCCGCACCTCGGTCCCGGGCAGCGGCAGGCCGGCCGTGCCGGAACGCGCGTCGGCGTTCGGTGGGTTGGCGAGCACCACGGGAGCGGCCTCGGTCAGCCCGTACCCCTCGACGGGCGTCAGTCCTGTCGCCGCGCGGAAGCGGTCGGCGGTCTCCGGGGGCAGCGGTCCTGCACCCGAGGGACAGCAGCGCAGGGTGCCCAGCGCCTCCAGCTCCTCGGGCGCGCGGGTCAGCAACTCCTCGTAGAGCGCGGGCACTCCGGGCAGCAGCGTGGGCCGCCAGCGGCGCGCGGCGCGCAGCAGCGCGCCGGGGTCGCCGTCCGGCAGCAGCACGGTGCGGGCCCCGGACAGCAGCCCCGCGTTGAGGCCCAGGGTGAGCCCGTAGGGGCGGGTCGGCGGCAGCGCGCTGAGGACGGTCGCGCGGCCCTCCCGCAGCCCCGGCCACCAGGCGCGCACCTGGTGCGCGTTGGCGACCAGACTGCGGTGGCTGAGCACGACGGCCCTGGGGGTGCCCGTGGTGCCGGCGGTGTACTGGAGCAGCGCGGCGGTGCGGGGATCGACGCGGCCGCGCGGCGCCCTGCGGGGCGGCGCGGCCGACAGCAGCCGCCGGTACGGCAGCGCGTCGGCGTCCGCGGGGAGCCCCGGGTCGAGGCGGGCCCGCACCGCACGGGCGCGGGACAGCGGGGCACGCAGGGCCAGTCGGCGCCACCTGGGCAGCGCGTCGTGCAGCCGTACGGTGATCACGTGCCGGAGCGCGGTGTGCCCGCGCACGGCGGCGACGGCCGGATAGCCGCCGTCGTGCACCACGGCGACGGTGGCGCCCGATCCGGCCAGCCGGTGCCGGAGGGCGTGCCCCGTACGGCCCGCGTCGACCGGCACCGCGACGGCTCCGGCCCGCAGCGTCCCGTACAACGCCACGGCGAACTGCGGGCAGTTGGGCAGGACCAGCGCGACGCGTTCGCCGCGCCGCACCCCCAGCGCGCACAGCCCGGCCGCGAACCGGGCGGAGGCCCGGCGCAGGGCGCGGTAGCGGGTGCGGCGGCCCGAGCAGACCAGCGCGGTGCGGTACGGGTGGCGGGCCGCCGCGTCGTCGAGCAGCGCGGTGAGGGGGACGTCGGGCGCCGTGAACTCCGGCCCCCTGCCCGTACGCTGCTCCGTTCCCGGTGTCCGCACCCGTCCTCGCCCCGCCTCCGCGCGCTGGGTCCAGCCGTCCGTACGACCGTGCTGGACGGGGCGCTCCGCGTCTTGTCCCGGGCGGACAGGGGGCGGGCGCGGGACTGTACGGAACTGATAAGCGGGCAGAACTTAACTCGTTGGTAATGCAGGGGAAACCGCGGTCGCGCGCCGGTATCTTCCCCCGCAGCACGGGACAGGCAACGCACTCCAGCTCCCCCACGCCGGAAGGAGCGTCAGCGCCGGTGACCAGCACGCATCTCCCCTACGACCCCTTCACCGACTTCCCTCCTGACCTGCCCGACAGGCTCCGTCCCTACCTGGAGGAGCTGGTCGAGGACGTGGTGACGGAGATCCAGCAGGGCATTCCCGAGTACGCGCGGCCGCAGGACGACACCTATATGCGGACCCTGCGCACCGGCGCGGAACAGGCACTGGGCCTGCTGCTCGACCGGATGGCCAGACCCCAGGAGGGCTGGGAGACGGTGGCCCAGACCTACCACGGGATCGGCCGCGGCGAGGCCAACGAGGGGCGCAGCCTGGACGCGTTCCAGCAGGCGATGCGGACGGGCGCGCGGATCGCCTGGCGGCGCATCAACAGCCTCGCCGACGAGGACCTGCTGCCGCGCTCCGTGCTGGTCTCGCTGGGCGAGGCGATGCTCGTGCACCTCGACGAGATCATCGAGGCGACGGCCGCGGGGTACACCGAGGCCAGGCTGCGCGCGGCCGGTGAGCTCCAGCGCCGCCGCGAGCGGTTGCTCGACCTGCTGACAGCCGACCCTCCCGCGTCCTGGGAGGCGATCTGCGACCTGGCGCGCGCCGCGCAGTGGACGGTCCCGCGCCGCGTGGCCGTCGTGCTGGTGGACGCCCCCGCGCAGGAGGGCGGCGCGGAGCCCGAGCGGCCCATCACCCCGCCCGAGGTGCTGGTCCGCACCGACAGGCGCCCCGTGATCATGGTGGTGCCCGATCCGGACGGGCCTGGGCGGGCGCGGGCCATCTCCCTCGCGCTGCGCGGGCAGCGCGCCGTGATCGGGCCGACGGTGGAGGTGGCCGACGGGTGCCGTTCCGAGCGCCTGGCCGCCGAGGCGCTGGACCTGGCGCAGCGCGGGGTGATCCCCCGGCGGGACGTGATCCGCTGCGAGGACCACCTCTCCACGCTGCTGCTCTTCCGCGACGAGGCGCTGCTCGACGCGCTGGCCGAGCGGCACATGGCGCCCCTGGAGCAGGTGCGCGCGCCGCACCGCTACCGGCTCGCGGAGACCCTGCTCGCGTGGCTGCGCTGCGGCCACAACACGATCGAGGTGGCCAAGCGCCTCGCGGTGCACCCGCAGACGGTGCGCTACCGGCTGCGCCAGCTCGACGAGCTGCTGGGCGACCGCTTGCAGGACCCCGAGACCCTCTTCGAGCTGGAACTGGTGCTGCGCGCGCAGCAGTTGCGCCGCGCGGCGGGCGGCGAGGCGGAGGCGACGGCGCCGACGGCGCTGAGCCCGACGGGCACGTAGGCGGGGGCTCGCGCAGCACGCGGGCGGGGGCGCGCAGCGCGTGCGCGGCGTCTCGCGCAGGAGGGGCGTTGACATCCCCGTACCCGCGCGCCGACTATAAGCAAGCGCTTAGCCCACGCGCCCACGCCGCCGTCGACCGGGATCGGATCACCCATGCCTGCGTCCTCCTCGTCCTCCCTCCTCCTCTCCCGCCGCGACCTCGACTTCCTCCTGCACGACTGGCTGGGCCTCGGGGAGCTGCTCGCGCGGCCCCGGTTCGCCGAGCACTCGCGGGAGACCGTGGACGCGGTGCTGGACCTCGGCGAGCAGATCGCCGAGCGGCACTTCGCCCCGCACAACAAGCGCAACGACCAGGAGGAGCCCACCTTCGACGGGCAGCGGGTGCACACCCACCCCGAGGTGCGCGAGGCCCTGGAGGCCTTCGCCAAGTCGGATCTGCTCAGCGCCTCGCTGGACGCCGAGTACGGCGGCGCGCAGCTCCCGCAGACCGTGGCCACCGCCTGCTTCGCGTACTTCCAGGCGGCGAACACGGGGACCTCCGCTTACCCCTTCCTCACGCTGGGGAACGCGCGGCTGCTGTGCGCGCACGGATCGCGGGAGCAGATCGACACCTTCGTGCGGCCCATGCTGGAGGGGCGCTTCTTCGGCACCATGTGCCTGTCCGAGCCGCAGGCGGGCTCGTCGCTGGCGGATGTGGCCACCCGCGCCGAGCCCGGCGGGGACGGCGCGTACCGGCTGTTCGGCAGCAAGATGTGGATCTCCGGCGGCGACCACGAGCTGTCCGAGAACATCGTCCATCTCGTCCTCGCCAAGATCCCCGGCGGTCCTCCCGGCGTGAAGGGCCTCTCGCTCTTCATCGTGCCCAAGTACCTGGTGAACGCCGACGGTTCACTGGGCGACCGCAACGACGTGGTCCCCGCCGGCCTCAACCACAAGATGGGCTACCGCGGCACCACCAACGCGCTGCTCAACTTCGGCGAGGGCCAGCACCTGCCGGGCGGCGAGGCAGGGGCCGTCGGCTATCTGGTGGGCGAGCCGCACCGCGGGCTGGCGTACATGTTCCACATGATGAACGGCGCCCGCATCGGCGTCGGCGCGGGCGCCATGGCCCTCGGCTACACCGGCTACCTCAAGTCGCTGGACTACGCGCGCCAGCGCCCGCAGGGCCGCCCGGTCACCGCCAAGGACCCCGCGTCGCCGCAGGTCCCGATCGCCGAGCACGCCGACGTACGCCGGATGCTGCTGGCCCAGAAGTCGTACGTGGAGGGCGCGCTGGCGCTCCTGCTGTACTGCTCGAAGCTCGTGGACGAGCAGCACACCGCGGAGAGCGCGGAGGAGCGCGACCGGGCGCGGCTGCTCCTGGACGTGCTCACCCCGATCGCCAAGAGCTGGCCCTCGCAGTGGTGCCTGGAGGCCAACAGCCTGGCCATCCAGGTGCACGGCGGCTACGGCTACACCCGCGAGTACGACGTGGAGCAGCACTACCGGGACAACCGGCTCAACCCCATCCACGAGGGGACGCACGGCATCCAGGCGCTGGACCTCCTGGGCCGCAAGGCGGTCATGGACGGCGGCGCCGGACTGCTCGCGCTGGCCGGCGAGTTGGGGAAGACCGCGGAGGCCGCCGAGCGCGCCGGGGGCGAGGCCGCCGAGCTGGCCGCTCGACTGCGCGCGTACACGGAGCGGCTGACCTCCACGACCGCACGGCTGTGGGAGGGCGGCGACCCGGGCACGGCGCTGGCCAACGCCTCGGTGTATCTGGAGGCGGCGGGGCATGTGGTGATGGCGTGGATCTGGCTGGGCCAGTTCCTGGCGGCGGGGGACGGCGAGGACGCCTTCCGGCAGGGCAAGCGGCAGGCCGCGCGCTACTTCTTCCGGCACGAACTCCCCCGCACCGGGCGGCAGTTCGACCTTCTCGACTCCCTCGACACCACGACCCTGGACACCGACCCCGACTGGCTGTGAGGTCCGGACGCAGGAGGAGGGGCGCCCGCCGACGAGCGCCCCTCCCCGCGTCCTGCACGGCCTAGGAGCCCGCGGTGTGCGCGCCCTGCCCGCCGCAGCCGCCGACCTTGTCGCCGGTGACGGCCGCGCCCTCGACGGCGTTGCGGTCCTCGACGACCTTCCGGACCCGCGTGCCCTTTCCGCCGGCCCACACCGTCGCGTACGTCGAATGCCCGGGCTCCAGGCGCAGCTCGGCGTCGGGCAGCGCGGTCGCGACGGCCTGGGCCTGCGGTTCGTTCGCCGGGTTGTAGGTGATGCGGGTACCGGACTTGCCCGAGGGCGCCGAGGCGGGCACCGGGCCCTGGAGCACCTTGAAGCCGTTCTCGCGCAGCCCCTTCTCGATCTTCGCCGCCCGCTCCCGCTCCCCCACGACCTGCACCGGAATCGTGGCGGGCGGCAGCGAGACGGCGTGCACCCCGCGGGGCGGCCCGTGCAGCGGATTCGCCGTCAGCGACCGGTCCTTGCGCAGGTCGTCGAAGAGCGCGGCGGCCTTCTTGTCGTCCCACTTCAGCGACGAGCCCCAGCCGGGCACCCGCAGGTCGAAGTCGGACATCGGCACCGTCGCGAACTCCATGTGACGCGTCGTCAGCCCCCGCATCCCCCGCGCGAGCCCGACCATCTCGCCGGTGCTCAGGTCGGTGTGCACGTGCTTGCGCACCGCCTGCACCGTACGGGCCAGCCTGTCCGGGTCCGAGGCCGTCGCGCCGCTCGCGAGGGAGGCGAGCACGCCCGAGACCAGGTACTGCTGGCGACGGTTGCGCCCCAGGTCACCGGGCGGGGACAGGTGCCTGGCCCGCACGTACCGCAGCGACTCCTTGCCGGCCAGCCTGTGGTCGCCCGCCTTCAGGTCGAGCCCCGAGTTCTCGTCCCACAGCGGCCGGGCCGTGCACACCCGGGAACCGCCCACCTCGTCCACGGCCTTCACGAAGCGCGGGAAGTCGACATCCGCGTAGCCGTGCACCGGGACCCCGGTCACCTTCTCCACGGTGCGCACCGCCAGCTTCGGACCGCCGTGCTTGAAGGCCGCGTTGATCTTCCCGCGCTCGGGTGCGCCCTTCTGCTTCGCGAACGGGACGTACGAGTCGCGCGGGATGCTCACCGCACTCATCCGCTTACGGTCGGCGGAGAAGTGCAGGAGCATCATCACGTCCGTGCAGTTGCACTCCTTGCCGTTCACATGGAGCCGGTCCTTCTCCGCGTCCGACATGTTGCGCCGCTGGTCGAGGCCGGTGATCAGGATGTTGGTGCCGTTCCCGTCCCCGGGCCCGCGCTGCTCGTCGCCCGGCCGGTCACCGCCCGGCGAGCAGGCCGGCACGGCGGTGCACAGCAGCGCGGCGCCGGCGGCGGCCGCGAGCAGCGCGCGGCGCGGGCGCGGGGGCCTGGAGCGCGGGGGTCTGGAGCGCGGGCTTCCGGGGAACCTGGGGACCACGGACATGGGCGACACCTCCGGCAGAACGATTCGTTCCGGATGCTAGGCGTGCGCCTCCGTGCCGCCGGGCCTCATCGTGAGCCGCGGGCCCGAGGACCACCCGACAAGCCCAATCGCGCGGACGGGGACGAGGACGGAGACGAGGAGGCCCCGCGCCCCGCTCACTCCTCGCGCTGCTCCTCCGCCTCGGGCCGCCGCTCCAGCGGACGGGTCGCGGGGCCCTGGAGCACCTCGCCCTCTATGCCGAAGCGGGAGCCGTGGCAGGGGCACTCCCACGCGCCCTCCTCGTCGTTGAAGCGCACCAGGCAGCCCAGGTGGGTGCAGCGCGGGGAGAGCGCGCGCACCTCGCCCTCGGGTGTGCGGTGCACCGCGCAGCGGCGCCCGTCGATCCGTACGATCGCGCCCGTCCCCGGCGCGATCTCCTCCACCGAGTCCACGTACGAGGAGCGCAGCCTGTCGCCCACGAAGCGGCGGGCCACAGCCGACTGGAAGCGCAGCATCGCGGGCGCCTCGCGGGGGCTCAGCCTGATCGGGTCGTACAGCCGCGCCCACGGCGGCAGTTCGGCGCCCGTGAGGTGCGCGGCGAGGAGCTGTCCCGAGAGCACCCCGCTGGTCATCCCCCAGCCGCCGAACCCGGTCGCGACCCAGGCGTGGTGCGAGGCGGGGTGGAAGCGGCCGATGTACGGGACCCGGTCGGTGGTGTCGTTGTCCTGGGTGGCCCACCGGTGCACCATGCGCGCGTCGGGCCAGCGCTCGTACGTCCACGCCGCCAGCCGCTCGTAGCGCGCGCCCACCGAGCCGATCCCGGTGGTGCCCGGTGTGAACTTCTCGCCGGTCACGATCAGCAGCCGCACGCCCGCGCGGAACGGGTAGGGCGCGGTGCGCACCGAGCGGGTGCGGCGCTCGGGCGTCAGATAGCAGCCGCCCGGGTCCTGGTCCTCGGGGATCAGCGCGGAGACCACCAGTTCCCTGCGCGGCTCCAGGCGGGAGAACATCAGCGCGCGGTCGAACACCGGGTAGTGGGTGGCCACCACCACGTCCCGCGCGGTCACCTCGGCCCCGTTCTCGGTGACGACCCGGCACGGATCGCCCTCGTCCAGCTCGGTGACGCGGGTCCGCTCGTGGATCACGCCGCCACGCCGCACCAGGTCCTCGGCCAGCGCCAGCAGGTACTTGCGCGGATGGAACTGCGCCTGGTCCTCCACCCGCACGGCGCCCTGCACCCGGAACGGCAGCCCCGTGTCGGTCACATAGGAGGCGGGCAGCCCCGCCTCGGCGGCCGCCTCGGCCTCGGCGCGGACCTCGTCGGCGTGGTACGGCGACTCCACGAAGGTGTGCGCGGGCACCCGTTCCAGCTCGCACTCGGCGCCCAACTCGGCGGCCACGTCGGCGATGTGGCGCACCGCCTGCTGCTGGGACTCCGCGTACAGCCGGGCCGCCTCGGCGCCCGTCGCGTCCCGCAGCGTGGAGTCCCGCAGCGTGGAGTAGATCAGGCCGTGCAGCGCGGACACCTTCGCCGTGGTGTGCCCCGTGACGCCCGCCGCGATCCGGTCGGCCTCCAGCACCGCCACGCTCTTGCCCGCGCGCGCCAGCTCCCAGGCCGTGGAGAGGCCCGCGATGCCGCCGCCCACCACCACGGCGTCCACCTCGCTGCGGCTGCCCGGAGGGAGCGGCGGACGGGGTCCGGCCGCCGCGGAGAGCATCCAGTACGACTCGTACCCCTCGGGCACCGTCGTCACGGCGGCACCTCCCTCCTCGGCCCGTCCCCGCGCGCGGCCGGACCGCTCGGTTGTCCGCGTCCACTGTGTCGTTCCCGTTCCTGCGCGGGTCATCCACAAACCGGGGCATTCGCGGGGCGGGTCGGACGGCCGAATTCCGGCCCCCGGCACGGGAGTTTCCGGCGATCGCCCCCGCGCGCCGTGCCCGCGGCGCTAGCGTGTTCCACCGCGGGGATCAGTCGGTTGAGGTGAGCCGGGAGGTATCCGCGATGCGCGACGGACGTGAGGGGACGGAGCTGAGCCCTGTGCAGGCGCTGCACAGCCTGCTGGCCCGTTCCCGCAATCCGTTCGATGTCAGCGACGCCACGCTGGAGCGGTTGGAGCTCAGCGTCCTGCACGAGGCGGCGCCCGATCACGGCAGGCACGTCCCGCTGCCGGGCGATCCGCCGCGGCCCTGGTGGGGCTGCTTCCGCCATGTCTTCCTGCTCAGGGACGGCACCAGCGAACTGCTCTGGGAGCTGTGCTACGACGCGGGCCCCGGAGCCCTCGCCGACGACGGGGCGCCGGGCGGTCTGCAGTCCGAGGTGTACGAACGGGAGCACGAACTGCGCCGCGCCGAGCGGCGCGTGCCGGGACGCGGGGACGGCGCGGCCGGCGGCAGCGCCGGTGCGGGAGGCGGCCCGGGGGCCCAGCCGTTCGGGCTGGTCCCGCAGGCCGCGCGGCTCCCGCGGCAGCGCGGCTATTCGGAGCGCGGCTCGGCCGACCACGCGCGCAGGCTGCTGCGCCGCGCGGAGAACGCCGACCGGCCCGGAGAGGACGTGCTGCGGCGGCTGTCCACGGCGCAGGCGCACGAGATCATGCACGTGCCACGGCCGCACGCGCTCGTGCACGAGTGGCACGTGTGGTGCTCGGTGTACGAGCACGCCTTCCTGCTCGCCGACGGCAGCGAACTCAGCCTGTACGAGCTGGAGCACGACCTCACCGGGACCGGGCGGCTCGTGTGCGAGGTGTATCTGGAGGAGGCCATGGCGGACAAGGCCGTGCACCGGCACGCGAAGGACAACGGCTTCGAGGTGTGACGCCAGGCTTGTCCTGCCGACCCCGCTTTGCTCTCTTGTGACCTTCTCTCCCGTCCCCTTATCGTGAGCGGGCTCGACTGCAACTCCCCGCACCTTGGGACCACTTGTTCAGTCCGCTCGCCTGTCTCCGGCCGCCTCCGCTCGACCCGGGCCGGGGCCGGCCGACCCACGGAGGAACGGGCCATGCCAGCACGGGGCCGCCACCGACGCCATGAATCCGGTTCCTTAGCCCGGGTGTCCCTGCGCCTCACCGCCGGGGGTGCGGGCATCGCCATTCCGCTGGTCAGCGTGCACTTCGCGCAGGCCGCTCCGGAGGACACCTGGAGCAAGGTCGCGGCCTGCGAGAGCGGCAGCACATGGGACATCAACACGGGGAACGGGTTCTTCGGCGGGCTCCAGTTCACCGACTCCACCTGGCGGGCCTTCGGCGGCACGGCCTATGCGCCGCGCGCCGACCTCGCCTCCCGCGCGGAGCAGATCGCCGTCGCGGAGAAGGTGCTGCGCGAGCAGGGCCCGCGCGCCTGGCCCAACTGCGGGCCGCGAGCGGGGCTTTCGCGTACGGAGGCGGCACCCCGTACGGCAGCGGAGCCCCGTACGGCGGCGGCGCCCGCGCGGGAGCGGAAGGCCGATACCGGGCAGGAGGCGCACCGGAAGGACCGGCAGCGGGTCCGGCAGCAGGCCCGGCAGCAGGAGGAGCGCGCCGAGCGGGCGCGGCGGGCCACGGCCGACCGCGCGAAGCAGCGCACCACGTACGAGGTGGTCGGCGGCGACAGCCTCTCCGGGATCGCCGAGGCGCGGGACGTGGACGGCGGCTGGCGCGGGCTGTACGCGCGCAACCGCGCGGTCATCGGCGGCGACCCCGACCTGATCGTCCCCGGTCAGCGGCTGCGTCTGAAGGGCGGCGGCGAGCCGGCGAAGGCGGAGCCGAAGCCGAAGCATCAGTCGCAGGCTCAGCCGAAGGCGGAGAAGAAGCGTGAGCGGGCCGAGCACCCGGCGCGGTCCGCCGGGGCCAAGGCGCGGCAGGCGCCCGCGAGCGCGGCCGGCTTCACCGCGCCCGTGCACGGCGCCGGGATCGGCACGGGGTATCGCGTACCGGGCGGAAGCTGGTCCTCCGGCTATCACACGGGCATCGACTTCGCCGTGCCCACCGGCACCGCGGTACGGGCCGTCGGCCCCGGCAAGGTGGTGTCGGCCGGCTGGGCGGACGCGTACGGCTACCAGGTGGTGCTGCGGCACGCGGACGGCAAGTACAGCCAGTACGCGCACCTTTCGGCAATCGGCGTGCGGGCCGGGCAGCAGGTGGAGGGCGGACGCCGGCTCGGCCGCTCCGGCGCGACCGGCAATGTGACGGGCCCGCACCTGCACTTCGAGATCCGTACGGGGCCCGGCTACGGCTCCGACATCGACCCGGTGTCCTACCTGCGGGGGCGGGGCGTCTCGGTGTGACCGCCCCGCGCCTCCCGCCTGATGCGGCGCACCACGACGACGAGGTCGACCGCGGCGAACACCGTGAGCCCCGCGCAGATCAGGGCCAGGGCGCGCAGTGAACCGTCGCTGGGCGCGGTGTGCGGTCCCGCCCGCGCCGACCAGTACCAGAGCAGCAGGGTCCCGAGCGCGAACAACGGCACGAAGATCACCCCGAGCACATACCGCAACCGCAGATCACTCCGCGCAGTGACGGGCTCACCCCCACTCCGCACCCCCCGGATCGGGCCCTTCATACCTCCAGTGTCCCTCGCGGAGGGCAAGGCAGCATGGGCCGCACCACACCATGTTCCGCCGCAGCGGAAAGCGCCCGCAGCGGCACCGGTCGGCGGTTGCAGCGGGGCGTGCCACACGGCGTCGCCGGGCCTCGCGCCGAGCGCCTACAGACTCGCGTACTCCGTCAGGCGGCCGCACCAGCGGGACAGCAGGGTGCGGTCGTGGCCCACTGCCAGGAGGGACGCTCCTGTTGAGGCGCGGTAGGACTCCACCGCTGCGACCAGCGCCGCGCTCGTGGACGCGTCCAGCATCGCCGTCATCTCGTCGCACACCAGCATCCGCGGCCTGAGCACCAGCGCACGCGCCAGGCACGCGCGCTGCAGCTGGCCGTCGCTCACCTCGTGCGGGCGACGGCCCAGCAGATCGCCGCCGAGGCCCACGGTTTCGGCCAGTTCGCCGACCCGCTCCGGGATCTCCGCCGCGGGCCGCCGCGTCGCGCGCAGCGGCTCGGCGATGAGGTCGGTCAGCGTGAGCCGCGGGTCGGCCGCCATGCGCGGCTGCTGGAAGACCAGCCCCACCGCGGTGCGCTGCTCGCGCGGCGCCCGGTGCCGCCAGCCGCGCGCCGCCTCGCCCCCGATGCGTACCGTGCCCGCGTACGGGCGCAGCAGCAGTGCCGCGACCCGCGCGAGCGTGGACTTGCCGCAGCCCGAGGGGCCGAGCAGGCCCACCGACTCGCCCTCGGCCACGCTCAGCGAGACCTCGCGCAGCACCGGGTCGCGGCGGTCGTATCCGGCGGTGACGCCCGCCAGTTCGAGTACGGGCTCAGGCATGTGCGGAGTCCACGGGGTCGGTGGGATCGGCGGGCTCGGCTGCCCCAGACGGCTCGGACGCCCCGGTCGGGGCCGGCTCGACGGAGTGCGGGGACGGCGCGGCGACCGGCGCGCCCAGCGGGTGGTGGCAGGCCGCGCCGTCGGCCAGTTCGGGCGTCTCGGCGCAGGCCGCGTCCGCGCGCTCGCAGCGCGGCGCGAACGCGCAGCCGCCCGGCAGCGCGCCCAGCTCCGGCGGCATCCCGGGAATGGGCCGGAAGGACCGGTCGGGCAGCGCCTCCAGCAGGCCGCGCGCGTACGGATGCCGGGGCCCGGGCTCGCCGAAGAAGCCGGGCGCGCCCGCGAGTTCGACGATCCGCCCCGCGTACATGACGGCCACACGGTCGGCTATCCGCTCGGCCGCCGCGAGGTCGTGCGTGATGATCAGCAGGCCGCGCCCGCCGCCCGCGTGTTCGCGCAGCTCGTCCACCGTGCGCTCCACCAGATCGCGGTCGAGCCCCGTGGTGGGCTCGTCGGCGACCAGCAGCGGCGCCTCGCCGACCAGGGCGAGCGCGGTGGCGGCGCGCTGTGCCAGACCGCCCGACAGCTCGTGCGGATACCGGTCCAGGTGGTCGGCCGGGAACGCGGCGCGCTCGGCGGCGGCCGAGGTGGCCCGGTCGAGCCCGGCCCCTGCGGCGCCGGTCAGCTCCCGTACCGTCTCGCGGAGTTGGGAGCGCACCGTGCGCACGGGCGTCAGATGCGCGGCGGGGCTCTGCGGCACGAGACCGACACGGCGGCCCCGTACGCTGCGGGCGAGGGTCGGTTCGTCGGCGGCCAGCAGGTCCAGCGGCTCCCGCGCGCCGTCGCCTTCGTCCCCCGGGGAGATCGACGCGGAGCCCCTGACCTCCGCGTTGCCGGGCAGCAGCCCCAGCAGCGCGGACGCGAGCACGGACTTGCCGCAGCCGCTCTCGCCGACCAGCGCAAGGCACTCGCCCGGCGGGAGGTCGAAGGAGACGTCGGTGACGGCGGCGATGTGCGCGCCGTCCCGCATGCGGAAGCGCACCGACAGCCCGCGCACGGACAGCAGCGGAGCGGCAGACACGGCCGCGGCGCCCCCGGAAGCCCTCCCGGTCGCGGCGTCTGCGGAATCTGCGGTGGTCACAGCATCAGCTCCGATCGGCGGCGCGGATTGATCCGCTCACGCCACGCACCGGCCAGTCCGGCGACGGCGAGCGTGGGAACGATGATGAACAGGCCGGGGAAGAGCGTGGGCCACCAGTCGCCCGCGAGCAGCGTGCTGCGCGCGTCCTGGACCATGTTGCCGAGGCTCGCCTGGTGGGTGGGCAGCCCGAGCCCGAGGAAGGACAGCGCCGACTCGTGCCAGATGGCGTGCGGCACCATCAGCACGGCCGCGATCCCGGCCTGCGGCAGCACGCCGGGTACGAGGTGCCGCACCGCGACCCGCCAGCGCGAGGCCCCGCCGGAGACGGCCGCGTCGATGTAGGGCCGCGCCCGCAGGGACAGCACCTCGGCCCGTACGATCCGCGCGGTGGACAGCCAGTGGGTCAGGCCCACCGAGATCACCACGGGCCACACCCCGGGGCGGAACATCGCCACGATGAAGATGCCCAGCAGCAGGTGCGGCACCGAGGAGAAGACGTCCACGATCCGCATCACGATCCGGTCGGCGCGCCCGCCCAGACCGCCCGCGGCGGCGCCGACCGCGGTGCCGATCACCGTGGCCACCAGCGCGGCGACCACCCCCACGAGCAGCGAGACCCGCAGCCCGTACACGCAGCGCAGCAGCACGTCGCGGCCGTTGTCGTCGGTGCCGAACGGGTGCGCCGCCGACGGCGCCCTGAGCTTCGAGGCGAGGTCGACGGCCTGCTGGTCCAGCGGCATCAGCAGCGGTACGAGGACGACCGCGAGCACGATCACGGCGAGCAGCGCGGCGGAGACCCGCAGCCGCAGTGCCCGGGCGGAGCGGCGCCCCCCGGCGCCGCTCCGCCCGCCTGCCCGCGAGCGCCACTCCCCGGACCGCCCGCCGGGCAGGTCCTTGCGTTCTTCCGCGCGATGCGCCTCTTCGGCGCGCTCCCGCGCGGTCTCCGCCGGCGTCGTCACCTCTCCCGGTGCCGTCACATCTCCTCCAGGGACACGCGCGGGTCGGCCAGTCCGTACAGCAGGTCGGAGAGCAGGTTGCCGAGCAGTACGGCCGCCGTGGCCAGGGTCGTGAGCGCGGCCAGCAGCGGGAAGTCCACCGAGGTGGCTGCCTCCACAGTGGCCGAGGCGATGCCGGGCCAGCTGAACACGGTCTCCACCAGCAGCGCGCCGGTGATCAGTTCGGGCACCCGCGACCCGATGAGGGTGAGCACGGGGAGCAGCCCGGAGCGCAGCGCGTGCCCGAGCAGCACGGTGCGCTCCCGCAGCCCCCGCGCGCGTGCGCCCCGTACCGCGTCCTCCTCCAGCGCGTCGACGACGCCCTGGCGTACGTACAGGATGAACCACGGGAGCTGGGAGACCGCCAACACCACTGCGGGCAGCGTGAGATGGCTCAGCAGGGCGCCGGCCGTCACCACGTCGCTGCCGGTGTCGGTGAGCCCGCCGGCGGGCAGCACGCCCAGTTTCAGCGCGAAGAGCCAGACCCCGAGCAGCCCGAGCCAGAACGGGGGCGCCGCCTCCAGGGTGTACGCGGCCGAGGTGACCGCGCGGTCGAACCAGCCGCCCTGGCGCCGCGCCGCCGCGACGCCGAGCGCGGTGCCGCCGAGCACCGCGAGCCCGAAGCCCGCGGCGCACAGCAGGACCGACCAGCCGAGGCGTTCGCCGATGACCTGGGCGACGGGCTGGCGCAGCGCGGTGGAGTTCCCCAGGTCGCCCTGGAGCGCGTTGAGCACCCAGTGCCACCAGCGCTCGGGGAAGGGGCCGTCCACGTGCAGGTTCTGCCGGAGCTGGTCCAGCGTGTGCTGGGACGCGTTGAGCCCGGCCGAGCCCGCGTACTGCTGCACCGGGTCGAAGGGCGAGGCGGCGGCGACGGCGAACACTCCGAAGGTGACGGCCGCCAGCACGGGCACGGCGGCCAGCAGCCGCCGGCCCGCCAGCCTGGCCGCCGGACCCCAGCGGGATCGGCGGCCAGGCCCGGCTCCCGTGGGGGGCTCTTCGGCCTGCGGCGCTGAGGCGGCGGCCGGTCCGGGTGGCGCGGGTGGTGTCGCGGGCGGTGCTGCGGGTGTCACTTGGCGGGCTGCCAGTCCTGCACGTTCCACCAGGGGCCCGCGCCGATGCCGTGGTCGTGCGGCTCGACCTGGGTGGTCAGGTCCTTCCAGCCGCTGTTGAGCACGTAGACGTGGTCGATGTGGTCCAGGAAGACGTAGGCCGGGTCCTTCTTGAGCTCCTTCTGGACCTTCCCGTACGCCTTCTTGCGCTCACCCTTGTCGCGGCTGCGGCGGCCCTCGTCGAGCGCCTTGTCGACGTCGGCGTTGTCGTAGTGCGACATGTTGTTCCAGCCGCTGGCCTGCGAGGAGTGCAGCGCCGGGTAGAGGTCGAAGTCCGGGTCAGCGGGGAAGCCGTTGCCCGCGAGCATCGCGTCGTGCTTGAGCTTGGGCTGGATGACCTCGCGGCTGCCCGCCTGCACCTTGACGTCGATGCCGGCCTTCTTGGCGTCCGAGGCGAAGGCCAGCGCGTGGTCCTGGCGCAGCTTGTCGCCGGAGAAGTACCAGAGCGTGAACTTCGCGCGCCTGCCGTCCTTCTCGCGGATCCCGTCCTTGCCGGTCTTCCACCCCGCGTCGTCCAGCAGCCTCTTCGCGCCCGCCAGGTCGTGCGCCCGCTCCGTGCCCTTCTGGAACCAGGGGCTGTCGGTGGGCAGCGGCCCGTACGCGGGCTTCCCGGCGCCGTTCAGGATGGACTTGACCATCGCGCCGCGGTCCACGGCCATGTCGAGGGCGCGGCGCACCGACTTGTCGCCGGTGACGGGGTTGTCCTGGGGCAGTGTGACCGCGCGGTAGTCGGCGGTCTTGGCGTGCAGCGTCTCCTTGGCGTCGTCGCCCTTGAAGGGCTTGGCCAGGTTGGGCGGGAGGATCGCGCCGTCCAGGTCGCCGGAGCGCAGCCGTGTGGCGCGCACGTCGTCGTCCTCGATGACCGCGACGGTGAACTTCTTCACCGAGGGCTCGCCGCCCCAGTAGTGCGGATTGGCCTTGAAGCTGAGCTTCTCGCCCTTGCGCCAGGAGGTGAGGATGTACGGGCCCGTGCCGACCGGCTTGGTGTTGTAGGAGCCGGTGTTGGGGTTCTGGCCGCCCGCGTCCGCCTTGGAGGCGATGGGCTGCACGGTGCGCTCGGCGAAGGGCGCGTAGGGGTACTTGAGCTTGAAGACGACCTCGTGGTCGCCCTCGGCCTTCACGCTGTCCAGCGCGTCGAAGTCGCCCTTGGAGGCGTTGTTGGTCTTCTTGTCGAGGATGGTCTCGTAGGTGAAGACCACGTCCTTGGCCGTGAAGGGCTTGCCGTCGCTGAACTTCACGCCCTTGCGCAGCTTGTAGGTGTACGTCTTCCCGTCGCCGCTCACCTTCGGGAGTCCTGTGGCGAGCGCGGGCTTCAGCTTCATGTCGCCGTCGTGTCTGAGCAGCCCGTCGAAGATCTTCGAGTTGCCTTCCTTGCCGTACCCGAGCAGCGGGCTCAGGGTCTCCGGCTCCTGGGCGACACCCACCGTGACGGAGTCCGTACTCGCGCCGCCGGAGCCCTCGCCCCCCGGTGCGGAACAGGCCGCGGCTCCTGCGAGCACCGCGGCCGCCGTTCCCGTCGCGGTGAGCGTCCGTACCGTCCGGGCCGTCATTGCGTCCACACCCCTGCCAGCTTCTGAAGATCAAACGTTCTTGCGAAGACCTCGCAATTAAACCGCACAGGGGTCCCCCGCCGTCCACCTGCCCTCGGCACCCTTCACAGGCCCCACCCGTCGGTCACGGGCCGCACGACCTCCCTGGGCACGGTTGACACGGTCTCCCTGGGCGCGGTCGGCACGCCCTCCCTGGGTGCGGTCGACACGGCGCCGTTTCCGCCCCGGGGCCCCGGGTACTCCGGCGCCCTGCACATCCGCCCGTACCCGAGCGCACATCCGAGGAGGGCCCGAAGTGGCCGACACCGAAGGCGATGTGGTGACCCTGCTGCTCAAGCAGCACGAACGCATCCGCGAGCTGTTCGACGAGGTGTTCCGGAGCGAGGGCAGCGCCCGCCGGGACGCGTTCCAGCACCTGGTGCGCACGCTCACGGTGCACGAGACGGCGGAGGAGGAGATCGTCCACCCCTACGCGCGCAAGCACCTCGACAAGGGCGGCGCCGTCGTGGAGCGGCGCCTGGACGAGGAGAAGGAGGCGAAGGAGTCGCTGGCCTCGCTGGAGCGGCTCGACCCGCACGACCCGGACTTCCTGGACAGGCTGGAGTCGCTGCGCGACGCGGTGCTGGCGCACGCGGCGTCGGAGGAGAAGGAGGAGTTCGCCTGCCTCCAGGAGGTGACCGACCAGCGGGAGCGCCGGGCGCTCGCCGCGGGCATGCGGGCCGCCGAGGCCCTGGCCCCCACCCACCCACGCCCCGGCACCGAGTCGGCCGCGGGGAACGCGGCGCTGGGCCCGCTCGCCGCGGTCGCCGACCGCACGCGCGACGCGGTGCGGTCCGCGATGAAGTGAGCCCGGCGACGTGAGGCCGATGAAGCGCGGACGATGAAGCGCGGGCGCGGTGACACGCGCTGAGCGGTCGTACGCGCTGAGCAGTCATAAGCACGGAGCGGTCATAAGCACGGAGCGGTCATACGCACCGAGACGCAGTGCCATGCCGTGAGATGCGGCGAGGGGCACTGCGCGGACACCGGGGCGCCGGAGTGGTTCCGGCGCCCCTTCGCGTGGCCGCGCCACGGATTCCGGATACCTCCCGCCACCGCTTCCGCGGCGGCTTCCGTGCGCCGATTCCAGCCACGTGGAGTGACCGGATCATCACCACCACCCGTTCGTTTTCAGCCACAGAAACGCGCCCATACACCGGGCCCTGCCGGGGCACCCGCACCGCGGAGGTGACCGACGATGCGTTACGAGGAGCTGACCGGCCGGATCCAGGAGCGCGCGGGGCTGCCCGACCGGCAGGCGGCCGAACGCGCCCTGCGCGCCACCCTGGAGACGCTGGCCGAACGCGTGCCGGACGGGGTCGCCGACCATCTCGCGGCCCAGCTCCCCGCGGAGGCCGGCGACACCCTGCGCAGGGTGGTGGCCGCGCACGAGAGCGCGCCGCTGCGGCGCGCGGAGTCCCGCGACCACGGCGAGCGCTTCGGCCTGACCTCCTTCGCCGGGCGGGTGGCCTGGCGCGCGGCCACCACGGACGACCAGGCCATCCGTGACGCGGCCGCGGTGCTGGAGGTCCTGGACGCGGCCGTCGCGCCGGAGCTGATGGACAAGCTCGGCGGCGTACTCCCGCAGGACATCAGGGAGTTGCTGCCCTCCACTCGCGCCGACGCGCGCGCGAACGCGGCGGAGGAGACCGACGGAATCCGGAAGGAAAATGCCTGAGGCACACCTGATGCGCGGAAGCCCACCGCACCCCGAGGCGGCCGGGTTCCGCAACTCGCCCCGCACGTACCGTTTCTGACAGCTCGGCGCGGCGGTGCGGGGCGTGCCGGTGTGGTATGCCCCGGTACTTCCGGAACGAGCTGACAAGATCCGGCCGTAGACTTCCGGATTCCTTCCTCCGGCCGCTTCCGGGTCAGTAGCCTCATGTCCCGACGGGAGACCGCCGCGAGTTGAACGAAGCCTGGAGACCTCTGCATGGAACGTCCCGCCTGGGCACCACAGGGCATAGATCTGAACGTGCCGAGCGTGTCCCGTATGTACGACTTCTACCTGGGCGGTTCGCACAACTTCGAGGTGGACAGGGCGGCGGCGCGGCGGGCCATCGACGCCTGGCCGGGACTCCCGAAGATCATGCAGGCGAACCGCGCCTTCATGCGGCGCGCCATCCGCTTCGCCGTCTCGCAGGGCGTCACCCAGTTCCTCGACATCGGCTCCGGCATCCCCACGTTCGGCAACGTGCACGAGGTCGCGCAGTCCGTGCACCCCGACGCGCGGGTGGTGTACGTGGACAACGACCCGGTCGCCGTGGCGCACAGCAGGGCCGTGCTGGAGGGCGACGCGAGCACCGACATCGTGTCGGCCGACTTCCGTTCGCCGCAGGACATCCTGTGCAGCGCCGAGGTGGAGCGGGTAATCGACCTGCAGCAGCCCGTGGCGCTGATGCTGGTGGCGCTGCTGCACTTCGTCGAGGACAAGGACGACCCCTGGAAGACCGTCAGGGAGCTGGCCGACGCGCTGGCGCCCGGCAGCCTCCTGGTGCTCACGCACGCCTCGACCGAGGGCGGCCCGCGGCGCGACGGCACCGGCGTGCAGGAGGTCTACAGCTCGGCGAGCGCACCGCTGGTGCTGCGCTCGCCGGCGCAGATCACGCAGTTCTTCGAGGAGTTCGCGCTCCTCGACCCCGGTCTCGTGCCGCTGCCCCACTGGCGGCCGGACGCACCGCCCGAGCAGGAGGACCCCGTGGTGTTCAGCGGTTTTGCCGGAGTCGGCCGCAAGGCGGACCAGAGGCACGCGGGGTGAACTCCGCCCCGGACGAGCACGAGAGGCTCGAGCGCGCCCCCGCTGACCACGACGGCCTGCGCCGCTTCGCGACCATCTGGAGCCGCGCCGTCTACCCGGCCACCCAGACCTCCATGACCCGCGCCGAACTCGCGGACTTCCTCTACCCGCTGGCCTGCCGGCTCAGCGAGGCGCTGCACGCCCGCCCGTTCACCCCTGCCGTGGGCCGCGAGGTGGGCGCCGCACTGGTGGACGCGCACTGCACCAGCCCGGACGCGCTCCCGCAGCTCCTCGGCGTCATCGACTCCTACCTGGTGCTGTACGGCGCCCCGCGGGACGGCGCGCACGCGCTGCCCGCCGACGAGGCGAGGGCGCGCTGCTCGCGGCTCCAGCACGCGATGTCGGCCGGCTTCGCCAAGGCGCTCAGGGACCGCACGCTGGCCGAGCAGGAGGCGCTCTCGCGCGCCGCGCTGGCCGCGCAGACCGCGGTCGAGGAGGCGCTGCACGCGAGCGAGACGCGGTTCCGCGCGGTCTTCAAGGACGCCACCATCGGCATCGGGATCGCCGACATGGACGGCCGGATCCTGGACGCCAACGGCGCGCTGGCCCGCATGTTCGGCCGCTCCGAAGAGGAGATGCGGCGCCGCAACGTGCACGACTGGGTGCACCCCGAGGACGCGCCGGAAGTATGGCGCATGCACCGCGAGCTGGTACGGGGCGAGCGCGACCACCTCCGCGTCGACAAGCCCTACCAGCGCCCCGACGGCACCGTCCTGTGGACCAACCTCACCATGTCGCTGCTCCGCGACGCGGAGGGAGCGCCGCGCTATCAGCTCGCGCTCATGGAGGACATCACCGAGCGCCGCCTGCTGCACCTGCGCCTGCGGTACGAGGCCACCCACGACGAGCTGACCGGACTGCCCAACAGGACGCTGTTCGCCGAGCGCCTGGAGCGGATCCTCTCCTCCGGGAGCGAGGTCGGCAGGTTCGGGCTGTGCTATCTGGACATCGACGGCTTCAAGGCGGTCAACGACAGCCTCGGGCACGCCGTGGGCGACCAGTTGCTGATCTCGGTGGCCGAGCGCCTGCAGTCGATAGCCGCCGCGCCGGGCCACCTGGTCGCGCGGATCGGCGGGGACGAGTTCGTCGCGCTGGTCGCCGACCCCGCGAAGGACGAGGTCACCGAGCTGGCCCGGCAGGCACTCGCCGCGCTGGCCACCCCGATCACCGTGGACGGCCGCGACCTGTCCGTACGGGCGAGCATCGGCATCGTGGAGGGCGCCAGCGGCGAGCTGCGCCCCGAAGAGGTCCTGCGCAGCGCGGACATCACGATGTACAGGGCGAAGGACTCCGGCGGCAACCGCTACGAGCTGGCCGACCCCGACTCCGACGCGCGCGCCATAGACCGGCACAGCCTCACCAACCACCTGCCCGCGGCGCTGGAGCGCGACGAGTTCTTCCTGGAGTACCAGCCGCTGATCCGCATGAGCGACGGCCGGGTCGACGGCGCCGAGGCCCTGGTGCGCTGGGAGCACCCGGTGCACGGCAGGCTCGGCCCCGACCGCTTCATCCCCCTCGCCGAACACACCGGGCTGATCGTCCCGTTGGGCCGCTGGGTGCTGGAGCAGGCGGTGCGCCAGGCGTGCGCGTGGCACGAGCTGCTGGGCGGCGCGGACGACCCCGGCGCGAAGGAGCGCCCCCTGCGGGTCAACGTCAACCTCTCGCCGCGCCAGCTCCATCACCCGGACCTGGTGCAGGACACCGTGGCCGTGCTGGACGCGGCGGGCGTCGACCCCTCCTCGCTGTGCCTGGAGGTCACCGAGAGCGCGCTGATAGGGGCCGACGAGGACGAGCTCAAGCCGCTGTGGCAACTCGCCGAGATGGGCGTGGACATCGCCCTCGACGACTTCGGCACCGGCTATTCCAACCTGGCCAACCTCCGCAAGCTGCCCGCCACCACGCTCAAGCTGGACCGCTCCTTCACCCAGGGCCTCCAGCGCCATCCGGCCGACCCCGTGGACGTGACCTTCGTGGAGGGCATCGTGTCCCTCGCGC
The DNA here is from genome assembly GCF_039605595.1 of Streptomyces odontomachicola. Lineage (NCBI taxonomy): Bacteria > Bacillati > Actinomycetota > Actinomycetes > Kitasatosporales > Streptomycetaceae > Streptomyces > Streptomyces odontomachicola. The sequence goes on from NZ_JBCFOK010000008.1 coordinate 38,998, forward strand.
ACGCGCTGGGCCTCGCCGTGACGGTCGAGGGCGTGGAGACGGAGCACCAGGCGGACAAGCTGCGCGACCTGGGCTGCGACACCGCCCAGGGCTGGTATTACGCCCGCCCCACGGGAGCATCCGACTTCGCGCAGGAGTGGGCTTCACCGGCGTGATCCTGTGAACACCGCGGCCCTCACACCTGCGCGCTGATCCACCCCAGGAGGTCGGTCCGCACCTCGTCCCTGTTGGTCTCGTTGAGGATCTCGTGCCGCGCTCCGGCGTACGCCCGCCAGGACAGCTCGCGCACGCCCACGTACCGCAGGTCCTCCAGGAGCTCGTACACCAGCGTCATGCCCTGGTTGCACGGGTCCTGGTCGCCGACGGCGATGTGTACGGGCAGATCGCGCGGGATCCGGGCGAGCTGCGCCGGGTCGTTGATCTTGCGGTTGCCCGTCACCCAGTCCAGCGAGAGCCCGGCACTGAACGGGAAGCCGCACGCCTCGTCCCGCACGTACGCATCGACCTCGTCCTCGTCCCTGGACAGCCATTCGAAGCCGGTGCGGTGCGGGTAGGGGTCGTTGAAGGAGGAGAAGAGGTCGGGCACGAAGCCCGAGACGGCGTCCCGGCCGCCGCGCTCGATCTCGCCCTCGAGGCGCCGCAGATCGGTCTCCGCCTCGCTTCCGGGCAGCGTACGGAAGGTGCCGGAGAGCACCAGCGCGGCCAGCTCGTCCCCGTACTCCTGGGCGAAGTCGCGGGCGAGCTGCGAGCCCATGCTGTGTCCGAGCAGCACCAGCGGCGTACCGGCGGGCAGTTCGGCGCGCAGCCGGTCGCCCACGGCCTTGAGGTCGTCCACGGTGGCGCGCCAGCCGCTCTCCCCCACCACGCCGTAGCCGCCGGTGTGCCGGGCCGTGCCGCCGTGGCCGCGGTGGTCGGAGGCGACGACGGCGAAGCCGTGCCCGGTGAGGAAGCGCGCGAAGGCGTCGTAGCGCTGGGCGTGTTCGGCGGCCCCGTGCGCGATCTGCACCAGCGCGCGGGGAGTTCCCGAGGGCAACCACGCGTAGGTGGCCACCGGGGTGCCGTCGCCCGCCGTACTGAAGTCCTGCCGCGCGCCCGTGTCCTCGGCCACTTCGCCCGCCTCTCTCCGCTGGTCAGCCGGTCGCGGCGGACGACTGGCCCGCCGCGGGCAACCGTAACGGCAGCCACCGCTCGCGGGAAGCAGGTGCACGCCGGGCGAGGCCGGGGAGCCGGCCGACGGGGCGGGGCGCCGGAGGCGCGGGCCGGACGCGCGGCCGGACGGACCGTGCCGGTCCCGCCGGAGCCCCGCATACGGTACGGCGGCCCCGCGGCTGGCCGCGGCGCTGAGGGTCACGGGGCCGCCTGCCGGGGTACCGGGACCCCCGTACGCCCCAACTCCCCTTCCGCGCAAGGGAGTACGGCCACTACCGCGCCTGTCCCGGGCGTGCGGACGGGGTGCCGATGAACGACCGTGCGCTGCGTGCGCCGGATCGCCGTTGTTCGGACGGTTGCGCGGCAGAACATTTCACTACCCCCTTTGACCGGATCCGAAAAGGCGCCCCCACGGCCGCGCATTCCGGAGCACCCTGGGAAAACCGGGCCGTGCGGCTCCGGAAAGCGGTGTGACGCCCGGGATGCGCTCCGTACTCCGCGGAACGCAACAGGAGCGCCAGGAGCATTCAACGGCTCCGCACAGATACCCCCACCACAGGGCTCACAGCGAAGCGGAAGCATCCGCACGAACTCCACACCTCCGCGCGGTAGTTCGGCTATGCCACTGGGTAATGCTGCTGGGGTACCTCACAGGGTCAACGCAAGAACATCTCCATCCCCCGCTCTGCACGGGCCACCGAAGATTGCAAGCGAGAGCGAATCGCCGAAAGCCCCGGATCGATCTTGAACTATCGGCGAGGCTGAACCCCTCGTTGCCCTCGGCCACAGCAGGGACGGGACCGCTACCGAGGCTCGCCCGCGCCGGGCGGCCAAGCGGGAAGCAACCGCGGAGGAGGGCTCGTCAATGGATCGGTACTTCACGGACCACCGCCACGAGAGGCTGCGCGCGGCCGTGAGAGATTTCGCGGAGCGCGAGGTCAGGCCGCGGATAGCGGAGATGGAGGCGGCCCGTTCCGTGTCCCTGGGGCTCTCCAGGATGATCGCCAGGCAGGGCTGGATCGGGGCCACCGTGCCCCGCGCCTACGGGGGCATGGGCGCGGGCCACCTGGCCAAGACCGTCATCATCGAGGAGCTCTCGAGGGTGAGCGGCGCGATGGGTGCCATGGTGCAGGCGTCGCAGCTCGGCGTCGCCAAGATTCTTCACTACGGCAACGAGGAACAGAAGAAGGGCTGGCTGCCCGCAATTGCCTCCGGCGACTGCCTCCCGACCATAGCGGTGACAGAGCCCGGCTCCGGCGGGCACGTGCTCGGCATGACGAGTTCCGCCGTGCGCGACGGCGACAGCTACATCCTCAACGGCAGCAAGGTGTACGTGGGCAACAGCCATGTCGGCGATCTGCACGGCGTGGTCGTCCGCACGGGCCCCGGCTCCAAGGGGCTCTCCGCTTTCCTGGTGGAATCCGGCCGCCCCGGCTGTCATCTGACGGAGCAGCGCCCCTCCATGGGCCTGCACGGATTCAGCTTCGGCGAGCTCGTCTTCGACGACTGCCGCGTTCCCGCGGCGAATCTGCTCGGCTCCGAGGGCGACGGGCTGTCCGTCGCGTACTCCTCCAGCGTCCTGTACGGACGGGCCAACCTGGCCGCCGTCTCGCTCGGCATCCACCGCGCGATTCTGGAGGAGACCACCGCCTTCTGCGCCGAACGGCAGCGCTACGGCGCCCCGTTGGCCGACCTCGGCGCGGTGAAGCTGAAGCTGGGTCAGATGCAGTCCCGCCTGATGACCGCGCGGCTCGCGCTCTACCACGCGGCGCGGCTGCTGGACGAGGGCCAGCCCTGCGACGCCGAGCTGATGAACGCCAAGCTGGTGAACGTGGAGTACACCCTCGACTCGGCGCGCGAGGCGATGGAACTGCACGCCGGCTGCGGCCTGTTCACCGACCGCCCCGTGGAGCGCTATCTCCGCGACGCGCACCACATCTTCGCCCCCGCCGGCACCTCCGACATCCAGCGGCTCCGGCTGGGCGAGGTGGCCCTCGGCAAGGCGAAGGGCTCCTGGTCGCACCGGCTCTCCGCGCTGGTGCGGACCGAGGAGCCCAGCCCCGCCCTGCTGTCCTGAGCAGCTCTGCTGTCCTGAGCAATCCTGCCGTCCTGAGCAATCCTGCCGTCCTGAGCACACCGGCACCGCGCGCCGCGGGACCCCACACCGCGGCGCCCGGCACCTCAGGCTCCGTCGCGCTCCCGGCGGTGGATGCGCTCCACCATGTCGGCGGCCATCGACTTGATCGTCTCCAGGCCCTGCCGGCCCCACGGCCGCGCCTCCTGGTCCACCACGCACACCGTGCCCAGCGCCATGCCCGTGTGGTCTATGAGCGGCGCGCCCAGATACGAGCGGATGCCGATCTCGTCCACCACGGGGTTCCCGGCGAACCGCGGATAGTCGCACACGTCCTCCAGCACCAGCGCCTTGCGCCGCACGATCACGTGCGGGCAGTAGCCGTGGTCCCGCGCCATCACCCGCCCGGGCTGCGCGGGCGCCGGGGCCGTGGGGTCCAGCTCGACGGCCTGGTCGCTGCCGGGCGTGTAGAGCCCGGCGAAGTACTGGCGGTGCTCGTCGATGAAGTTGACCATCGCGTACGGCGCTCCGGTGATCCGCGCCAGCTCCCGCGCGAACTCGTCGAACTCGGCGACCGGAGCGTCCCCGATCCCCAGCTCCCGCAGGCGCACGACCCTGTTGGGCGCCTCCGCGTCCTCGGGGGTCAGAAGCAGGTGGCTGGTGGGGTCAAAGGACATCGGGGCCATGAGCACTCCTTGAGTCGATCAGATGCTGTACCAGGGAAACCAGGACCTGGGTGCCGGAGCTCGCGTGCCGGGCGTCGCAGCACACCACCGGCACCTCGGGTTTGAGGTCTATGGCGGCCCGCACCTCGTCCGGGTCGTACCGGAACGAGCCGTCGAACTCGTTGACCGCCACGATGAATCCGATGCCGCGCCGCTCGAAGAAGTCGACGGCGGCGAAGCAGTGTTCCAGGCGCCGGGTGTCGGCGAGCACCACGGCGCCCAGCGCGCCCGAGCACAGCTCGTCCCACATGAACCAGAAGCGCTCCTGGCCCGGCGTGCCGAAGAGGTAGAGCACGTGGTCGGGGCTGAGGCTGATCCGCCCGAAGTCCATGGCGACGGTGGTGGTGGACTTGTCCTCCACGCCCTCCAGGCTGTCGGTGCCGACGCTCACCTGGGTCAGCAGCTCCTCGGTGCTGAGCGGTTCGATCTCGCTCACCGCGCCGACCAGCGTCGTCTTGCCCACCCCGAAGCCGCCCGCGATGAGGATCTTCAGTGCGGTCGGAAAGGGATCGGGATCCGCGCCGTGCGCCTGAGCGTGCACGCCGCCGGGCTCCGCACCCCCGTGCGGCAGCGTCTCAGAGTCGTTTACGGAGCCCATCCAGCACCGCCTCCAGCAGGTCTCGGTCGTTCGGATTCGGCCCCAGCGGCGCGCGCGCCGGTGCCCGTGCCGTCACGGCGCCGCAGTCCACCAGGTCGGACAGCAGCACCTTGGTCACCACGGCGGGCTGGCGTATCTGTGCGGCGAGCTCCGCCACCGAGACCGGGGGGCCGCCGCACAGGCCCAGCACCTGGTTGTGGTCGGGGCCGAGATAGCCCTGCGGCCGACTGCCGGTGGCCATCACCAGCGTCAGCAGATCGAAGTGCGCCGAGGGCTGGGTGCGTCCGTTGCTCACCGTGTACGGGCGGACCAGCCTTCCCGCCTGGTCGTCCAGCCACGGTCCCTCGACGGGCCCCTCCGCGGGGTCGGTCCGCATGGCCTCAGTGCCCTGCCGGCTGCCTGGCCGGCGTGGCGAGATACGGCCGCACGCTCTTCACCAGCATCGCCATCTCGTACCCGAGCACGGCGGCGTCCGCGTCCCGGCCCGCCGTGACGGCCAGGCAGGCGCCCTGCCCCGCGGTGGAGACGAAGAGCAGCGAGCTGTCCAGCTCCACCACGACCTGCCGCACCTCACCGCCCTCCCCGAGCCGCACGCCCGCGCTGCGGGCCAGCGAGTAGAGGCCGGAGGAGAGGGCCGCCATGTGGTCGGCCGTGTCGGGCTCCAGGCCGTGCGCCGACTTCACCAGTCCGTCCGAGGACAGCAGGATGGCGCTGTGCGTGTGCGGCACGCGCTGCACGAGTCCGGACAGCAGCCAGGAGAGGTCTGTCGGCTGGCCGATGGGCGCTTCGCTCATCATGATCGCGTTCTTCTCCTTGGGGGGACGTGGCCGCACCGCGGCGGGGCCGCTCTGGGGGCCGCACTACTGGTCCTGCCGGGCGCCGGACTGCGGGCCGGCCCCTCGGCCCTCGTTGCCTTCGGCTTCCTCGGCGAGGCTGGTACCCCGCCGGAACGCCGCCATCAGACCGGGGTCGTGCCCGGCTTCCTCGTCGTCCCGGCCGGCGCCGCTCCAGTCGCGGCGGGGCGGGTCCCGCAGCTCCGGCACCAGGTGCTCCTGGCGGCGGCGCTTGGGCAGCCGCGGCCGCTCGCTGTTGGGCACGCCGTCACCGGGTCCCGGGAGGTGGCCGGGGTCGGCCTCGTGGCCCTCGGGCCCGTCGACCGCGGGGGGCTCGCTGTCCGCGCGCACGAAGGTACGGGTCCCCTCCTGCCCGTTCCCGTGCTGCACCGGCTGCGCCTGCTGGGGCGCCTGCTGCGGCACGGCGGACCGGTGTGCGGATATGGACGACTGCGCCTGAGCGGGTACGGGGGCCGGCACCGGCCCCTGGCCGGGAGCCGCGCCGTGGCCCGGCGGCGCGGGCGCGGGGGCCGGGCGCTGTCCGCCGCCCGCCGGACCGCTGCCGGCCGAACCGCCGCCCGCGCCACCGCCGTTCTGCTCCGGGTGCGCGCGGGCGAGGTGTCCGCCGCCGGCCACGGCCTCCTGCACCGCCGCCTCCGGCACGCGGCCCGTCTCCTGCGGGTGCGCCGACTGCTGCGGGTGCGGGCGCCTGGCGCCCTCGCCGTCCTCGGGCTCGTCGCCGAGCAGGCCGCTGGGCAGGACGAGCACGGCCTGGATGCCGCCGTAGATGTTGCTCTGGAGCTGCACCACGACGCCGTGCCTGCGGGCCAGCGCGGAGACCACGAACAGGCCGATCCTGCCGTCCTGGAGCAGCTCGCCCACGTCGATGCGCTCGGGGTCGGAGAGCACCGCGTTCATGCGGTTCTGCTCGACGGCCGTCATGCCCAGGCCGCGGTCCTCGACCTCGATGGCCAGCCCGGCCGTCACGTACTGGGCGCGCATCAGCACCTGGGTCTGCGGGGCGGAGAACACCGTGGCGTTCTCCACGAGTTCGGCCAGCAGGTGGATGACGTCGGCGACGGCGTGCCCGCGCAGCGTGCCCTCGACCGGCGGGACCAGCTTCACCCGCGGGTACTGCTCGACCTCCGCGATCGCCGAGCGCAGCACCTCGGTCATGGTGACCGGGCGGCTCCACTGGCGGCGGGAGACGGCGCCGCCGAGCACCGCGAGGTTCTCGGCGTGCCGACGGATGCGGGTGGCCAGGTGGTCCACGTGGAAGAGGCCCTTGAGCAGGTCGGGGTCCTCGACCTCGTTCTCCAGCTCGTCGAGCAGCTCGATCTCGCGGTGGACGAGGGACTGGAGCCTGCGCGCGAGGTTCACGAAGACCTCGACCTTCTCGTCGCTGCCGGACGAGGTGCTGCGCATCAGCGCCGCGGTCTCGGTCACGGCCGCCTCGGCGGCGCGCTGGGAGAGGGTCAGCTCATGGGCGAGCAGCTCCAGCGCGTCGGCGTCGGCCGAGGGTTCGGGCAGCGGGGGGTGCTGCCGTGCGCGCGGCCGCTCGCCCTGCTCCAGCATCCGTACGAGGCCGCGGATGTCGGTCTGGCCGCGGTCCACGGCGCGCCGCAGCGAGGCGTAGCGCTCGACCGTGCCGCGCGCCTCGGAGGTGGCGAACATCGAGGCGGTGACCACGGTGGCGCACATCAGCAGGAGGGCGCCGGCGAGCACGCTCCACAGCACGGCGCCGTCGCCATTGGCGGAGGGCGCGCCCGAGGCGTCGAGCGCTCCCTCGGAGGCCATCACATAGGCGACCACCCCCGCGGCTATGACGGCGACGATCCCGGCCGGCAGCACCGAGAGCCGTACGAGGCGGTGCCTGACGGCCGTGTCGCTGGGGCTCTCCGGGGTCGGCGCCCTGCCGTGCCGGCCCCGGCTGCCGTTGACCGAGGGGACGGCGGGCGGCGAGGGGGAGTCTCCGGCGCGCGGCCCGGAGGGGGAAGCGGGAGCGGATGGTCCCCTTCCTGTCTGCACCGCATGGCTCGGGGGTTCAGGCATCGGAATCCTCGGTCGTCTGGGGCGGGTTGAGGTCGTGGCAGCCGTGCCTGCTGGGCTCACTCACGGCACACCGTTGGGCTCAGCGCGAGGCCACGCTAGTCGCCGGTATGGCCGCGAGCAGACGCTGATGACATATTCGCCACCCTTCGCCAGCTCCCAACGAGTGAATCTGCCGTCCGCGTGTTCACCCCGGGCGACGTCACACAACTCCCTTGCGTCTCACGGCAGTTGCGCGCCGCAAGGGTGCCGTTACGGCCACACCGGGGCGCGCGCCGCACACCCCGGCGGAGACCCCGGTACCCGCCCCGTGGCACGGAACCGCCTGGCGGGGCCGCGTACGACCCCGGCCGCACCGCAGCACAGGCGCCCTCCGGAGGTCTCCCCAACACGCCGGTGCGTCAGACCAGTTGGCCGGAAAGGGCGACACCGGGCGCTGGAGGCACCGCACTTCGCGCCCCCGCCTCCGGCCGCCCCGCGCTCCCCCTGCGGCGCCCCGCGTGGCATATGCGGCCGGACAGGAGGTGATGTGTGTACGGCTGCACGATGCGGCGCGCGCCATATGCCCGCACGCCCCTGCTCCCGCGCACCACGGACGAGAGCCGCACCCCGTACGCCGCCGAAGCCCCTCGCACGACACCGCGCACGACACCTCGTACGGCACCTCGTACGGCACCTCGTACGGCACCTCGTACGGCACCTCGTCCGACACTCACACCTGAATGACCACTCAGCAACCCCCTGCTCACCCGGCACATTGACACCACTGGAAACGCCTCGCGATACTGACCCTCCATTCAGTTCGCGGCGACGGCAGGCGCGGACGCAGGCGAGATCGGAAGAGCGGGAGGCGCGGTGGCGGGCGAGGGCACAGAGGCGGCCGGGGCGGTGACCGGCGGCGCCGCCGTGGTGCGGGCGCTCGCGGCGCACGGCGTACGGCAGGTGTTCGGCATACCGGGCACGCACAACCTGGAGATCTACCGCCATCTCCCCGCGCACGGCATCGGCCACCTCACCCCGCGCCACGAACAGGGCGCGGGCTATGCGGCCGACGCCTACGCGCGGCTGACCGGCCGCGCCGGGGTGGCCGTCACGACCACAGGGCCCGCGCTGCTCAACATCGCGGCGGCCGTGGGCCAGGCGTACTCGGACGGCGTCCCGCTGCTGGTGGTCTCGCCCGGCATGCCGCTGCGCCACCCGGTGCTGCCGACCGGGCTGCTGCACGAGATGCGCAGCCAGACCGAGGCGCTGCGCGGGGTCGCCGCGTTCAGCCACCGGGTCTCCTCGGTGGCCGAGGTGGGGGCGGCCGTGGCGCGGGCCTTCACGCTGTTCGGCGGCGCGCGGCCGCGGCCCGCGCACCTGGAGGTCCCGCTCGACCTGCTGGAGGCGGCGGAGCCCGCGGGCCCGCAGGTCACCGCCCCGCCGCAGGCCCCCGTACGCCCCGGGGCAGACGCGCTCGCACGGGCCGCGCGGACGCTGGCGGCGGCCGGCCGCCCCGCGCTGGTGCTGGGCGGGGGCGCGCGCGGCGCGGCGGCCGAAGTGCGCGCGCTGGCCGAGCGGTTGGACGCGCCGGTTGTCACGACCGCGAACGGCAAGGGCGTCCTCGCCGAGACCCACCCCCTCTCCCTCGGCGTCTCGCTGCACAGCCCCGCCGTGCGCGCGTGGCTGGCAGAGCGGGACGCCGTGCTCGCCGTCGGCACCGAACTCGCCGAGGCCGACACCTGGGTGGACCGCCTCGCACTCGACGGCACGCTGATCCGCGCCGACAGCGACCCGGCCCAGATGTACGCGGGCGCGCCGGCCGACATCCCCCTGGTCGGGGACGCCCGGCTGACCGTTCCGGCGCTGCGGGAGGCGGTCACCGGGCCTCGTACGGGAGTCGGGGAAGCACACAAGGGCGTCGCCGGGCTGCGGGCCGAGCGGGACGCGGAGACCGCGGAGCGGGACGCCCGCTGGCTGCCCTACCTGCGCGTTCTGCGCGCCGAGCTCGCCGAAGACGCCGTCCTCACCTCGGACAGCGCCCAGTGCTGCTACTACGGCGCGCTCCCCCACCTCCCCCTCGGCCCCGAGGGGCGGCTGCTCCACCCCACCGGCTTCGGCACGCTCGGCTACGCGCTGCCTGCCGCCGTGGGCGCCAAGGCGGCTGAGCCCGCGCGTCAGGTCGTGGCGCTGAGCGGCGACGGGGGGCTGCAGTTCAGCGTGCAGGAGCTGGCCGCGGCCGCGGCGCTCCGGCTGCCGCTTCCCGTCGTGGTGTTCGACAACGGCGGCTACGGGGAGATCCGCGACGGGATGCGCGCCAGGGGCGACGTACCGACCGCCGTCGATCTCCCGCCCGTCGACCTCCCGGCGCTCGCCCGCGCGTACGGGGGCGGCGGTACGCGCGTCTCCGGGACCGCCGAGTTCGCCCACGCCCTGCGCACGGCGCTGGGCAGCCCAGGACCCACCATCATCGTCGTCCCCGAGGAGGACCCCGCATGACCGCCGGATCGCCGCTGATCGAAGCCACCTGGACGGACCCGGTCACGGGACGGCAGGGCCACCTGGTCATCGACCGCCTCGTGCGCGGCGTCGCCAGCGGCGGGCTGCGGATGCGGGAGGGCTGCACGCGCGGCGAGGTGGCGGGCCTGGCCCGCGGGATGACGCTCAAGGAGGCCCTGCACTACGACCCCGACGCGCGCTACATACCGCTGGGCGGCGCGAAGGGCGGCATCGACTGCGACCCGCACGCGCCCGAGGCGTACGGGGTGCTGGTGCGCTACCTGCGCGCGATGCGTCCCTGCATACGGGAGTTCTGGGCGCTCGGCGAGGACCTGGGCCTGACGCAGGAGCTGGTCGACAAGGCCGCGGCCGAGGCGGGCCTCGACTCGCCGATCCAGGCCGTGTATCCGCTGCTGGACGACGAGCGGGCCGCGCGCCGCAGGCTGGACGAAGCCTTCGCCGCCGAGGTGGACGGCATCGGACTGGACGCGCTGGTCGGCGGCTGCGGGGTGGCCGAGGCGGCGCTGACCGCGCTCGACCGCGCCGGGGTCGAACGGGCCGGCGCGCGGGTCGCGTTGCAGGGCCTGGGCACGATGGGCGGCGCGACCGCGCGCTTCCTCGCGCGGGCCGGGCTGCGGGTCGTCGCGGTGGCCGATGTGAAGGGCACGATCGCCAACCCCGAGGGCCTCGACGTGGAGGCGCTGCTCGCCGCGCGCGACGGGCACGGCGCGGTGGACCGCGCGGCGCTGCGCGCCTCGGACGCCGAACTGCCGGGCGACGCCTGGCTGTCGGCCGACGCGGAGGTGCTGGTCCCGGCCGCGGTGTCGTACGCGATCGACGCGGACAACCAGGGGGCCGTGCGGGCGCGCTGGATCGTGGAGGCCGCGAACATGCCGGTGCTCCCCGAGGCCGAGGCCCTGCTTGCCGAGCGCGGGATCACCGTGCTGCCGGACGTGGTGGTCAACTCCGGGACCAACGCGTGGTGGTGGTGGACGCTGTTCGGCGATGTGGCACCGGTGCCGGAGGACGCGTTCGCGTACGCCCGCGCGGCGATGCGCCGTCTGCTCTCGGCGACGATGGGCCGCGCGGAGTCGGACGGGGTGACGCCGCGCGAGGCGTCCCGCAGGGTCGCCGAGACCCGCCTGCACGAACTGACGGAACGCTTCGGCGCGTAGCCCCCCCGCCCCGCAACACGAGGCCCCCCGCCGTGCGGCGGGGGGCTTTCGCGTGTGTCGTGGCGTCAGGCTCGGGAGCGGTTCTCCGTCCGGCGCCGGCCCTTCGCGCCGAGCCCGTAGAGGAGTAGTCCCACCACCAGGAACAGGGCTAGCGGCAGGACCTGGCTCAGGGTGTACTGGAGTCGCCGGCCCTCGAAGCCGGCGGGGAGGGAGTCGGCCGGGTCGCCCGCCGTGCCGAACCAGCCCACACCGAAGCCGGGCCACACCAGCACGATCACCGTGAACAGCACGAAACCCGTCGACAGCAGCGTCACCAGCCACGCGCCGAGCCGCCCGCCCGGCACCGCGTAGGGCCGGGGCGCGTCCGGATACTTGCGCCGCAGCACCAGCAGAGAGGGGAAGGTCAGCACGTAGGAGATGAAGGTGGTGCAGATCGTCAGCGAGATGCCCGCGGCGAAGTACTTCTCCGCGTTGCCGCCCGTGAGGTTGAGCGTGACGACGAACAGCACCGAAGCCAGCACCGCCGAGAGCAGGTTGACCCGCACAGGGGTGCCGTGGCGCTCCGAGATCTTGCCCAGCCACGCGGGCCCCGCGCCGTCCGCACAGGCCACCGCCTGCGCGCGGTGCGCGCCCATCGCCCAGGTCACGCCGCTGGTCAGCAGCGCGACGATCAGCCCGGCCGCGGCGATGCCCCCGCACACGGCGCCCGCCCCGCTCAGCGTCACCGTGCCGTCGGCCGCGATGTGCCCGCCATACACCGTGAACGCCGCCTTGCACGCGTCGATGAAGCCGCCGAGGCTCCCGATCGCCTCGGTGGGCAGCACGAACAGGATCCCCAGGATCGGCCCGCCGTAGAGCAGGAAGGAGGCGAAGCCGGCGCGCAGGATGGCCAGCGGGATGTCCCGCTTCGGATTGCCGACCTCCTCGGCCGCCGTGCTGGGCAGCTCGAAGCCGACGAAGTTGAAGATCAGCACCGGCACCAGCGCCACGAACCCGGTGTACGTGGGCACGAACTCCCCCGCGGGCAGCGCGTGCACGCCGTTGCGCACCGCGTACACCACCACCGACACCAGGAAGAAGCCGAGCAGCACGATCCGCGCGACCGCGCCCGCGATGGGCACCCACTTGCCGACCCGTACGGACTGCACCACGCACAGCGCGCCCAGCCAGATGAAGCCCAGTCCTGCGGCGTACTTCCACACGCCGGGCAGCGGCGTGAAGAACTGCTCCCAGGTGGTGAGCGCGACGATGCACAGACTGCCGCCCATCCAGACCGGGTTGGTGATCCAGTAGAGGACCTGGTTGAGCCCGGCCGCCAGCCGCCCGAAGGCCAGCCGCGTCCACACGTACGGGCCGCCCTGCACCGGGAAGGCCGAGCCGAGTTCGGAGACCAGCAGCCCGTACGGGAGGAAGAAGGCCAGCGCGAGGATCACCATCCAGGTGAGCCCCTGCGGACCCTCGGCGGCGACCGAGCCCACCGTGTCGATGCCGACCAGCGTGCAGAGCAGGAAGAAGAACACGTCCCTGCGCCGCAGGTCCTTGCGGAGGCTGCCGCGCTGCTCGCCCCAGCCTGCGCCGAGGTCGGGCGCTGACCCGCCTGCTCTGGCGGGGTCGCCGCGTACGCCGTCACCGCGTGCCCGGTCGCCGCGTACTCCCTCGCCCGGCGTCGCTGCCGGCTCCCGTATCGGCTCCACTGCCGTCACAAACCCGCTCCTCACGTTGGGGATCTTCCTGACCGTCGGACGGCTGCTGCCCAGTTGCTGACCGGCCAAACAGTTGTTACTGATCTGCTATTCAATAGCGGCGAGGTGCGGGAGCGCGCCGGGCGGTGATGTGTAGGGTTGCTCGGGTGGCAAGGGTGCGGTTGAGCGTGGCGGAACGGCGCGGGGAGCTGCTGCGCGCCGCGGTGCGGCAGATCGAGGAGCGCGGCGTCGCGGCGCTGCGCATCTCCGATGTCGCCAAGGACCTGGGCATCAGCAATGCGCTGGTGCTCTATCACTTCGAGACCAAGGAGCAGCTCGTCTCCGCGGCCTTCTCGCACGCGGCGGAGAGCGATCTGACCGCCCTGCGCGCGCTGTTGGAGAAGCGCGGGAGCGCGGTGAAGCGGCTGCGCGCCGCGGTGCGCTGGTATGCGCCGACCGGCCAGGCCAAGGGCTGGAAGCTGTGGATCGAGGGCTGGGCCGCCTCGCTGCGCGAGCCGGAACTGCGCGCGGTGAGCGAGCAGTTGGACAAGCAGTGGAAGTCGGCGCTGGCCGGGGTGATCGAGGAGGGCGCGGCGGCCGGCGAGTTCCGGTGCGAGGACCCGCGGGGCGCGGCCTGGCGCCTGACCGCGCTGCTGGACGGGCTCGCGGTGCAGATGACCGCGTATCCGCGCGCGCTGGGGCGGCGCCGCATGGAGAGCTGGGTGGACGAGGCGCTGGCGCGGGAGCTGGGGCTGGAGCGGGCCGACCTCCTGTAGGCGGAGCGGCTGCAGGGCTCCGTGGGCCGAGCGGCCGTGGGCCGGCCTCCCGCGGCGGGGGCGCGGGGCGCGGGTAGGGCGCGCGGAGACCGGGAATGTGCCTGGTGCGGGGCACTGATTGCCCGCGGCATCCATGTCGTAAGGTCGGCAGCGTAGACCCGGACCCGGACGAGGAGCGCCCGTGACCCAGCAGCAGTCCGCCGAACCGACACTCACCGGCGTCCGCAACTTCCGTGACGTGGGTGGGCTGCCCACCGCCGACGGGCGCCGGCTGCGGCACGGCGTGCTGTTCCGCAGCGGCCACCTGGCACACGCCAGCGAGGAGGACGCGGTCTTCCTCGGCGGGCTCGGCCTGCACACCGTCTTCGACTTCCGCAACTCCGCCGACCAGGCCCTGGAGGGCCCGGACGTGGAGCTGCCCGGCGTGCGGAACGTGAACCTCCCGCTCACCGACCCCGCCGAGGGCGCCGACTTCTGGCGCATGGTGCGGGACGGTGAGCTGGACCAGCTCCGCACGGCGCTCGCCGACGGGCAGGCGGCGAACCGCATGATCGGCTCGTACCGCGAGATCGTCACCGAGCGCACCGCCGAGCACAGCAGGCTGCTGCACGCGCTCGCCGAGGACAGCCTGCCGGCGCTGATGCACTGCGCCGCCGGCAAGGACCGCGCGGGTCTGTCGATCGCGGTGACGCTGCTGGCGGTGGGCGTCGAGCGCGATGCCATCGAGGCCGATTACCTGGAATCCAACTCCCCGCACCGGCGCTACAAGGTCTACCGCAGCTCCTCCTCCAGCGCGGGGATGTCCCCCGAGGTCATGGAGCTGCTCTCGCCGCTGTTCGACGCGCGCCCCGACTACCTGGCCGCGGCCTTCACCGCGATCGACGAGAAGTGGGGCGGCGTCGAGACGTACCTGCGGGAGGGCCTGAGCCTCGCCGAGGACACCCGCGAGCGGCTGCGCGACCGCCTGCTGGAGGGCTGAGGGCCAGCACGGCCGTCGAGATCACTGGCGGCTGGCGCCCAGCTCGAAGAGCAGCCAGAAGAAGAACGCGACGAAGTGGCCCGCCACGAGGTAGATGAACAGCCGCACGGCGAGGGCGCGGGGGAAGCGGCTCTCCTCGTCGGGGTTGCCGCCGCGGGCTGAGGATTCCGGCATGGCTGCCGCCTTTCAGTGGGTGCGGCCGCCCGCGCCGATGCACAGATCGGCTGCCGTGCTGCGCAGCAGGGTGTGGACGAAGAGGAGTTCCGTGCCCTCGCGCGCGGCGGAGCGCAGCCGGTGCGGGGTGAGGGAGTCGAAGTGCGCGGAGTCGCCGGTCTCGAGGGTGTAGCGCGCGTCGCCGAGGTCGAGGCGCAGGGAGCCGGAGAGCACGTACAGCCACTCCTCGCCCGGGTGCACGCGTACCAGGTCGCCCTGGGCCACCGGCGGGATGTGCACGCGCAGGGCCTGCATCGCGCGGCCCTGGCCGCCGGCCGGCCGGTAGGTCCAGCCGCCCGCGTGGGACGCCGGGCTCTCCCCGGCGCGCAGCACCGGCTGGCCGCCCGGCGGCTCCTCCCCCAGGAGGTCCGAGACGGTGGTGCCGTAGCATCGCGAGAGTTCGAGCAGCACCGGCAGCGAGGGCTGCCGGGCGCCGGTCTCCAGCCGTGAGAGGTACGCGGGCGAGAGCGAGGCCCGCTGCGCGGCGGCCTCCAGCGTGAGACCGGCGGCCCGCCGCAGCTCACGCAGTCGCGGAGCGACGGCGGAGAGGGCGTCCGCCCCCT
Source organism: Streptomyces odontomachicola (assembly GCF_039605595.1). Lineage (NCBI taxonomy): Bacteria > Bacillati > Actinomycetota > Actinomycetes > Kitasatosporales > Streptomycetaceae > Streptomyces > Streptomyces odontomachicola. Next base: position 54,292 of record NZ_JBCFOK010000008.1, read on the forward strand.
CCGCCTCTGTTTCGGAGCTCATGCTTTCGATTGAGCCATGCGGGTGCCTGGGAGGCAATTTTTTTGCCTGTGAGGCAAACCGGGATGTGCGTGTCGCCCCGCGCTCAGCGCGCCGCTACCGCCTGCTTCACCAGCGTGCGGCCGAACTCCCAGATCAAGCCGCCTCCCTGGTGCGCCTCCTCCATCACCGCCGTGAAGGCGGAGACGAAGCGCTCCACCTCGGCCTCCCCCACCACAAGGGGCGGAATCAGCTTGATGACCTCCAGCTCGTCGCCGGAGACCTGCGTCAGGATGCGGTGCCTGTGCATCAGCGGCGCCACCACGAGCTGCGCGAACAACCCCTTCCGCGCCGCCTGCAAGGCGGCCCAACGCCCGCGCAGGGCAAGGGACTTGGGGCGGCCGAACTCGATCCCGACCATCAGCCCCCTCCCCCGCACCTCGTGCAGCAACTCGAAGCGCTCGACCAGCGCACCGAGCCGCTCGCGCAGCAGATCACCGGTGCGGCGCGCGTTCTCGACCAGCCCGTCCTGCTCCAGCACCGCCAGCGTCGCCAACCCCGCCGCCATCGCCTGCGCGTTGGATCCGAAGCTCGCGGAGTGCACCAGGACCCGGTCCATCGAGGAGTACACCTTCTTGAAGATCCACTCCTTGCCCAGCGTGGCCCCCACCGGCACATACCCGCCGGACAGCGCCTTCGCCGCGCACACCAGGTCCGGGTCGACATCCCCGTACCCGTCGTCCCACTGGTACGCGAAGAAGTCCCCGGTCCTGCCGAGCCCGGTCTGCACCTCGTCGGCGATGAGCAGCGCGCCGTGCCGGTGCAGGAGCTCGCGCGCGGCGCGCAGATAGCCGGGCGGCGCCTCGTGCACGCCCTTGCCCTGGATCGGCTCGACCACCAGCGCCGCCACGTCGCCGCGCTTCAACTCCCTTTCCAGCGCGTCCAGTTGGCCCAGCGGTACGGGCGTGTCCGGCAGCAGCGGACCGAACCCGGCGCGGAAGCCCAGCTCGCCGTTGACCGAGAGCGAACCGGTCGTGAGCCCGTGGAAGGAGTGCTCGCAGTGCAGCACGCGCGGCTTCCCGGTCGCGCGCCGGGCGAACTTCAGCGCCGTCTCCACGGCCTCCGTACCGCTGTTGGAGAAGAAGACGCGGTCCAGGCCGGGCGCGTGCGCGAGCAGTCGTTCGGCGAGGAGTCCCGGCAGCGGCGGGCAGTCGAAGCGGGTCAGGTCGGCGAGCTGCGCGTCGAGCACGTCGTGCAGCGCCTGCCGTACGACGGGGTGCCCGCGGCCCAGCCCCATCACGCCGAACCCGGCGAGCATGTCCAGGTAGTCGTTGCCCTCGGCGTCGTAGAAGTAGGCGCCCTCGGCGCGCTCGTAGACCTTGTCGAAGCCGATCGTGTGCAGCATGCGCGGGAGTTGGTGGTTCAGATAGCGGGAGTGCAGGTCGTAGCGCTCGCCGCCGCGCTCGGCGAGGAGCGCCGTCAGGTCGAAGGTCGCGCCGGTCCCGGTCACGCGGTGTTCTCCTCACTGGTGTGCACGTCGCCGGCCTGCGCGGTGCGCCCCGCGCGGACGAGTACGGCCGCGATGCGCCCGGCGACCTCCGCCGGGGTCAGTCCGAGGTCGGCCAGCAGCTCGGCCCGCTTGGCGTGCGGCTGGAACTCCGGCGGGATGCCCAGCGCGCACAGCGGCCGGTACACGCCGGCCTCCCGCAGCGCGCTGTCCACGGCCGAACCGACGCCGCCCGCACGGCAGTTGTCCTCCAGCACGGCGACCGAGGCGAAGCCCTCGGCGAGCCCGGGCAGCCGCGGGTCGACCGGCTTGACCCAGCGCGGGTCGACCACGGTCACGCCGATGCCCCGCCCCGCGAGGAGCGCCGCCGCCTCCATGCAGACCGGCGCCATGACGCCGACCGCCAGCAGCAGCACGTCGCGGCGCGCGTCCTCGTACAGCACGTCCATGCCGCCGATGCGGCGCAGCGCGGGGATGCCGTCGCCGACGGTCTCCTTGGGGAAGCGCAGCACGGTCGGCGCGTCCTCGACCCGTACGGCCTCGCGCAGTTCCTCGGCGAGGCGCTGCGCGTCGCGGGGCGCGGCGATCCGCAGCCCCGGCACCACCTGGAGCACCGAGAGGTCCCACATGCCGTGGTGCGAGGGACCGTCTGGCCCGGTGATGCCAGCGCGGTCGAGGACGAAGGTGACCCCGCACCTGTGCAGGGCGACGTCCATGAGCACCTGGTCGAAGGCGCGGCCGAGGAAGGTGGAGTACACCGCGACCACCGGGTGCAGCCCCCCGGTCGCGAGGCCGGCCGCGCTGGTCGCCGCGTGCTGTTCGGCGATGCCCACGTCGTACACCCGGTCCGGGTACGCCTCGGCGAAGCCGGTCAGGCCGACCGGGTCGAGCATCGCTGCGGTGAGCGCGACGATGTCCTCGCGCTCGGCGCCGAGCCGCAGCATCTCCTCGCCGAACACCGAGGTCCAGGAGGCCCCGGCGGAGGCGCCGAGCGGTTCGCCCGTGACCGGGTCGATCCTGCCGACGGCGTGGAAGTGGTCGGTGAGGTCGGCGAGAGCGGGGCCGTAGCCGCGCCCCTTCTCGGTCCTGCAGTGCACCAGCACGGGCCCGCTGTAGCGCTTGGCGCGGCGCAGCGCCGACTCGACCGCGCCGGTGTCGTGCCCGTCGACCGGGCCGATGTACTTCAGTCCCAGGTCCTCGAACATGCCGCGCTGCGGCGCCACCGCGTCCTTGAGCCCCTTCTTGGCTCCGTGCAGCGCCTCGTACACGGGTCTGCCGACCACGGGCGTGCGCTGCAGGACGCGCTTGCCCCAGGCGAGGGTGCGCTCGTAGCCGTCGGCGGTGCGCAGGGTGGCCAGCCGGTCGGCGAGGCCGCCGATGGTGGGGGCGTACGAGCGCCCGTTGTCGTTCACGACGATGACCAGCGGGCGGTCCCGGCAGGCGCTGATGTTGTTCAGCGCCTCCCAGGCCATGCCGCCGGTCAGCGCGCCGTCCCCGATGACCGCGACCACGCGGTGCCGGTCCCCGCGCAGCGCGTGCGCCTTGGCGAGGCCGTCGGCCCAGCCGAGCACGGTGGACGCGTGGCTGTTCTCGATCACGTCGTGCTCGGACTCGGCGCGCGAGGGGTAGCCCGACAGCCCGCCCTTCCCCTTGAGCTTGGAGAAGTCCTGCCGTCCCGTGAGCAGTTTGTGGACGTACGCCTGGTGCCCGGTGTCCCACAGCAGGCGGTCGGCCGGCGAGCGGAAGACCCGGTGCAGCGCGAGGGTCAGTTCCACCACGCCCAGGTTGGGTCCCAGGTGGCCGCCCGTGCGGCTCACCTCGCGCACCAGGAACTCCCGGATCTCCGCCGCGAGCCCGTCCAGCTCCTCCAGGGTCAGCGCGTCCAGATCGCGCGGCCCCGTGAGGTGTTCCAGCAAGGTCATGGGCCTCCCCCCTCCGTTCCGTCCCGCTCCTGTACGCGCCCGCACCGCGCGGGTCACGTCCCCGTGCCCGTGCCCGCGCTCACTTGCCGCCCGCGACCGTCTCCCGCGCCGCGCGCAGCGACTCCTTGAGGGAGCCCATGGTCGCCAGGACGGCCGTGGGCTCGTAGCCGCAGTGCGCCATGCAGTTGGCGCAGCGCGGGTCCTTGCCGCGGCCGTACTTGCTCCAGTCCGTCTCCTCGATGAGCTCCTTGTACGTGGCCACGTAGCCGTCGCTCATCAGGTAGCAGGGCCGCTGCCAGCCGAAGAGCGAGTAGTTCGGGATGGCCCACGCGGTGCACGGGAAGTCCGCCTTGCCCTCCAGGAAGTCCAGGAAGAGCGGGCTGTGGTTGAGCCGCCACCGGCTCCGGTTGCCGCCGGCGAACGCCTTCTTGAACAGCTCCCTGGTCTGCTCGACCCCGAGGAAGTGCTCCTGGTCGGGCGCCTTCTCGTAGGCGTAGGCGGGCGAGATCATCATCTCGTCCACCTTCAGGTCGTCGTTGAGGTAGTTGAGCACCTCGACGATGGTCTGCGGGGTGTCGGTGTTGAAGAAGGTGGAGTTGGTGGTGACCCGGAAGCCGCGCCGCTTGGCCTCCTTCATCGCCTCCACCGCCTCGTCGAAGACGCCCTCCTTGGCGACCGACTCGTCGTGCCGCTCGCGCAGCCCGTCGATGTGCACGGCGAAGGCGAAGTAGGGCGAGGGCGTGAACTCGTCCATCTTCTTCCGCATCAGCAGCGCGTTGGTGCACAGGAAGACGTACTTCTTCCTGGCCACGAGCTGCCGCACGATCTCGCCGATCTTGGGGTGCATCAGCGGTTCGCCGCCCGCGATGGACACCATCGGGGCCCCGGACTCCAGCACGGCGCCGACCGCCTGGGCGACCGGCATGCGCTGCTTGAGCACTCCGGCGGGGTGCTGGATCTTGCCGCAGCCCTCGCACTTGAGGTTGCAGGCGTACAGCGGTTCCAGCTCCACGATCAGCGGGAACTTGTCGCGGCGCCGGAGCTTCTGCTGAAAGAGATAGCTGCCGATCCGAACGGTCTGGCGCAGAGGCATGGCCATGGTGAGTTCTACCTCCGTGGAAGCAGGAAGGAGTGATTCCACTCGAAGAAAGCGGACGTAGCGTTATGTAGTACGCAGAATGCTGATATTCCACCTCGAAGCGTTCCCACGCGGATCAGTTCGTGCCGGGGAGCGTCCACCACCACCCGTACGGCCGCAACCGGGCGCACGGGTGCACCAGCGGTAGCGGCGCGCAGCACGGCCGCCGACTCCATGTCGGCCGCGACGGCCCCGGTCTCCTCGCGCAGGGCCGCGCGCCGGTCCCCGCGGACCACGCGCCCGACCCCGGCGAGCGTGCCGGTGTGCACCGTGCGCCCCGGGCAGCTCTCCGCGAGGGCCCGCACCAGAACCTCCGTACCGGCGCATTCCGTACGGGCGTGTTCCGTGCGGGCATGCTCCGTACCGGCGCGTTCCGAGCGGCCGCATTCCGTACGAGGAACAGGCGCGCCCCCGGTGAGGTCCACGGTCTGCTCGGCCACCACCAGATCGCCCGGCCGCATGCCCGGCGCGAGCCCCGCGCAGAAGCCGGTGGCCAGCACGGCGGTGCCGCCCGCTTCCGGCTCCTCGCCGAGCGCCACGGTCACGGCGGCGCGCGCCGCACGCGGACCCATCCCGGTGCGCAGCACGGCCGCCCGCCCGGACGCGCCGCGCAGCGCCAGGCGCTCGATGCCCAGCGCACAGGCGAGGAGCAGCGGCCTCGGTACGGGCGGCCCGTGCATCAGCCGTCCCGGCGCGGCGGCCCGTCCAGTGCGCCCAGGCCGTCGCCGTGCAGATAGCGGCCGAGGGCGGTGACGGGGAAGACCATCCGGTAGAGGTGGTAGTTGATCGAGAAGTCCCAGGGGAATCCGGTCCCCGTGAAGTACGGCTCGTCCCACGAGCCGTCCTCCTGCTGGGTCTCCGCGAGCCAGGCGATGCCGCGCGCGACGGCCTCCGACTCCCGCTCCCCCGCCGCGAGCAGCGCGAGCAGCGCCCATGCGGTCTGCGAGGCGGTGGAGGCGCCGCGGCCCGCCCACGCGTCGTCGATGTAGGAGCGCTGGTCCTCGCCCCAGCCGCCGTCCTCGTTCTGCACCCGCACGAGCCAGTCGACGGCCCGCCGGACGGCCGGATGCGAGGTGGGCAGCCCGGCGGCGACCAGCGCGGGGACCACGGACCCCGTCCCGTACAGGTAGTTGGTGCCCCAGCGCCCGAACCAGGAGCCGTCGGCCTCCTGCTCGGCCAGCAGCCAGGTGATGCCCTTGCGGGTACGCGGATCGCTCTCCAGTCCTTCGGCCGCGAGCATCTCCACGACATGCCCGGTGACGTCCGCCGAGGGCGGGTCGATCACCTCGCCGAAGTCGCAGAACGGCAGCCTGTTGGGGAACGCGCTGGTGTTGTCCACGTCGAAGGCCGCCCACGCGCCGTCGGCCGACTGCATGCCGAGGTTCCAGCTCGCGGCGCGGGACACCGCGGCGTCCACCCGCGCGGGGTCGGGGTGCCGCACCCTGCGCAGTGCGAGGGCCACCTCGGCGGTGTCGTCGATGTCCGGGTAGGTGTCGTTGTGGAACTCGAACGCCCAGCCGCCAGGCTCGAGTTGGGGCCTGCGCTCCGACCAGTCGCCCTTGCGGTCGATCTGCTCGCCGAGCATCCAGTCGGCGGCCCGCAGCAGCGCCGGGTGGTCGCCGGGCAGTCCCGCGTCGGCCAGCGCGATGGTGGCCAGGCACGTGTCCCACACCGGGGACTGGCACGCCTCCACCATGCGGCTCTCGCCCTTCTCGTCCCACACGGCGAAGCGGTCCAGCGACTCCAGGCCGGCGCGCATCACCGGGTGGTCCAGGTCGTAGCCGAGCAGCCGCAGGGCGATCAGGGAGTACACCGCGGGGGGCTGGATGCCGCCCCAGCAGCCGTCGTTCTCCTGCCGCTCGATGATCCAGCGCGCCGCGTCCCGCAGCGCCGCCCTGCGCAGCGAGCGGACCGCGACGCCGCGGTACCTGTGCAGCACCTTGTCGAGCCGCTGGAAGACGCCGTCCCAGCTCGTGAGGGAGGCCGTCGGCTGCGGCGGGTTGGGGCGCGCCGGGTCCACGTGCAGCTCGTCGATCTGGAACGGGGCCTCGTGCACGGGCCGCTTCGCCGAGACCACGGTGAGCGGCACGATGGTCTGCCGCGCCCAGCAGCCGAAGTCGTAGATGTTGAGCGGGAACCACTTCGGCAGGTAGATCATCTCGGGCGGGAGCTCCGGCAGGTCCTCCCACTTCCACCAGCCGAAAAGCGCGAGCCAGATGCGGGTGAAGACCCTGCTGGACGCCACCCCGCCGCGCTCCCGTACGAAGGCGGAGGCGCGGGCCATGTGCGGCTCGTCCGGCGCGTCTCCCGCGAGCCTCAGCGCGACGTACGCCTCGACGGTGGTGGACAAGTCGCCGGGCCCGCCGTGGAAGGTGGCCCAGGTGCCGTCCTCGCGCTGCTGTGCGCGGACGTGGCGGGCGGCGGCGCGGGTGGTCTCCTCGTCGCGTACCCCGAGGAACTCACGGAGCAGCAGGTCCTCGGCGTCCATGGTGACGTTGGTCTCCAGGTCGCCCTTCCACCAGCCCGCGTCGTCCTGCCGCGCGAGGAGGTTCTGCACCGCGCGCTCAGCGGTCCGCTCGGCCAGCGCGGTCAACTCTTCCGGGGCGCCGAGGAGAGCGCCGGAGTCCGCCGCCCCGGCGCCCCCGTCGGTCGTGGCTGTCATCTCGTCCCCTTTCCGGCGTGCCCGATGTGCACGCCGTGTCTGGATTCAGCGAGTCTGCCCACGACGTCGCGCTCCGGCCAGCCGCCTTCACGCCGTATCCCGCATACGCCACACAACGACACCCACCCGACGTAAGAACGTTTTTCCGCCGCAGCGGCGAGTCGTCCGGCGGTGCGGCCCGGCGGTGACAGCCGAACCGGCTGCGCGGCCCGGCGAGTTGCATCGAGTGGAGTACGAGACGCACCCCGGCGAATCGAAGTTCCGGGTTCCGGCGCGGAGCCCCGGGAAGGGACGAGGCACGCAAGCCGCGGCCCGTAGCGCTCCGGAACCACCGGAACGCGGGGCCGCGGCTCACGCGCCGTCAGGCGCACTCAGCTCTGCCGCACCACGACGAAGTCCGCCAGCGCCACCAACTGGTCCCGCACGCGCTGCGGCATGTCGACCGGGTCGAGGGCGGCGATGGCGGTGGCGTGCTGCCGCTCCGCCTCCTGGGTGGTCCACTCGCGCCCGCCCGCCTCCTCGATGAGCGCGGCCCGCGCGGCGAACTCCGCCTCGTCGAAGTCCTCGAACTCGGCCTGGCTCTTCTTGGCGTCGGTCGTCATCAGGTCGGCCAGCCGCTTGGCCGCGTGCCCCTCGGCGTCCAGCGCGGCGACCACGGGCAGCGACTTCTTGCGCTGCCGCAGGTCGCTCCACGCCTGCTTGCCGGTCTCCTCCGGATCGCCCCAGATGCCCAGCACGTCGTCGACCGCCTGGAAGGCCAGTCCGAGGTGGTAGCCGTAGGACTCCAGCGCGTCCGCCGTACGGTCGTCGGCGCCGCCCAGCACCGCGCCGATGGACACCGCGCAGGCCAGCAGCGCGCCGGTCTTGTTGCCCTCCATCTCCAGGCACTCGGCGACGGTGACCCGCTCCCTGTGCTCGTACGAGATGTCCTGCGCCTGACCGTCGATCAGCTTCCGCGTGGCGCTGGTCAGCCGGCGCGTGGCGCGTCCTGCCTCGGGGGTGCCGAGCTCCAGGAGCAGTTCGTTGGCGAGCGCGAACAGTGCGTCGCCGACGAGGATGGCCTGCGCCGGGCCGTGCACCTTCCACACCGTGTCGCGGTGCCTGCGCTGCTCGTCGCCGTCCATCAGGTCGTCGTGCAGCAGCGAGAAGTTGTGCACCAGCTCGACGGCCACGGCGCCGGGGATGCCGGTCTCCGGCGTGGCCCCTGTGACCTCGGCGGACAGCAGCGCGAGCGCGGGCCGCACGGCCTTGCCCCCGCCCGCCTCCGAGGGGCGGCCGTGCGCGTCGAGCCAGCCGAAGTGGTAGGCGGCGACGGTGTCCATCGGGGGTGCCAGCCGGTCGACTGACGTGCGCAGCACCGGCATGGCGAGCGTGCGGCCGCGGTCCAGCAGCGCCCGTACGCTCTCGGTGTCGACGGTGCGCTGGTTCGCCGGGATCACAGGGTCTCCTCGTCGTTCTGTGCTGGCTGCCTCGATGGGGCTGTCGATGGTCATGCCACCGCCCTTCCTTCCGTTCCGGGCACCGGCTCGTCGTGCGGTCTGCCCAATGCGGCCAGGGCTTCCCTGGCGGCGGCCGCCCCACTGCGAACAGCGCTTTCCATAGTTGCTGGCCAGCCAGTATCGGTCCAAGCTCCGGCGAGGCAGACACCGGGCACCCCGGTGCGCGCTCCCGGGCGCAGCCGGCCCACTCCGGGAGCCGGATCGAAGGTGGCGGTGCGTTCCCGTGTGACGAAGAAGTCCCGTACCCGCGCGTCCCTCGCGGCGGGCAACAGGCGGGCCAGCTCCGGCAGATAGCGCTCGCGCAGCGCCGCGACCGGCAGGTCGATCTCCTCGGCGGCGGCGGACTGCGAGAGCGCCAGATACTGCCCCTCGGCGAGCCCCGAGGGCGCGGTGCGGTCGAAGACCCACTGCACGGGGCTGCCCAGCGCCGCGAAGAACGGGCGGCGCAGCACTTTGCGGTCGTACACGACGTGGACGTTGAGGATGGGCGCGTTGCCGATCTCCAGCAGGCGCCCCGGGTCCTCCAGCGCGCCCTCGGGGAGCAGCCCGTGCGCCTCCTCCTGCGGCACGGCGAGCACCACGCTGCCCGCCTCCAGGACCTCGCCGGGGCCCGAGCCGTTGCTCACCGCGACCCGCCAGCCGCCGCCCGTACGGGGCTCGATGGAGCGGGCCTTCGTACGCAGCATGGTGTGCACCCCGGCGCCGTCGAGCGCGGCGCGGGCCAGCCCGTCGTGCAGGTCGCCGAGGGGAACGCGGGAGACGCCGATGTCGGCCGCGCCGGGGTCGGAGAGCAGCCCGGTCTTGAAGACCATGGCCGCGAGCCCCATCGAGGCGTGCGGGGCCGTGGCGTTGAGGGTCGCGCGGCCGACCAGGTCCCACAGGGCCTCGACGGCGCGGTCGCTCTGCCCGTGCCTGCGCAGCCAGGTGCCGAAGTCGATGCCGTCGAGGGCCGGGTCGGCGGGGTCGATGCCCTTGAGCGCGAGCGCGGCCCGGCCGACGGCGGCACGCTCGGCGAGCGAGAGATGCGGGTACGTGGCGAGGCTGCCCAGCAGATGCAGCGGCACCGGCAGCGCGGTGCGCCGCAGCCTCCCCAACTTCGGCTTGTCCGGGGCCACATCGAGCACCGGCACGTCCATCCTGCGCTGGAGCGGCGCGAGCCCCGCGGCCCCCACCCTGTCCAGGAACCACTCATACGCGGTGCAGCAACGCAGGTGCACATGCTGCCCGTTGTCGATGGTGAGCTCCCCCGCGGGGGAGCTGCGGCGGAAGGAGAAGGCGAGACCGCCCAGCCGCGGGCGGGTCTCCAGCAGCGTGACCCGCACGCCGGCATCGGCCAGCCGGAGCGCGGCGGTGGTGCCCGCGAGCCCCCCGCCGATCACCAATGCGCTGTCGGGGCGGCCCCGTTGGCCGTCGTCCCCGCTGCCGTCTCCCCGTCTTCCGCCGTCCGGTCCGCCCTCATACGGGCTCATCTGACCACGCTCCCGCTTCCGCCCGCTTGCGTGCCGCCTGCCGCGCGTCCAGCCCCGACAGGCCGCGCACCGCCACGTACGCCTTCTGCCGTGCCGGGAGGCTGACGCGCTCCCGCAGCACCGCGTACGGGTCGGCGGCGATGCGGGCGAGCAGCCGGTGGTAGATCCCCGCCATCGCGGCGACGCAGGCTCCGGAGCGCCGGTCGAGCAGCGGCAGCAGCCGGTACCCCTCGGCGAACAGGGCGCGTGCGCGCCGGACTTCGAAGTGCACCAGGCCCGTGAAGTCCGCTCCCGCCTGCAGCGTGCCGCCGGCGAAACCGGCGGCGCAGCCGAACTTTTCAAGATCCTCCGTCGGAAGGTACGTGCGTCCGTCGTCCGCGTCTTCCCGAACATCCCGGAGAATATTGGTGAGTTGGAGGGCGAGTCCGAGTGTGTCGGCGTATTGCGGGGCGCGCGAAGCATCGCGTACGCCCGGCAGCGTACCGAACACACCGAGTGACAGTCGCCCGATCGCCCCGGCAACGCACCTGCAGTAGTCCTGGAGTTCGTCCCAGGTCGCGTAGGTCGCGCCGTGCACGTCCAGCAGGACGCCGTCGATCAGTTCGTCGAGGCCGTGCAGCGGGATGGGATAGTGCCGCGCCGCGTGGCTGAGGGCGACCGCGACCGGGTCGGTGTCGTCCTCGGTCACCTCGCCCGACCTGATCCCGGCGAGCAGCCGCCGGGTCTCCTCAAGGCGCCGCTCCTTGGCCCGCTGCTCCAGCGCGCCGTCGCCGATGTCGTCGACGCGGCGCGAGAAGGCGTACAGCGCGGACATCGCCTGCCGCTTGCCGGCCGGCAGCAGCCTGATGCCGTAGGCGAAGTTGCGCGCCTGCTGGCCGGTCACGGTCTCGCAGTAGCTGTACGCCGCCGCCACGGCGGGAGGCAGCGACGCCGCCGGCCTGGCTCTGTCCACGGTCAGGTCACCCCTCTCTGCGCAGGGTCGCGAGCACTTCGCGCACCAGCGCACGCTTGGTGGGCCGGGGAGGTCCGTTCAGTACGTCGTATCCGGCGCCGCGCAGCGCCCCCACGGCCGCGCGGCCGCCCCCGGCGAACCCCGCGAGCAGCAGCCGCAGCCGCCCGCGCACGCTCAGCGCCAGCGGGGTGCCGGCGCCCAGCATCCGCAGCGCGCGGTCCGCCTCGTACGCGACGAGGGTGCGCAGCGAGGCGCCGGCCGAGGGCGCGGCGAGGTCGGCCTCGCCCACCCGGAACCTCTCCATGTCCTCGGCGGGGAGGTAGATCCGGTCCCTGGCGAGGTCCTCCGGCACGTCCTGGAGGTGCTCGACGATCTGCAGCGCGGTGCACACGGAGTCGGAGAGGCGCACGCGCTCGGGTGTGGCGGTGCCGGTGATGGCCAGAACCAGACGTCCCACGGGGTTGGCCGACAGCTCGCAGTAGTCGAGCAGTTCGCCGTGGGTCGCATAGCGGCGGACCTTCTGGTCCTGCCTGTTGGCCTCGATCAGGCCGAGGAAGGGCTCGACGGTGAGCCCGGCCCTGCGCACGGTGGGTACCAGGGCCGCGAGCAGCGGGTGTTGCGGGGGCGGCGCGCCGTGCTCGGCGGCGTCGAAGGCGCGGCGCAGCCCCGCCTCGAAGGCGTCCAGCAGGGCGAGCCGGTCGGCGGCGCGGCCCGGGTCGACGCCGAGCAGCGCGGCGTCGGGGCCGCCGGGCACGAGGTCGCCGTCGCCGATGTCGTCGACGAGGCGCGCGTAGCCGTAGACGGCCATCAGGTCGTCGCGCCACGCGTGGGGCAGGAACCGCGGTGCGACAGGGAAGTTCTCGCGCGCCGCCTTGGCGAGCACGGCGCGCGCGTGCGCATCCGCCTCCGCCGTCACCAGGTGCTGCCAGTAGCCATTGCCGTCACAACTCCGTTTCTACACTGTCACCCCATATCAGCCCATTTCGGACACGCCGTACGAAGCAGGCCTACGGGTCCCCCCAGCGACAAGGCAGCACACGGGCTGCATGCGCGGATATCCCCTGATTCAGTACCCGCACAGCCTACGCCGGAGGCTCTGACACCGTAGGGGCGAGGAGAGTTGAAAACCGGTCAAGGTGCGCCAAGACCGGCCGTCGCCGGGCACAGCGGACGCACCACCCTGCCGCCGGGGCCCGCGCCGCATAAGCGGAAACCCGGCCGTCCTCGCGCGGGCGCGCGGAGCGGGCCGGGCGCCGCACACGACGGCGGCCCCGGCGCTCTGGGCGCCGGGGCCGCCGTTTCGCCGGTCGCCGGGGACCGGGCCGGGCTACTTGCCCGTGAACTTCTCGTATTCCTTGAGGACTTCCTCGGTGGGGCCGTCCTGCACCAGCTCGCCCTTCTCCAGCCACAGCACCCGCTCGCACGTGTCGCGGATGGACTTGTTGTTGTGGCTGACCAGGAAGACCGTTCCCGCTTCCTTGCGCAGTTCGCGGATCCGGGCCTCGGAGCGCTTCTGGAACTTCTTGTCGCCGGTGGCCAGCGCCTCGTCGATCATCAGGACGTCGTGGTCCTTGGCCGCCGCGATGGAGAACCGCAGCCGGGCCGCCATGCCGGACGAGTAGGTGCGCATCGGCAGGCTGCTGAAGTCGCCCTTGTCGTTGATGCCGGAGAACTTGATGATGTCCCCCGCGCGCTCGTTGACCTCCTCGCGGGTCATCCCCATGGCGAGGCCGCCCAGCACCACGTTCCGCTCGCCGGTGAGGTCGTTCATCAGCGCCGCGTTCACGCCGAGCAGCGAGGGCTGCCCGTTGGTGTAGACGCGCCCCGACTCCGGCGGCAGCAGCCCGGCGATGGCGCGCAGCAGCGTCGACTTGCCCGAGCCGTTGGTGCCGATCAGGCCGATGGCCTGGCCCTTGTACGCGGTGAAGTTCACGCCCTTGACGGCGTGCACCTCGCGGACGCCGCCGCCCGGCTTCCGCTTGATGATGCGGTTGAGCGCCGCGGTCGCGCTGCCCTTGCCCTTCGCGCCGCCGTACACGCGGTAGACGATGTGCAGGTCCTCCGCGATGACGGTCGGGACCCACTCGCCGGGCGGCGCGTCCTGCGGTTCCGGGCTCGCCACCTCGGCCTTCTCGGTCTCCTCAGCCACGGCCATAACGCTCCTCCGCCTTCCAGAAGAAAACAAATCCGCCGATGCCGAAAATCAGGGCCCAGCCGAGTGCGACGGTCCACACGTGCGGCGGGAGATCACCGCGCTCGTATCCGTGGATGAAGGCGAACCGCATCAGGTCCATGTAGACCGACATGGGGTTGGCCATCGCGATGTCGGTCAGCCAGTCGGGGGCGCCGGCCCGCACCTTGAGCATGTAGCGGAGCGGGAACATCACGCCGGACGCGTACATCCACGTGCGCATCACGAACGGCATGAGCTGGGCGAGGTCGGGCGTCTTGCTGCCCATCCTGGCCATGATCAGGGCCACGCCGGCGTTGAACAGGAACTGCAGCGCCAGTGCGGGAAGCACCAGGAACCACGACCACGTGGGGTAGTGGCCGTAGCAGAGCAGGATGACGACCAGGACGATCATCGAGTACAGAAGCTGCTGGAGCTGCTGTAGACAGATCGAGATGGGGAGCGAGGCGCGCGGGAAGTGCAGCGCGCGCACCAGGCCCAGGTTGCCCGAGATGGCCCGGACGCCGTTGAGCACCGAGGTCTGGGTGAAGGTGAAGATGAAGACACCCGTGACCAGGAACGGAATGTAGTTGTGCTTCCCGCCGGGCACACCGGCCCGGCCGTCGAGCAGCAGCCCGAAGATGAAGTAGTACACAGCCGCGTTCAGCAGCGGCGTCGCGACCTGCCACAACTGGCCGAGCTTCGCCTGGCTGTACTGCGCCGTCAGCTTCGCCCTGGAGAAGGCGAGGATGAAGTGCCGCCGGTCCCACAGCTGCCGTACGTACTCGGTCAGCGAGGGCCGCGCCCCGCTCACCGACAGGCCGTACTTGGCCGCGAGTTCGGCCGGCGCCAGCCGGTCGTCGGGCGAGGGCGGCGGTGTCACGCCGACCGCACCGCCGTGCGTCTTCTCGCTCACGTTGGAAACTTTCGTCCTCACACTGCGCAAGTGAATGCGGCCGGTCGTGGAGCCCGGCCGATGCTGTCAGATCCGAGCTTGTCAGATCACCGGAGGCCGGCCGAGCCGGGTCAGCCGCCATACCGTACGCCACCGCATCGGACGCCGCGGACCGCAGGGTGTGGTCCAGCCCTCCTTGAAGCCGCCCAGCCAGGCGCGCAGCGCGGGCCGCGAGGGGCGGCGGGCCAGGGTGAGCAGCAGCCACACCCCCAGGTAGACCGGCACCAGCGGCGCGGGCAGGTTGCGGCGGGCGAGCCACACGCGGTTCCTGGCCACCATGCGGTGGTAGACCGCGTGCCTGCTCGGCGGGTGGGTGGGGTGGGTGAGCACCATGTCGGCGCGGTAGTCGATCATCCAGCCCGCGTTCAGCGCGCGCCAGGCCAGATCGGTCTCCTCGTGCGCGTAGAAGAAGTCGTCGGGAAGCCCTCCGACCTGCTCGAACACCTTCGTACGCACGGCATTGGCGCCGCCCAGGAAGGTGGTCACGCGGGAGGAGCGCATCGGGTCGGCGGCCCGCAGCCGCGGCACGTGGCGGCGCTGGGTCTCCCCCGTGTCCGGGTCCGCGATGCGGAAGCTGATGATCCCCAGCTCGGGGTCGGCGGCGAACGCCTCGCGGACGAGCTCCGCCGTGTCGAGGTACGGCAGGTCGCCGTCGTCGTCGAGGAAGAGCAGCGCGTCCACCTCGCGCCCCCCGGGGCCGAACGCCTCGATGCCGACGTTGCGGCCCCCGGGGATGCCGAGGTTTTCCGGAAGCTCAACCGTCCGTACACCTTCGGGCAAGGCGGGCAGCGGCGCGCCGTTGCCCACCACGACGGTCTCGATCCGGTCGCCCTCCTGCTTGGCGACGGAGTCCAGCAGGGCGCGCAGCTCCTCGGGGCGGTTGCCCATGGTGAGGATCACCGCGCCCAGCTTCATGGGCCCGCGCGTGTCCATCTTCCCTACGCTCCCCATCACTTGAGCCGGCTGGAGACGAGTACGGACACCAGGTGCAGCAGCGTCTGCAGGACCGCGATGCCCGCGAGTACCGCGACGCCGAGCCGCGAGAAGAACAGGTCCCCGCGTACGGCGTCGAGCACGGACAGCAGGAAGACCAGCAGCGATGCCTCGATGCCGAGGATCAGCCTGTGGAACTTCAGCGCGGCGGCCGCCTTGCGTGCCGAGGCGACGCCGGACGAGCGCGGCTCGGAGGCCGCCTCCTTGACGGGCGGCAGCCCGCCCTGGTGGCGCGCCACGCCGACGAGGTCGGTCTCCGCCTTGATGAGGACGGCGCCGAGCGCGGCCACGGTTCCCAGGAACGCCCACAGCCAGTCGATGCGGCCCTCGCCCCAGGGGTCGGCCGCGCGCATGCCGAAGCCCACGAGGACCGCGGCGTCGCACAGGTACGCCGCGACCCGGTCGAGGTAGACGCCGGAGAGCGAGAACTGCTTCTTCCAGCGCGCGACCTCGCCGTCCACGCAGTCCAGCAGCAGGTAGAGCTGCACCATCACGACGCCGAGCACCGCGCCCCACACGCCGGGGACCAGCAGGGCCGGCGCCGCGAGGGCGCCGGCCAGCGTCATCAGGTACGTGAGCTGGTTGGCCGTGACCCGCGTGGTCACCAGGTGCCGGTCCACACGCAGCGAGAGCTCCCGCATGTAGAGCCGGCCCGCCCAGTGCTCACCGCTCCGTCTGTCCTTCACGCCCTCGGGGTGAACGACGGGACGGAGTTCAGCTACTGATGGCTTGTGCATAGTCGGCGTACGCGTCCCTGATCTGGTCGGCGGACAGGTCGAGGTGTTCCAGGATCGTGTACCTGCCGGGGCGGGTCTGCGGCGCGTACTCGACCACCTTCACGAACTCCTCCTCGGAGAAGCCGATGTCGGTGGGCAGCACGGGCAGGCCGTGCCGCCGCAGCACCTCGACCATCAGGCCCGCGGTCTCCTTGTCGCCGCGCAGGTGCGTGGCGAAGGCGGCGCCGAGCCCGCACTGCTCGCCGTGGCTGGCGGCGCGCTTGGGGAAGAGCAGGTCGAAGGCGTGGTTGATCTCGTGGCAGGCGCCGGATGCGGGGCGGCTGTCGCCCGCGACCGACATCGAGATGCCGGTGAGCACCAGGCCCTCGGCCAGCACCTGGAGGAAGCTGTCGTCGCCGACGCCGCCCGGGTGCCGCAGCACGGCCTCGCCGGCCTGCCGCGCGATGGCCGCCGCGAGGCCGTCCATGTCCTCGCCGCGCACCTCGTGGCCCAGCTCCCAGTCCTTGACCGCGGAGATGTTGGAGATCGCGTCGCCGATCCCGGACCGTACGAAGCGGACCGGGGCCTCCCTGATGACGTCCAGGTCGATGACGACCGCGATCGGGTTCGGCACACCGTAGGAGCCGCGGCCCGCGTCGTTGTCGAGGGTCGCGACCGGCGAGCACAGACCGTCGTGCGAGAGGTTGGTCGCCACGGCGACCAGCGGCAGCCCGATGCGGGCAGCGGCGAACTTCGCGCAGTCGATGATCTTGCCGCCGCCCAGGCCGACGACCGCGTCGTAGCGCCCGGACTTCATGGCGTCCGCGAGCTTGATCGCGTCGTCGATGGTGCCGCCGCCGACCTCGTACCAGTCGGCGTTCGGCAGCTCGGGCGAGAAGCGCTCGCGGAGCGCCGCGCCCGAGCCGCCGCTGATCGCGAAGGCGAGCTTGCCGTTGGAGGAGATCCGCTGATCGGCCAGCAGGCCCGCCAGGTCGTCCAGGGCGCCGGCGCTGATGTCAACGACAACCGGGGACGGGATGAGGCGGGTCAGTACCGGCATGCGATGTCACGGCCCTTCGCGAGGTCGTCGTGGTTGTCGATCTCGACCCAGTCGACGTCGCCGATGGGCGCGGTGTCGATGCGGAAGCCGCGGTTCACCAGCTCCTGGTAGCCGTTCTCGTAGAACTCCTGCGGATCGCGCTCGAAGACGGCCTGCAGCGCGTCGGCCAGCTCCTCGGCGGCCTCCTCCTCGATGAGGGTGACGCCGATGTACTCGCCCTTGGCCTCGGAGGGGTCCATCTTCTTCGTGATCCGGGTCATGCCCTTCTCACCGTCGAAGACGACCTTCATCTCCTCGTCGGCCAGGTCCTTCACGGTGTCCAGCGCGAGGATGATCCTCTGGCCCTTGCCGCGCTCGGCGAGCAGGGTCTTCTCGACCGAGACCGGGTGCACGGTGTCGCCGTTGGCGAGCAGCGCGCCGCCGCCGTTCTTGATGACGTCGCGGGCGCACCACAGGGAGTAGGCGTTGTTCCACTCCTCGGCCTTGTCGTTGTCGACGAGGGTGAGCGAGACGCCGTGCTTCTTCTCCAGCGCCTCCTTCCGCTCGTAGACGGCCTCCTTGCGGTAGCCGACGACGACCGCGACGTCGGTCAGACCGACCTCGGCGAAGTTGCTGAGGGCGATGTCGAGGACCGTGGTCGCCTCCTCGCCCTCCCGCTCGGGGCCGACCGGGACGAGGGCCTTGGGGAGGGTGTCGGTGTAGGGGCGGAGACGCCGTCCGGCGCCTGCGGCCAGCACGAGGCCGATCATTCGGGTTCTCCTGTTTCGTCGTGTACGGCGGGTGCAGCTGAGGACACCCAGAAGCGGATGCTCTCGATGAGCACCGCGGCCGCGATGACCACGGCGAGGGCGGTCAGCGCGATGGTGAAACTCTGCCCGGGGCCCCCGTCGCCGCCGAGCCACAGGGCGGCGGCGAGGGTGACCACCAGGGTCCGTCCTTCGTGCCCCCCGATCGCCCGCACCAGCCGGTGCGGAGGCGCTCCGGTGCCGCCGCGGATGCGGTACACCGTGTCGTAGTGATGGTAGGCGACCGCCGCGACCAGCCCGAACGCGGCGGGAACCGCGCCACCGACGCCCGAACGGGCGGCAAGGGCCAGAATGACGGTGTATTCCGCTGCCCGGAAGAGGGGCGGAACGAGCCAGTCCAGCGCGCCCTTGAGCGGCCGGGCCACGACCACCCCGGACAGCAGCGCCCAGACCAGTGCGGCCAGGCACGGCCACCAGGAGCCGAGCGGCGTCCAGTACGTGACGGCGAGCAGCCCCGCCGAGCCCAGCAGCGCCAGCGCGGGAGCACCGAGCCGGGGCAGCCGCACCCTCCGGAAGGCCGCGGCCGAGCCAGCGGCGAGCGGGCCCACGTCGGCGAGGTCGGCCAGCGCGCGTGCGGCCCTGTCGGTGCGCTGCGCCCTGCGCGTGAGGGAGCGCAGCAGGCGGCCGGCTGTGGTGTAGCAGGCCGCGAGGGCGCAGCCGATGAGCAGCACCACGAAGGTGATGCGCGGGGTGGTGCAGGCGGTGAGCACCGCGATGAGGAACCAGCGCTCGCCGATCGGCAGCACGATCATGCGGCGCAGCCACACCGTCCAGCCGACGCTGTCGAGCTTTCCCGAAAGGGCTGCCGTGGGGCTGGTGTTGGCGGCGGCGTCGTGGTTCGCCTCGTTGAAGGAGAAGTCCACGATGTGCCGTACGGCTTGCAGGACCATGGCGCCGAGGGCGAGGGCCCACACGTCGTCGCCCGCGCGCGAGGCGCCGATCGCCAGGCCCGCGTAGTAGCTGTACTCCTTGGCCCGGTCGAAGGTGGCGTCCAGCCAGGCGCCGAGCGTGGAGTACTGGAGGTCGTAGCGGGCGAGCTGCCCGTCGGCCGCGTCCAGGACGAAGGAGGCGAGCAGCAGCACACCCGCGGCTATGAAGCCCCAGCGCTCCCCCGTGCCCGCGCAGCCCGCGGCGATCAGGGAGACCAGCAGCGAGGCCGTGGTGACCTGGTTCGGGGTCAGTCCGCGGCGGGCCGCCCAGCGGGCGACGTAGCGGGAGTAGGGGCTGATGCAGAAGGTGGTGAAGAAGCCGTCGCGCGACTTCACGGCGGAGCGCAGCCGTACCGATTCGTCGTCCACGGCGGCCACGGACCGCTCGGCCTCGGCGCGCGCCGCGGCGTCCTCGGGGACGGCGGCGGTCAGCACGCCGAGCTCGGGGCGCTGCACGGCGACACCCTCGGCGTCCAGTGCCTCCACGGCCGCGTCGAGCAGCCGCGTGTGCGCGGGCTCGGGCGGATGGCCGAGGTGCGCGGTCCGGTGCGGGTCCTGGTCCAGCTCGTCGAGCGCGGAGGAGAGGTCCTCGGCCGTCGCGGGCCCGCGGCCCAGCGCCCTGCTGGCGGTCGCGCCGTGCGCGGCGACCGGGGTCTGCGGGGCGCCGGTGGCGGCCGCCACGGCGCGGGCCAGCGCCCTGCGCACCTCGGGGCGCGCGGTCAGCGCGCCGGGTACGGCGGCGGCGGGGAAGCGGGGGTCGGTCAGCGCGAGCCGCAGGGCGTGCCGGTGCCCGACGAAGCGGGGGTCGACCAGGGCGACGCGCTGGCCTGCCGGAACGGCGGCGAGCCGGTCGGGCACCTCGGCCGCATCGGCTGCCACGCACACGTCGAACCCGAGCGCCCGCAGATCGCCTTCGAGCGGCGAACCCGCGACCGGCGGACCGGTGAGAATGGCGGTCGACAGAACGAACTCACTCCTTGGAAGCTCTTGCGCACCCACCGCTGTGGCCTGGGGAAACGGCCGTGCTGAGGGTCGGGACGCGCCGCCGCACGGGGGCAGGCGGGCGCGCGTCGGCAGAGGCTATCCGATCGACGGAGCGAGCATTTACCGCGCGTTCACCGGACCAGTGTTGCTCGGCCGCGGCACAGCATGGTCGATCATGGCCATGGCGCACAAACGCCGGAGCCCGGCTGTGACCGACCCCGCGCCGGATAGGGTGCCGATATGACGTGGTTGATCACAGGTGGGGCGGGTTACATCGGTGCGCATGTGACGCGCGCGATGATCAGGGCCGGTGAACGGGCCGTCGTTCTCGACGACTTGTCCAGCGGTGTGCCGGAGCGTCTGGAGCACCTGCGCGAGCAGGGGGCCGAGGTTCCGCTGGTGCGGGGCTCGCTGCTGGACGGCGAGCTGGTCGAGCGGACGCTGCGCGAGCACGCCGTGGACGGAGTGATCCATCTCGCGGCCAAGAAGCAGGTCGGCGAGTCCGTCGAGCGCCCTCTGCACTATTACGAGGAGAACGTGCAGGGCCTGACCGTGCTGCTGCGCGCGCTCGACGCGGCCGGAGTGCGGCGCTTCGTCTTCTCCTCCTCCGCCGCCGTGTACGGCATGCCGGATGTGGACCTCGTCACGGAGGACACCCCCTGCCTCCCGATGAACCCGTACGGCGAGACCAAGCTCACGGGCGAGTGGCTGGTGCGGGCCGCGGGCCGGGCGCAGGGGCTGAGCAGCGCGTGCCTGCGCTACTTCAACGTGGCGGGCGCGGCCGAGCCGGAGCTCTCGGACACCGGGGTGTTCAACATCATCCCCATGTACTTCGACGCACTGACCCGCGGCGAGGCCCCGCGCATCTTCGGCGACGACTACCCGACGCCCGACGGCACCTGCGTGCGCGACTACATCCACGTCGAGGACCTGGCCGAGGCCCATGTGGCGGCGGCACGGCGGCTCGACCCCGCGGGCGCGGGCGGCGACCTGACCCTCAACATCGGCACCGGCACCGGGGTCTCGGTGCGGGAGATGGCCGATCTGGTGGCCGAGGTGACCGGCAAGAAGGAGCCCGCTGCCGAGGTGGTCCCGCGCCGCGCGGGCGACCCGGCGCGGGTGGTGGCCTCGGCGGAGCTGGCCGCGAAGGAGCTCGGCTGGACCGCGCGGCACGACGTGCGCGAGATGGTCCGCTCGGCCTGGGAGGGCTGGGAGCTGCGCTCGGCGGGAGCGCGCTGAGCCGGCGCCGTACGGGACGGCCGTGACGCTGTACGGGACGGCCGTGACGCCGTACGGGACAGCCGTGACGCCGTACGGGACAGCCGTGACGCCGTACGGGACGACCGTGACGCGCTCGCACGAAGCGATGTGCGAAGCGGCCGTTCCCCCTCCTCTCTCCACCCCCTCCGAGGCCCGGTCACCGGCTGACCTGCGGGGACAAAACCGCAGGTCAGGGGAATGACAACGGTATTCGGCTTCGCGTTGCCAGATACCCCCGGGGCCTAGTTCACTGATCTCGCGCCGGGCCGGTTCGCGGGCCGGTGAGCCGTACCGGGAGGGGATGCGGAGATGGGTGCTGGACACGATCACGGCGGGCCGCCGCCGACGGGTGGCACCGCCTCGGCGGCGTACCGCACGCGGCTGCGGATCGCGCTGTGCATCACGCTCGGCGTGCTGGTGGTCCAGGTCGTCGGCGGGCTGCTCGCGGACTCGCTGGCGCTGCTGGCCGACGCGGGGCACATGGCGACCGACGCGCTCGGCCTGGGCATGTCGCTGCTGGCGATCCACTTCGCCAACCGTCCGGCGACCGAGCGGCGTACCTTCGGCTTCGCGCGTGCCGAGATCCTCGCCGCGCTCGCCAACTGCCTTCTGCTGCTGGGCGTCGGCGGCTTCATCCTCTTCGAGGCCGTCGACCGCTTCCTCGACCCTGCCGAGACCAAGGGCGGGCTGGCGATGGCCTTCGCCGCCGTGGGCATGGTCGCCAACATCGTGTCGCTCTCGCTGCTGATGCGCGGCCAGAAGGAGAGCCTGAACGTGCGCGGCGCCTTCCTGGAGGTGCTGGCCGACACGCTGGGCTCGGTCGCGGTGCTGGTCTCGGCCGCGATCGTGATGGCCACCGGGTGGCAGCCGGCCGACCCGATCGCCTCGCTGCTGATCGGCGCGATGATCGTGCCGCGCACGGTGCGGCTGGCCCGCGAGGCGCTGGACGTGCTGCTGGAGTCGGCGCCCAAGCACGTGGACGTGAGCGAGGTGCGCGAGCACATCCTGTCCGTCGAGGGCGTGGAGGATCTGCACGACCTCCATGTGTGGACGATCACTTCGGGGATGCCGGTGCTCTCGGCGCACGTCGTGGTGGCCCGCGAGGCGCTGGACTGCCGGGGTCAGGAACGGATACTGCACGAGCTCCAGGAGTGCCTGGGCGGCCACTTCGACGTGGAGCACTGCACGTTCCAGCTTGAGCCGCGCGAACACGCCGCGCACGAGGCGCATCTGTGCCACTGAGCGCCGGGGCGGCCGAGGGGGTCGGGCGTACGTACGGGGAACGGATCAACCACCCGCTTTCGTGGTAACGCGGGGCACCGGCGTGGTGCGGCAGACTGGGGGCCTGTCCAGGCCCGCTCAAGACAGAAGGATGCACATGGCGAACAGCGCAGCGGCTCCGGTGATGCTCGAACTCGTCGACGAGGACGGCACGACGATCGGCACCGCCGAGAAGCTCTCCGCCCACATCGCCCCGGGCAGGCTGCACCGCGCCTTCTCCGTCTTCCTCTTCGACACCGAGGGACGGCTGCTGCTCCAGCGCCGCGCGCTGGGCAAGTACCACTCCCCCGGTGTGTGGTCCAACACCTGTTGCGGGCACCCGTATCCGGGCGAGCTGCCGTTCGCGGCCGCGGCGCGGCGCGTGGGCGAGGAGCTGGGGGTGGCCCCGGCGCTGATGCGCGAGGCGGGAACGGTCCGCTACAACCACCCGGATCCCGAATCGGGCCTGGTGGAGCAGGAGTTCAACCACCTCTTCGCGGGGGTGGTGACCGCCGAGCTGCGGGCCGACCCCGAGGAGATCGCGGAGACGGCGTTCGTGACGCCGGACGAGCTGGAGAAGCGGCAGCGCGCGGACGTCTTCTCGGCGTGGTTCGACACGGTGCTGGACGCCGCGCGGCCCGGGGTCCGCGAGGTGACGGGGACCGCGCCGGGCTGGTGAGGCGAGCGCCACGGGGAGCTCGCGCAGACCTGCGGGAATCGCGGGGATGACGGGGGACGAGCGGAGAACGGGTGGTCTGGGCGGCGGCTAACGCGGAGTCAGCGGGAGCGCCGCCCAGACCACTTTGCCGCCGGAGCCGGTCTGCTCGACGTCGCAGACTCCTCCGGCCTCCAGGGTGACGGTCTTGACCAGCAGCAGGCCGCGGCCGCCCGTGTCCTGCTGCTCGGGGTCGGCGATCAGCGCCTTGGGCCGATACGGATGGCTGTCCTCGACCGAGACGCGCACGGTCGCGGTGTCCAGCGCCACCTCGACGCCGATCTCGGGCGAGAGCAGCGCCGCGTGCCGCACGGCGTTGGTCACCAGCTCGGAGAGGATCAACAGGACGCTGTCCAGGACGTCTTCGTGCACCCTGTCGCCCTGGCGGCGCAGCAGATCGCGCACGGTGTGCCGGAGCTCCGGCACCGAGGCCTCGCGGGCCGGCCTGGTGAACCGCCAGGTGCCCTCGCGTCTCCGGACGACGGCCTCGGGCAGCAGCCCGGCGGGCTCCTGCACCGGGGTCACCACCGGCGTGACCACCGGCACCGGACCGCCTGCCGGTCCGCGCGCGTCCGGCGGGAAACTCCCGCGGCTCTCCATTTCTTCGGCACCCCGCTCTCTCGGTGTACGTGCATCTGTACGTGATTGCTGTACTTGCATCTGTACGTGCATCGAGTGTTGATAAGCGGAGGCCCTGGTCCGGTCCACTGACCGCAAGTCGGCACTTATCGATGGCAAATGACAACGGATGCCCACGCCGATCAGATCTGTGACTGATCTTGCATCGGAGTTGGCAGTCCCGCCGGGAGGTACGCGGCTAGCATCCGCGCATGGAGCCAGCCCAGCCCGCGCAGCCCGCTCTGCTCGCCGAGACCGCCGACGGCGTCGCCACCGTCACCCTCAGCAACCCCGCGAAGCGGAACGCGATGACGCCGCAGATGTGGCGCCGCCTCCCGGAGATCCTCAAGGAGCTGGCCGCCGACCCCGCGGTGCGCGTGCTCGTGCTCACCGGTGCCGAGGGTACGTTCTGCGCGGGCGCCGACATCTCCGCGCTGCGTGAGACGGCGGACGGCGCACAGGGCACGGGCGGCACGGAGGGCACCAGCAGCACGCAGAGCCTCGCGACCGAGGCCGAGGAGGCGCTGGCCGCCTTCCCCAAGCCCACGCTGGCCATGGTGCGCGGGCACTGCGTGGGCGGAGGGTGCCAGCTCGCCGCCGCCTGCGACCTGCGGTTCGCCGCCGAGGGCGCGCTGTTCGGGATCACCCCGGCCAAGCTCGGCATCGTCTATCCGGCCTCCTCGACGGAGCGGCTGGTGCGGCTTGTCGGCCCCGCGACGGCGAAGCACCTGCTCTTCTCCGGCGAACTGGTCGGCGCCGAGCGCGCGTTGCGCACCGGACTGGCCGACGAGGTGCTGCCGGACGGCGAACTCGGCGCGCGCGTCGCGGAGTTCGCCCGCACCCTCACCACCAGGTCGCTGCTGACCCAGGCGGCAGCCAAGGAGTTCGCCGACGGCGCGGCCGACGCGGACCGCGTGGCGCACTGGGCGCGCGAGGCCGCCGCGTCCGGTGAGGCGGCCGAGGGCGTCGCCGCGTTCCTGGAGCGCCGGACGCCCGCGTTCCGCTGGACCGTGTGACGCGGAGGGGCCAGGGGTGCCCGGCCGGGAGACGTACAGGCCCGGCGGCCGGAACCGCGTGCTCCGGCCCTTTACGGTCCTTGACGGGGCCAGCCCTTCAGGTGCGATCTACCCGGGGGTAGCGTGCGGGCATGACGTCTCTCCCGGAGCGCGCCGGGCGCCGGTGCCACAACGTGATCAACCCCCTGCACTCCACCGTGTACTTCGCCCCTGAGCTGGGCAAGGAGCTGGCCCCTTACGGGATCGAGGACACCGGCGCCGTCTACCTCGCGGGGCGCGCGGCGCCCATGGGAGCGGTCGGCGCGGGCGCGGTGACCGCGACGTTCTACAACTTCAGCCACACGCTGGTCGCCCGCTATGTGCCCGAGGTGTGGGAGCACGCCTCCCCCGACACCGTGATCGCGGCCCGGCTGCGCGCCGTGGACGGGACGCTGCGCCGCCTGCTCGGCGACGAGGCGGTGGGCTCGGAGGAGCTGGCCGAGGCCGCGCGGCTCGCGCTGCGCGCCGCCGAGGGCTGCACGCGCCCCGGGCGCCCGCTCTACGCGGCCAACGCCGACCTCCCCGTACCCGAGGCGCCGCACCTCGCGCTGTGGCACGCGGCGACCCTGCTCCGCGAGCACCGCGGGGACGCGCACATCGCGGCGCTCCAGACCGCGCGCCTCGACCCGCTGGAGGCGCTGGTCAGCCACACCGCGACCGGACGCGGGATGGCGCCGAGGGCGGTGCTGGAGACCCGCGGCTACAACGAGCAGGACTGGGCGGCCGCGCAGCAGCGGCTCCGCGACCGCGGGCTGCTGGACGGCGCGAACGAGCTGACCGAGGAGGGCACCGCGCTCCGCAAGCGGCTGGAGGCGGAGACCGACCTGATGGACGCGGGGCCGTACGAGCACCTGGGCGCCGAGGGCGTGGCGCGGCTGACCGAGCTGGGCGAGAAGTTCTCCGGCGCGGTGCTGGAGGCGGGCGCGTTCCCGGCCTCGATGTTCGGCAAGGGCTGAGCCGCGGGAGCCGGAGGGTCCGGGCTCCGGAGGGGCGGACCGGGCACGTCCGGGAGCCCCAACGGGACCTCGTACGCCGCTTGTTCGGGTGCCCGGCGTGGTTTACGCGGGTCGGGCGCGGCAACCCGTGGGCGCATGTTCCGAGCGATAGCCGATGCGCTCCGCATGATCGGCAGCGCGATCGCGACCGTGGTCACCCTCCCCTTCCGGCTGCTGGCGCGGCTCTTCGGCGGTCTGTCGGGGCCGCGTCGCAGGAGGGTCTGACCCGCGACACGCCCGGCCGCGTCCGCGCGGTCGGGCGTGCGCCCCGCCGCTCCGTCGCGCGGCCGTACCGGCGGCTGGCCCCCGGGCTGTCGGAGGCACCTGCCAGAATGCAGGCCCAACGGGGACAACCAGCACCGAGAAGGCGGAACGAAGCATCGTGACGACGACCATCGAAGGCAGGATCGCCGAGGAACTCGGCGTACGCGAGCGGCAGGTCAGGGCCGCTGTCGAGCTGCTCGACGGCGGGTCGACCGTGCCCTTCATCGCGCGCTACCGCAAGGAGGCGACCGAGACCCTCGACGACTCCCAGCTCCGCACGGTCGAGGAGCGGCTGCGCTATCTGCGGGAGCTGGAGGAGCGCCGCGACGCGATCCTCGAGTCCGTCCGGTCGCAGGGCAAGCTCGACGAGGAGCTGGAGGCGCGGATCAGGGCGGCCGAGACGAAGGCCCGCCTGGAGGACATCTATCTGCCCTTCAAGCCCAAGCGCCGCACCAAGGCCCAGGTCGCCCGCGAGGCGGGTCTTGAGCCGCTGGCCGACGGGCTGCTGAGCGACCCCACCGTGGAGCCGCAGGCCGCTGCCGCCGCCTTCGTGGACGCGGAGAAGGACGTCAAGGACGCCGCGGCCGCCCTGGAGGGCGCACGCGCGATCCTGGCCGAGCGGTTCAGCGAGGACGCCGACCTGATCGGCGAGCTGCGCGAGCGCATGTGGTCGCGCGGCCGGCTGGCAGCGAAGGTGCGCGAGGGCAAGGAGGAGCAGGGCGCCAAGTTCAAGGACTACTTCGAGTTCGCCGAGCCCTTCACCGCCCTCCCCTCGCACCGGGTGCTGGCGATGCTGCGCGGCGAGAAGGAGGAGATCCTCGAGCTCGACCTGGAGCCCGAGCCGCCGGAGGACACCGTGGAGGGCGCGCCTTCCGCGTACGAGGAGTCCGTGGCCCGCCACTTCGGGATCTCCGACCAGGGGCGGCCCGCCGACGCCTGGCTGCTGGAGACGGTGCGCTGGTCGTGGCGCACCCGCATCCTCGTCCACCTCGGCATCGACCTGCGGCTGCGGCTGCGCACCGCCGCCGAGGACGAAGCGGTCGGCGTCTTCGCCGCCAATCTGCGCGATCTGCTGCTCGCAGCCCCGGCCGGCACCCGCGCGACGCTGGGCCTCGACCCGGGTCTGCGTACGGGCGTGAAGGTGGCCGTCATCGACGCCACCGGCAAGGTCGCGGCGACCGACACGATCTATCCGCACGCCCCGGCGAAGAAGTGGGACGAGTCGCTGGCGAAGCTGGCTGCCCTGGCCGAGGAGTACGGGGTCGAGCTGGTCGCCGTCGGCAACGGCACCGCCTCGCGCGAGACCGACAAGCTCGCGGGCGAACTCATCGCGAAGAAGCCGGAGCTGGGCCTCACCAAGGTGATGGTCTCGGAGGCCGGCGCCTCGGTGTATTCGGCCTCCGCCTACGCCTCGCAGGAGCTGCCCGAGCTGGACGTCTCGCTGCGCGGCGCGGTGTCCATCGCGCGCAGGCTCCAGGACCCGCTGGCCGAGCTGGTGAAGATCGACCCGAAGTCGATCGGGGTCGGCCAGTATCAGCACGACCTGTCCGAGGTGAAGCTCTCGCGCTCGCTCGACGCGGTCGTCGAGGACTGTGTGAACGGCGTGGGCGTCGACGTCAACACCGCCTCCGCGCCGCTGCTCTCGCGCGTCTCCGGCATCGGCTCGGTCCTCGCGGAGAACATCGTGGCGCACCGCGACGCCAACGGCCCGTTCAAGAGCCGCAAGGAGCTCAAGGACGTCTCGCGGCTGGGCCCGAAGGCCTTCGAGCAGTGCGCGGGCTTCCTGCGGATCCGCGGCGGCGACGACCCGCTGGACGCCTCCAGCGTGCACCCCGAGGCGTATCCGGTGGTGCGGACGATGGTGAAGTCGGCCGAGACCGACGTGCCCTCGCTGATCGGCAACACGGGCGTGCTGCGCTCGCTGAAGCCGGACGACTTCGTGGACGACGCGTTCGGCCTGCCGACCGTGACGGACATCCTCAAGGAGCTGGAGAAGCCGGGGCGGGACCCGCGTCCCGCGTTCAAGACGGCCAGCTTCAAGGAGGGCGTCGAGAAGCTGGGCGACCTGTCGGCCGGGATGGTCCTGGAGGGCGTGGTCACCAACGTCGCCGCGTTCGGCGCCTTCGTGGACGTCGGCGTGCACCAGGACGGCCTGGTCCACGTCTCCGCCATGTCCAAGCAGTATGTGAGCGACCCGCGCGACGTGGCCAAGCCCGGCGACATCGTGAAGGTCAAGGTCCTCGACGTGGACGAGGCGCGGAAGCGGATCTCGCTCACGCTGCGGCTGGACGACGAGCCCGGCGCGGGCGGAGGTTCCGGCGGCGGCGAAGGCCGGCGCCAGCGGGGCGGCGGCGCGCCGCGACAGCGCGGCAACGGCGGCTCCGGCGGCAACAACGCCAAGGGCGGCAACGCCGGCGGCAAGGGCGCCAAGCAGCAGTCAGGCGGCAAGGGCGGCGCCCGCCGCCAGCAGTCCCCGGACAACAGCGAGATGGCCGAGGCACTGAAGCGCGCGGGCCTCGCCTGAGCGGTCCGAGCTGGTACGAAGCGGCCCCCGGCGACACCATGTGCCGGGGGCCGCTTCGCGCGCTCACACGTACAGATGCATGTGGCGGGCCTCGAACTCGTCGGGGTCCCAGTCCTGCGGGAGCACATCGCCCATGGCCCACACATAGGCGAGGGCGGTGCCGCCGCCCTTGAGCGCGAGCTCCTGGACCACGTACTCCGGACCCTCGAAGTCGTCGAGGCGCCGCCACTCGTCCCCGGAGAGCCCGGTCAGCACGCGCCCCCGCACCAGGCCCGGCTCCGCCGGGACGAGCCCCGGATAGGGACGCCCCCGCAGCGCCGCGGCACGCCAGCCGGGCGCCTCAGCGGGCGTGCTGTCCGGTACGCGGCCGAGGAGCGCGGTGAGGACGGGCGCGAACCTGAGGGTGCCGTAGACGAAGAGGCGGCGGTCGGGCGGCGCGGCAGGGTGCATGCGGACGACTGTAGGCGGCGGGCCCTCAGAGCTCGGTCATGACCTCATCCAGGCTCTTCTTCTGGATGTCGGGGACATGGGCGTCCTCCGCCGGGTAGCCGACGGGGATCACGTAGGCGGCGCGCTCCTCCGGCGGGCGGTCGCAGACCTCGTTGAGGAAGCGCATCGGGCTCGGGGTGTGGGTCAGGGTGGCCAGGCCCGCCTGGTGGAGGGTGGCCAGCAGCAGGCCCACGGCGATGCCGACGGACTCCTTGGTGTAGTAGGGGCGCGGGGTCTCCGGGCCCTTGTGCACCTCGAAGACCACGATCACGGCGGGCGCCGTCTCCAGGAACGGCTTGTGCTCGTCCGTGCCCAGCGGCGCGAGCGCGCTCAGCCACTCCTCGGAGGCGCGGCGCCCGTAGAACTCCCGCTCCTCGGCCTCGGCCGCCTCCCTCAGCCGCCGCTTGCGCTCGGGATCGGTGAGGACGACGAAGCGCCAGGGCTGCACGTTGGCGCCGCTCGGCGCGGTCGCCGCGGTGCGCACGGCGCACTCCAGCACGCCGTCGGGCAGCGGGCGCGGGTCGTAGTCGCGGACCGTGCGGCGCCGGGCCATCACGTCGTGGAAGGCGCGGGCCCGGTCCAGCGCCTCGTCGGCGGGGACGGTCATGGGGCTGAGCGGGACGGTGGGGTATGCGGGTGCATCGGCCATGCGCGGAGCATAAAAAGCTTTGCGCGTCCGGCGCGAGAGGCGTACTTTCGCCAATGTCTCTGCTCCCGGCGATTGGAAGGCCGTTGCGCATCTGAGGTCCGAGACACCGTGTGCTCCGCGGCAGTGCTCCGTGACCGGTCCCCGTGATCGTTCCTGTGCCCCTGCTGCGTTCCGCCCGCCACTGTGCTTACCCACGGGGCGTCGTGCGGTGCCACGGGTGTGACCTCATGAGGCGAACGGCCAGTGCCTCCCGGGCTCTCTTTCCGCCCCGGTGCCGGTCCTCCCCTCCGTCCCTGCCGGGGCGCGGTGTCTCCACGTGCTGCCAGACGATCACCACGAGGAACACCCCGGGAGCCGCCCATGTCCGCCTCTTCACCCACCACGTACATCACCTGCCGCGGGCTCACCTTCGGCTGGGCCGACGGCACGCCCGTCTTCGACCGCTTCGACCTGACCGTCGGCGCCGGGCGCACCGGCCTGATCGGTCTCAACGGCACGGGGAAGTCGACCCTGTTGAAGCTGCTCGCCGGGGAGCTGACCCCGGCTGAGGGTTCGGTGCGCATCGCCGGCGAGGTCGGCTATCTGCCGCAGAACCTCACGCTGGACACCGGGCTGCGGGTCGATCAGGCGCTGGGCATCGCGAGCGCGCGGGCCGCGCTGCACGCCATCGAGGCCGGTGACGCCTCGGAGGAGAACTTCGCGGCGGTCGGCGACGACTGGGACGTGGAGGAGCGCACCCGGGCGATGCTCGACCAGCTCGGCCTCGGGCACGTCACGCTGGACCGCACGGTCGGCGAGGTCTCCGGCGGCGAGTCGGTGCTGCTCCGCCTCGCCGCACTGCTGCTGCGCAGGCCCGACGTACTGCTCCTCGACGAGCCGACGAACAACCTCGACCTGCACGCGCGGCAGCGGCTGTACGAGGCCGTGTCGGCGTGGACCGGGGTGCTGGTCGTGGTCAGCCACGACCGGGAACTGCTGGAGCGGGTCGACCAGATCGCCGATCTGCGCGGCGGCACGGTGCGCTGGTTCGGCGGCACGCTCTCGGCGTACGAGGAGGCGCTGGCCGTGGAGCAGGCGGCGGCCGAGCGCACGGTGCGCGCCGCCGAGTCCGATGTGAAGCGCCAGAAGCGGGAGCTCCAGGAGGCGCAGCAGAAGCTGGCCGTGCGGGCGCGCAACGGGCGGAGGCAGCAGTTGGCCGGCGGCATCCCGAAGATCGTCGCGGGCGGCAAGAAGCGGGCCGCGCAGGTCTCGGCGGGCAAGCACCGGATCATGCACGAGGAACGCCTGGAGGACGCCAAGGAGAGGCTGGACGAGGCCGAGGAGCTGCTGCGGCAGGACGAGGAGATCCGCGTGGACCTCCCGCACACCTCCGTACCCTCCTCGCGCCAGGTGCTGACCCTCCGCGACCTGGAACTGCGGTACGGGGCGCGGGCCACGCTCGATGTGCTCGGGCCCGAGCGGATCGCGCTGGTGGGGCGGAACGGTGCGGGCAAGTCAACGCTGCTGCGCACCATCGCGGGGGAACTGCCGCCCGAGGACGGCGAATTGGCGGCCCATGTGCCGCTGCGCTATCTGCCGCAGCGGCTGGATCTGCTCGACGGCGAGCTGTCCGTGCTGGAGAACGTGGCGCGCTTCGCGCCCGGCGCAGGCGGCAACCGCATCCGCGCGCAGCTCGCCCGCTTCCTCTTCAAGGGC
Source organism: Streptomyces odontomachicola (assembly GCF_039605595.1). Classification (NCBI taxonomy): domain Bacteria; kingdom Bacillati; phylum Actinomycetota; class Actinomycetes; order Kitasatosporales; family Streptomycetaceae; genus Streptomyces; species Streptomyces odontomachicola. Next base: position 85,576 of record NZ_JBCFOK010000008.1, read on the forward strand.
GCCCGTCCGGATCAGGCCGCCGGCACGCTGTCGGGCGGCGAACGGTTCCGCGCGACGCTGGCGGCGCTGATGCTGGCCGAGCCCGCGCCGCAACTGCTCATGCTGGACGAGCCGACCAACAACCTGGATCTGGCCAGCGTCCGGCAGCTCCGCTCGGCGCTGGCGTCCTACCGCGGCGCGCTCCTGGTGGCCTCGCACGACATGCCGTTCCTGCGCAGCATCGGGATCACCCGGTGGCTGAGGCTCGACGGCGAACTGGCCGAGTTCACGCCCGACGAGGAGGAGCGGACACCCCCGGACCTCCCGTGACGGGCGTTCCGCGGATAGCGTCGTGTTCATGGTGGACACGATCGTGGTGGGCGGCGGAGTCATCGGTCTGACGACGGCGGTACGGCTCGCGGAGCGCGGGCTGTCCGTACGGGTGTGGACCAGGGACCCCGCCGCCGAGACCACCTCCTCGGTGGCCGGAGGGCTGATCTGGCCGTATCGCATCGAGCCGCGGGAGCGGGCGCTGGAGTGGGCGGTGCGCTCCTTCCGGGTGTTCGCGGCGCTGGCCGAGCAGCCGGAGCGCACCGGGGTGCGGCTGATGCGCGGCACGATGAAGGAGAACGGCGACGGCGTACCGCCCGAATGGGAGGCCCTGGTGGGCAGCCCGCCACGCGCTCCGCTTGTCGACATGCGGACCTATCTCCCCTATCTGCGCGACCGTCTCGAGGTGGCCGGCGGCAGCTACGAGCAGTGCACCCTGCGCTCGCTGGACGAGGCGGCGCGGGAGGCCAGGACGGTCGTCAACTGCACGGGCCTCGGCGCCCGCGAGCTGGTGCCCGACCCCGGGATGCGGGCCGTGCGCGGCCAGTTGGTGATCGTGGAGAACCCGGGCCTTGAGGAGTGGTACGTGTCCACCGACGAGGAGAGCGGCGAAAGCACCTATGTGCTGCCGCAGCCCTTCGGCGCGGTGCTGGGCGGCACCGCCCACGACGGCGAGGAGCAGCGGGAGCCCGACTCCCTCGTGGCCGAGGCGATCGTGCGGCGCTGCGCCCGCATCCACCCGGAGCTGGCGCAGGCGCGGGTGCGGGAACACCGGGTGGGGCTGCGGCCGTACCGCGAGAGCGTCCGCCTGGAGGCCCAGCGCCTGCCCGGCGGCGGCCTGCTGGTGCACAACTACGGGCACGGCGGCGCGGGCGTCACCGTCTCCTGGGCCTGCGCGGAGGACGCGGCGCGGCTGGTGCGGGAGGAGACGCCGCAGGAGGGCTGAGCGCGCGGGCTTCCGGCGGGGCCGCGGTGTGCGGCCCCGCCGTTCCGTACAGATCGCGCCGTGCGGATCGAGCCAGGTCAGCGGCAGTTCTGGACCGGTGTGCCCTCGGTCAGCGAGTAGGCAGCGCGCTTGTCGAGGAGCAGCGGGACGAGGGAGCGCTGCGACTGGCGGAGCGGTACGAAGGCGCCGTCGCCCGTGTGCTTGGCGCGCACGCCGTGCAGGGCCAGTTCGTCGCCCACGTCGCGCAGTTGCTTCGCGGTGAGGCGGTAGCCGCAGGGCGGGTCCTGGAGCACCTTGTCCTTGGCCGGCGCCTCGTTGTCGGCGCCGCCGAGGTAGACGGGACCGCGGTCGGCGAAGCCGGAGAGGCGGGCCGCCGCGGTGGCCGCCTCGATGCGCGTGCGGTGCTCGCGCGCGAAGGCGAAGGCGCCCTTGAGACCGGCGAGTTGAGAGTTCACGCGGCGGTTGTGGTTGACCGCCCGGTCCTTCTTCTCGTCCTCGGTGAGCGGGTCGACGCGGGTCTCCACGAGCTGGCCGACCGCGTGCTTGACCCCCACCGTGTTGCGCAGGATCCGCTCCTGGCCGTCCCCGGCGACCTGCTTCACGGGCTCGCCGGTGTGCGGGTCGGTCCAGATACCGTAGGTGCCGGTGGTGAAGCCCGCGCGCTCGGCGCTGGGCCGCACGTACTGCTCGGCGAGCGCCTGCGACTCGCGGTGCACGGGGCCCGAGGCGTTGAGGTTGCGGGGCCACAGCGCGAGCAGGTCCTTCACGTAGTACGGGGCGTGCGCTCCGTATTCGTGCAGGTCGTAGACCGTGTCCGGGCGGAAGTCGCGGAAGAGCCGCGCGAAGGTGCGGGCCTCGCGGGTCTTCAGCGCGATGTGGTCGCGGTTGATGTCGACGCCGTCGGAGTTGCCCCGGGTGTCGGCCGCGCGGCCCTCGGGGTTGGCGGTGGGCACCACGAGCACGCTGGTGTGCTGCAGGAAACGCCGGGTCTCCGGGTCCTTCGCGAGGGCCAGGTCGCGGATGGTGGACAGGCACGCCTCGCGGCCCGAGGGCTCGTCGCCGTGCTGGCTGCACAGCAGCATGACGGAGTTCCCGCGGCGCACGGAGGACGCGTCCGGCGGGGCGTCGGCGCCGATCCTCACCAGCCGGAGCGGGCGGCCCTCCTTCGTCGAGCCCACCTGCTCGACGGCCGTGCGGGCGCTGGCCCTGTCCACCGCCGCGAGGAACCTGCCCTCGTCCGCCTGCGAGGTCCACTCCTCACCGTGGCTGCGCTCGAAGCCCGTACGGGGGCGGTCGCGCGAGTCGTCGGCCGCCCCGGCCGGCGCCGTGAGCACCAGCGGGGCCATGACGGCGCCGGTGGCGGCCAGGGCGAGGGATCTCCACGGAGTGCGGCTGTACCGCGTGCGTTTCGGCATGCGCGGACGCTATACAGCGGCACACGCGTACGAAAGAGGGCGTACCGCGGCTGGTCGAGAGCCCACCCGGATGTCGGCCTGATGACGGTCCCATGAAAGGAGGCACTGTGGACATGTGTGCGGGTGCCGGAGTACATACCCTTCGTGGCAGGTGACACCTGACACCTGTTGAGGCACCGCAACACGGCGGTGCCGTAAGGGGGTTGGAGGACACGTGCGGTACAGATACATCGCTCCGGCGGCGATCACTGCGGCTCTGGTGCTGGCGATCCCGGCATCCGCAGCGGAACCGTCGCCCGGGTCGGCGGGGATCGGGGACCCCTACTACCCGGACTACGGGAACGGCGGGTACGACGTCTCCCACTACGACCTGCGGCTGAAGTACCAGCCGAAGGACGACAAGCTGGAGGGCACCGCCACCCTGCTCGCGACCACGAAGCAGGAACTCTCCCGGTTCAACCTGGACTTCGCGCTGAACGTGAGCGAGATACGCGTGAACGGCAAGCCGGCCACGTTCGCCAAGTCCGGTGCGCACGAGCTCGAGGTCACCCCGTCGGCCCCGCTGGCCAAGGGCCAGCGCGTCACCGTGGTGGTCCGCTACGCGGACACCCCGTCCAAGGTGAAGGTCGGCGGGAGCAGCAACTGGCACCGCACCAGGGACGGCGGTGTCGCGGCCAACGAGCCCGAGTCCGCCTGGTGGTGGTTCCCGAGCAACGACCATCCGCGGGACAAGGCCACGTACGACGTGAGCATCGCCGTGCCGAACGGCACCCAGGCGATCAGCAACGGCACGCTGCAGTCGGAGCGTTCGCAGGCGGGCTGGACCCGCACCGCCTGGCGTTCGGACAAGCCGCAGGCCACCTACCTGGCCACGCTCGCGGTCGGCAAGTTCGACGTGGTCAAGGACAAGACCGCCAGTGGACTTCCGGTCATCAACGCCTACAGCAAGGACCTGGGTGCGAACGAGGGCGCGGCGCGGGCCAGCGTGGACCGCACCGCCGAGGTCACCGAGTGGCTGGAGCAGCGCTTCGGCCCCTACCCGTTCAACTCGGTCGGCGGCTATGTGCCGAGCGTGGACGCGGGCTTCGCGCTGGAGACCCAGACCAGGCCGTTCTACGGGCAGAACGCGTTCAGCAGGGGCTCCAACGTGTCCGTCGTGGTCCACGAGCTGGCGCACCAGTGGTACGGCGACAGCGTGTCCGTGAACAACTGGAAGGACATCTGGATCAACGAGGGCTTCGCCGCCTACTCGCAGTGGCTGTGGTCCGAGGACCAGAACGAGGGCACCGCGCAGGAGCTGGCGGACTACACGTACGCCTCGCGGGACGCGAGCGACCCGTTCTGGAAGGTGAAGCCGGCCGATCCGGGCGCGGGCAACGAGTTCCACAGCGCCGTCTACGACCGCGGCGCGCTCGCGCTCCAGGCGCTCCGCAACAAGATCGGCGACAAGGACTTCTTCGAGATCCTGAAGGGCTGGCCGGCCAAGAACGCGTACGGCAACGCCACGGTGGAGGACTTCATCGCGTACGCGGAGCAGGTCTCCGGCGAGCAGCTCGACGGGCTCTTCGACACCTGGCTCTACCAGCCCAAGAAGCCCTCGGCGCCCGCGGCGCAGTCCGCGAAGATCGCCAAGCAGGGCCTGGCGGGCAAGGGCGCGCCGAAGCAGCCGAAGTCCTGGAAGCAGATCCAGCAGGCCAACAAGAGCGCACACGCGCACTGACCCGCGCGCGCTGAGCTGAGCCCCGTGCACTGCCCTCCGCCCCGGTACGCACGCCGCGGCGGAGGGCGGCGGGGCTTCCGGGCGCCCGCCTCCGCCCGCCCGGAGACCTGCGCCCGGAGACCTGCACTCGGCGACCCGCGCCTTAGCCGTAGATCTCCGGATGCGCCGCGCGGGCCCGGCGGGCGCGTGGCATGAAGCGGAGGCGTGCGGGGAGCAGCGGCACCACGGTGCGGGTGACCGCGCCCAGCCGCCGCAGCTTCCGCTCCTGGTGTTCGGTCCACTCCAGGTCCAGGGCGCGGCGGGCCTCCGGCGGCATCAGGCCGATGATGCCGAACCGCATCAGCGACGCCACCCGCGGCATCAGCCAGGGCCACAGCAGCTTCGCCGCCAGGCGGAACGGGGCGGGGCCGCGGTCGGGCGGCGGGAGGTACCGGGTGACGTCGGTGAGTTCGCGCACCACGAGGGTGGGCTCGGCCTCCTCGGCGAGCTGCTTCTCGTAGTACGGCCAGAACTCCTCGATGGTCTGCGGCATGTCGCGGTCGTTGATACCGAGCACCCGGCCGACCCGCAGCCACTCCGCGTACAGCCGCCGCTCCTGCTCGGGGGTGATCTCGCGCCACAGGTAGGGCATCGCGTGCCGGAAGACCGGGAAGCCGGTGGCGTGCACCCAGGCGTAGTGCTGCGGCATCAGCGAGTGGTAGTCCCGGCCGTACGCGTCCGTGCCCTTGATCGACCTGTGCAGCCTGCGCAGCCGCCGCCCCTCCTCGGCCGCCTCCTCGCCGTCGTACACCCAGCGCAGCACGCTCTCCACGGAACGCTCCAGGCGGCCCCAGGGGTCGGTGCGGAAGACCGAGTACGCGTCCACGCCCGCGCCCACGGCAGGGCGCGCGACCTGCATGGTCAGCGCGGCGGGCAGCATCATCACGGTGCGGATGTCGCCGGAGATGCTCCACAGGACGCCGCCGGGAGGCGGGGGCTCGGGCAGGGCCTCGCGGTCCTCGTCCCTTTCCATGTCGTTACGCCGTTTCCGCTGCTCGTGCTCGGTGTTCACGCTCCTCATGATGCCCCCAGCGGTTCACGGGCGCGCGGGTCTGTGCCCGGTTTGTGGGTGTTCCAGTACGCGAGGGCGAGGAACCCCGCGGTGCGCAGCGGCGGCGGCGTGAGGGCCCCGGCGATCCGTACGAGACGCGCGAAGCGGCGCAGCGAGCGGGCGTCCTTCTCGGTGAAGGGCTGGCCGAACCGCTCGCGCAGCTCCTCGGGCAGGCCGCCCACGGTGACCACCCGCGCGTAATGCGCGGCGACCTTGCCGAGCGGCCTCCACAGCACGCCGGGCACCCAGCGGAAGGGCGGCTTCTGCGGCGCCGTGAGCTCCTCGAAGACGTCCTGGACCGACGGGTTCATCTCCAGACGCGCGGCGACGACGCGGTCGTAGTAGTCGAGGAACGCGGACCAGTCCGGCGGCATGTGGTGCTCCTTGAGCCCCCATACGCGGCCCACGTCCCGCATCTCGCGGTAGTACTCCTCGGTCTGCTCCGGGGTGAGCGGCCTGCCCAGCAGCCTGTGCCCGTCGACCGCTCCCTTGACCAGGGTGGCGTGCACCCAGTGGTACGCCTCCGGGTTGAGCGCGTGATAGCGGCGGCCCTGCTCGTCGGTGCCCTTCATCGGCTTGTGCACCTCGACCAGGCGCCGGGCCTCGGCCTCGGCCGCGCGCTGCCCTCCGTAGATGACGGTGGACAGGGAGCTGAGGGTGCGGCCGAGGCGCTGCCAGGGCTCGGCGCGGAAATTCGAGTGGTCCTTCACGCCGGCGCCGACCACCGGGTGCGCGACCTGGAGCACCAGGAGCTGCGGGCCCATGAAGATGTTGCGGTTGTCGCCGAAGAAGCGCCAGGCCATGCCGCCGCGCCGGGGCGAGCGGACGGCCGAGGGCGCGGGTGCGGGGGCTTCGCGGGCGGGTGCTCGGGGTGCGGGGCTGGTCGCCATGGTCCCCTCCGTGGCTCGCAATTGAATCCGTGTCAGGAGTGTTGACGCGCTCCGTGAAACAAGTCAATAGTCTCTGTAACTTTGATTCACCGCTGGACTCACACTGCTTCACCCGACCAGGAGGGGGCCGCCAGATGGCCGTTGCAGAGCGGGAGTTGACGAACCGGCAGGGTGCGCCGGGACCGCCGGAGGGGCGGATCCGGTGGAAGCGCACGGCGTGCATGCTCGTGCCCGGGGTGCTGTGCGTCGGCGCGGTCGCGGTGGCGCTGGCACAGGGCGCGGTGGCCGCCTCGTTCGCGGTCTCGGGCAAGAACGTGAAGGCCAGCGTCAAGGAGCTGTCGGGCTCGGGGATCACCGCGTTCCCCGCGTCGACCTCGGGCAAGGGCGGTAAGGCGCACCCGGTGATGCTCGCGACCGTCCGCCAGGGGCAGGCCAAGGGCGTGTGCGCCTCGATGGTGCAGAAGGTCCCGGTGCTCGGGGACGTCTCGATCGTCGTGCGCGCGGCGGAGAGCAGACCCGCCGAGGCGAACAACGTGATCGTGAACGCCGACGCGCTGCTCGACGGCGAGGGCGAGGTGTCGGGCGCGCAGGTCGGCAGGGACGCCTCGACGCTCACCGGGATACCCGGGAGCGCGGGCCCGCAGGGCCTGTTCGGCATCCAGGCCGACAAGGCCGTCGCCAAGAACATCAAGGGCACCGCGTGGGCGGCGAACGGCGGTTCGCTCAAGGCCAGCGGGCTCAAGGTCGAGATGCGCCAGGACGGCAAGCAGTGCTACTGACCCCGGTCGAGAGGAACAGCCCGTGCTCACCTTCGTCTTCGGCTTCCTCGCCGAGCTGAGGCGGGAGACCGGCTCCTGGCTGGACCGGATCCTGCCGCTCCCCCGGCTCCGCCGCCCCTTCCGCGCCTGGCGGCGCAGCCGCCCGCTGTGGCCCGGCGTGCTCACCGCGGTCGCCGGGATCGTGCTGATCGCCCCGCCGATGGCCCCGCTGCCGCTGATGCTGCGGGTGGGCATCGGGGCCATGTCGGGCGTCGGCATCGGCGCCGTGCTCGTCGCAGGCGGCATCTGCTTCGTCGTGGCGCCGAGCCAGCGCCTGTTCGCCTCCGTGGTGACCGCCATCGCCTCCATCACCTCGCTCGCCACCAGCAACCTCGGCGGCCTGGGCGTCGGTTGCGGCCTCGGCCTGCTCGGGTCGTCGCTGGCCTTCGGGTGGACGCCTGATCCGGTGCGTACGGAGGGGGCGGGGCCGGTACGTACGGAGGCGCACCACGAAACCTCCGCGCCCGAGTCGGAGGTGCCGGAGGTGGAGGCCCCAAAAGTCCGCAGGGGCAGCGCGCCTAGGGGCGTGACCGCGCTGTCCCTCGGGATGCCCCTGGTGCTGGCCGCGGCGCTGACCGCCGCGCTGCCTCCGCACACCGCGTCGGCTGCGGAGAGGTGCGACCGTCCGACCTGGCCGTTCACGGACGTTCCGCTGCCGGGCACGTCGTGCGAGGGCGGCTCCGGCGGTGGCAGCTCGGGGTCCAACGGCGGCTCGGGGAGCGGCGGTTCGGGCGACGTACGACTGCCGCACCCCGGCAAGGGGCTGCCCGACCCCGGCCGGGACAAGGGCGAGAAGCCCGGCAAGGACGCCTCGGACAGCGGGGACAGCACGGACCCCGGCGACCCGCGGCAGGGGCCCGCGCGCTGGCAGGTTCCCTGCGCCGCCGGCGCGGACACCGGCGGGCGCGACAACCCGCCGACCGGCGAACCCCCGTCCCGTGGCGGAGAACCGCAGGACCCCGAGGTGGCCAAGCGCGGCGAGATCAACGATGACGACGACTACTCGCCGCGCCGCCCGCCCCTCGTGGTGGGCGACCAGCCGGGTCCGGGCCGCGCGGGCTATCCGGTCTCGCCCCGCTATCCGGAGGTGCGGTCCGACCGGCTCACCGCGTACAACGCCGTCATTCACGGCTCGACGTACCTCAGGAAGAAGGGCGGCGGGCGGATCAAGGTGCTGTGGGTGCACGCCGACCGGCTCGTGGCGAAGAACTACCACCTGGAGGTGCGGGGTCCTGACGGTACGAAGCATCGGCTCGACACGCAGCTCGACATTCCCAACGTCGACGTCTACGCGACCTATCTGAACGGCTCCGTCGAGATTCCCAAGCTGAATGTGAACACGCCGAAGATCTGCGTCGGGGCCGACGCCATTCCCGCGAATCTGCCGGTGGCCGTGCAGCTCCCGGCGCTCACGATGGACCCGGTGCGCGCCGGGCAGGTCCTGGTGGACGCGGACCGGGTGGGCTTCTCCGGCATGCGCACGGACCACGGGAAAACGCGCTGAGAACACCCGCCGAGGAAGGGAGTTGCCCATGAGCCGGTACGGCCGCATGCGCCGGATCCAGCGGATGGACCCGGAGCGCGACTACGAGGAGATCTTCCGGCAGATCACGCTGTACGAGTTCCCCTGGGACTACCAGCAGGGCGTGAGCATCGCGTTCCTGCGGGACTACGGCATACCCCGGATATCGGAACTCCTCGACCGCACCCAGGAATTCGAGAAGGCGGGCCAGAAGCGCTACGACGACACGCTGCTCTTCGCCTACGAGATGTCCGTGGACGGCTTCGGCTCGGAACGCGGAAAGGCGGCGGCCCGCCATCTGAACCGGATACACGGGAAGTACCGCATTCCCAACGAGGATTTCCTGTACGTGCTGGCCACCACCGTGGTCGGCCCGAAGCGGTGGATCGAGCGCTTCGGCTGGCGCCCGCTGTGCGCCAACGAGCGGACGGCGATGGCCCTGGTGGGGCACCGCATGGCCGAGGTGATGGACATTCACGGCGCGCCGCGCACGATGGAAGGGTTCGAGCGGCTCCTCGACACGTACGAGGCGGAGATGTTCGCGTACCACCCCGCCAACCGCCGGGTCGCCACCGCCACGTTCCGCACCATGGCCTCCTGGTATCCGGCGCCGCTGCGGCCCTTCGTCGGCCGGTTCTCGCTGGCCCTGCTGGACGGGCCGCTGCTGAGCGCGCTCGGCTTCCCGCGCCAGCCCGGGTGGCTGCGCGCGCTGGCGGCCGCCGCGCTGCGCACCCGCTCCACGCTGCTGCGGCTGGGTCCGGCGCGGCCCCGGTGGCGCCCGGCGAAGCTCAAGCTCCGCTCCTATCCGTTCGGCTACACCCTGGACGACCTCGGTCCCGCCTGGGCGCACAACCGCCCGCTCAAGCCGCTGCCGGAGGAACGCGAAGCGGACCAAGGCGGCGCCACCGTCTCCGACCTCCGCGAGGAAGCCTCATGACCAGCACCGGAGCGGGTGACACCCGCAGTGCCCGCAGCTTCTTCTCCCTCTCACCCGCGACCGGCGAGCAGCTTGCCGAGTACCCCGTGCACGGCGACGAGGAGGTACGGGCAGCGGTCGGCCGTGCGCGCGAGGCGGCCTCGGGCTGGGCCGCCGCCGGCTGGAAGGGCAGGCGCGCCGCGCTGCTCGCCTTCAAGCGCGCGCTGGCCTCCCGTACGGACGAGCTCGCCGAGACGATCACGGCCGAGACCGGCAAGCCCGCGCACGACGCGCGCGCCGAAGTCCTGCTGGCCGTCGTGCACCTGGACTGGGCGGCCCGCAACGCGCGGCGTGTGCTGCGCCGCCGCCGGGTGCCCTCGGGTGTGCTCTCCGCGCATCAGCGCGCGCTCCTCGCGTACCGCCCGTACGGCGTCATCGGCGTGATCGGCCCGTGGAACTACCCCCTCTACACGCCCATGGGCTCGGTCGGCCACGCGCTCGCCGCCGGCAACGGCGTGGTCTTCAAGCCCTCCGAACTCACGCCCGGCGTGGGCGTGTTGCTGGCCCGCGTCTGGCGCGAGACGGTCCCGCGGCACGCGGGGCTGCTCAACACCGTGACCGGCATGGGCCCCACCGGCGAGGCCCTGGTACGCGCCGGAGTGGACAAGGTCGCCTTCACGGGGTCGCCGGGCACGGCGCGGAAGGTGGCCGCGGTGTGCGCGGAGAGCCTGACGCCGCTGGTGGCCGAGGGCGGCGGCAAGGACGCGGTGCTGGTCGGCGCCGACGCGGACCTGGACGAGGCGGCCGAGGCCGTGGTGTGGGGCGCGATGTCCAACGCGGGGCAGACCTGCGCGGGAGTGGAGCGCGTGTACGCCGTGACCGAGGTGCACCCGCGGCTGTGCGAGCGCATCGTGCAGCGCGCGCGGGAGCTGAGCGTGGGGCCTCAACAGAACGCCGCTTACGGCCCGTTGACGCTTCCCTCACAGGTGGGGACCGTCGAATACCACGTGAAGGAGGCCATCGGCGCGGGTGCGCGCGCCCCGCTGGGCGGCCCCGAGTCGGTGCGGGCGCCGCATGTGCACCCCGTGGTGCTGGTCGACGTGCCCGAGGACTCCCCCGCGATGCGCGAGGAGACCTTCGGTCCTGTGGTCGCGGTGAACGCGGTGCGGGACCTGGACGAGGCGGTGGCCCGCGCCAACGCCTCCGGGTACGCGCTCGGCGCCGCGGTCTTCACCGGCTCGCGGCGCACGGGCCTCGCGGTGGCCGAACGGCTGCGCGCGGGCGCGGTGTCGGTGGGCTCTGTGCTGGGCTTCGCGGCGATCCCCTCGCTGCCGTTCGGCGGCTCGGGCGAGTCCGGGTACGGCCGCGTCCACGGCGACGAGGGGCTGCGGTCCTTCGCCGTGCCGCGCTCGGTGACGGTCCGCAGGATGCGCCCGCCGGTGGACCTCATGTCGTACGCGACCCCGCAGGCGAAGGCCGCGAGGGCGGTCGAGCTGGCACGCCGTGTGCACACGCGCCGTTGAGGCGCCGGGAGTCGGGCCGCAGGGTGATCACGGCGCGCCGCGGAACGCCCTGCGGTACGCCGCCGGCGTGGTGTGCAGGGCCGCGCGGAAGCGGCGCCGCAGGTTCGTGGCGGTGGACAGCCCGGTGCGCGCGGCGATGGCGTCCACCGGCAGGTCGGTGCTCTCCAGCAACTCCCGCGCCCAGTCCAGCCGCTGGGCCAGCAGCCACTGGCCAGGACCCACGCCGAGCTGCCCGGTGAAGCGGCGGGCCAGGGTGCGCGGGGACACGGCCGCCCGCTCCGCCAGTTCCTCCACCGTGATCCGCTCGCCCAGCCGCTGCCGCGCCCACTCCAGCAGCGGCGCGAGCGAGTCGCAGGGGTCGGGCGTCGCGGAGGAGCCCACGGGAGGCGCCGCGTACTGGAGCTGCCCGCCCTCCCGGTGCGGCGGCGTCACCATATGCCGGGCCACCTGCGCCGCGTGCGCCGCGCCCCGGTCCTCGCGTACGAGGTGCAGGAACAGGTCCACGCCCGCGCCCGACCCGGCGCTGGTGGCCACGTCGCCGTGGTCGATGTACAGCACGTCGGGCTCCACGGTGATCCGCGGGTGCCGCCGGGCCAGTTCGCCGGCCAGCCGCCAGTGGGTCGTCGCCGTACGGCCGTCCAGCAGCCCGGCATCGGCGAGCACGAAGGCGCCCGAGCAGCTCGTGACCACCCGGGCTCCGCGCGCGTGCGCCGCGCGCAGGGCCTCGACGAGCGCGCCGGGCACGGGCGCCGACGCGGGGAACCAGCCGGGCACGAGGACGGTCCCCGCGCCTTCGAGCGCCTCGAGCCCCTCCCGTACGAGGAGTTCGGAGCCGGTGTCGGTGGCGACCGGGCCGGGCTCCACGGCGCAGAGCCCGAACGCGTACCGGTGCGGGAGCTCGCCGTGCGGGCCGAACACCTCGGCCGCGCAGCCGAGCAGATACGAGGAGGCCGGAGGGTGCGCCACGGCCACGACCCGGTGGGGAGGCGGCGTCGAGGCCACGGAGGCTGTCATGACAGCCCAGCATGCCAGGGGTGGCAGGAAAGTGCTCCACCACGTCAGAACAGACACTGGGGCGGCGTGCCGCGCCCAGGCACGGTGGAGTCATGACCACAGAAGCGCGCGAAACCACCGAGTACGCCTCCGAGAAGAACGGCCCCTCCTCCCCCGGCTACGAGTGGGCGCTGCTCTCCGGGGCGCCCGTCCACGAGCTCTTCCCCGGCATCCGGCTGCGGCCCCTGTGGCAGGGCGGGGCGGCGGGGGCCAAGGCCCAGGTCGTGGAGTTCGACCCGGGCAGCACGTGGGAGAACCCCGACGTGCACGCGCCGGGGCCGGAGGAGGTGTACGTCGCCTCCGGCACCTTCAACGACGGCGAACGGGACTACCCCGCGGGCTCGTTCATCCACGCACCGGCCGGCTCCTGGCACGTCCCGCAGTCGGCGACCGGCTGCACGCTGTTCGTCTTCTATCCGGAGGGCTGACCTCCGGACCGGCCTCAGCGGGGAGGGGTGCGGCCGGGGCCACGGCGGTCCGAGAGCAGTGCGAGCTCTCAGCGGTCCAGCAGCGGTGCCAGGTAGCGGCGTACGAATTCCCGCGCCTGGTCCGCGTCGTCGAGCTCGAAGACGCTGACCGGGTTGAGCAGGAACGACGTGGTGATCCGCACCATCAGCTCGGCCACCGGCACCGGATCGCGCTCCGGCCGCCCCTCCACCCGCTGCGCCCTGCGCAGCCGCGTCGCCAGGTATTCGCGCATCGCCACGAACGTCGGCCCGGACTCGACCGTGAGGAACGGCAGCATCGTCTCGGGCTCCAGGCGCAGCAGCCCGCCGATCAGCGGGTGGTCGCGCACGTGCCGGAGGAGCAGCACGAAGCCCTCCTCCATCCGCCGCTCCATGGTGGGCACTTCGGCCACCGCGGCGTCGACCTCGGCCACGAAGGCGCGGTACTCGCGCATCAGGCACTCCTGCACGAGCTGGTCCTTGTTGCCGATGCGGCGGTAGACGGTCACCCGGGAGACCCGGGCGCGCTTGGCGACGTCGTCCACCGTGGAGCGGCGCAGCCCGAACGTCATGAACTGCTCGCGCGCCGCGTCCAGGATCTTCTCGCGCAGCTCGTCGCCCTCGGGGGCGGGGGCCAGCGCGCGGGCGAACAGGGACGCCTCGTCCCGCACACCGCTGCCGCTTCCCTCTGTCGACGGTGCTTCGTTGACGGCCATCGGCCCGCCCCTCCCTGAGCTCTTCTCCCCACTCAACCACACGGCATCAGCAACACAGATACTATCCCAATCACTTTGTTTCAGGGCCCTGCGCAGGGCAGCTCAGGAGGCGTCGATGCGGTTCTCCCTCTCTCCGGAACAGCAGGAATTCGCGGCCGCCGTACGGGACTTCGCGCGCCGCGAGTGCGGCACCAAGGAGCAGCGGGACGCGCTCGCGGCGGAGAGCGAGGGCCCGCACAGCCCGCGCCTGTACGCCAGGCTGGCCGGGCTGGGCTGGCTCGGGGTGTGCCTCGGCGAGGAGTTCGGCGGCGGGGGCGGCGGCATGACCGAGGGCTGCCTCTTCCTGGAGGAGTCGGCGTACGGCCTGCTCCCCGCCGGCGGCTTCGTCACCTCGGTCATCACGGCCAAGGCGTACGAGCGCTTCGGCACCGGCGAGCAGAAGCGGGAGGCGGTCGGCGGCGCGGCGGCCGGCGAGGTGCTGTCCATCGCCATGTCGGAGCCCGAGGCCGGTTCCGACGTGGCCGCGCTGCGCTGCTCGGCCGAACGCCGGGCGGACGGGGGCTGGTTGATCGAAGGACACAAGACGTGGATCTCCAACGCGCATCTCGCCCGGCACATCCTGCTGGTCGCGCGCACCGGGAGGGAGGGCGGGAAGCACGAGGGGCTGACGATGTTCCACGTCCCCGCCGGCACACCGGGCGTGGAGATCCGCTCCATTCCGACCATGGGCGGACGCGAGGTCAACGACGTGTACTTCACCGGCGTACGGCTGCCCGCCGAGGCCGTGGTCGGCGCCGTCGGCGAGGGGTGGGACCAGTTGATGGCCGGGCTGAACGCGGAGCGGCTGTTCCTCGCCGCGAACATGCTCGGGCTCGCCCGCCGCGTCTTCGACGACACCCTCGAACACGTCCGCACCCGCGAGCAGTTCGGCCGACCCGTCGGCTCCTTCCAGGCGCTCCGGCACCGGCTCGCCGACCTGGCCACCGAGCTGGAGTGCGCGCGGCTGCTGGTGTACGACACGGCGGCGCGCTGCGACGAGGAGCCGGCGAGGCTGTTCCCGCGCGAGGCGTCGATGGCCAAGCTCAAGGCCACGGAACTGGCCAAACACGCCGCGCTGGAGGGCATGCAGATGATGGGCGGCTACGGCTACGCCACGGAGTACGAGATGGAACGGCACCTGCGGCAGGCCGTGGTGTCCACGGTGTACGGCGGCACCAGCGAGATCCAGCGCGACATCATCGGCAGGTCGTACGGGCTCTGACCCCGTGCAGGGGTTACCGGCGGTCCGCCCCGCGAACGCGGCGCGTGCGCAGGTGACGGTGGCGTGAACGGGACGTTCCCGTACACCCCACCTGCCACAGGGGTTGCTCAACACACATATATTGGTCCGGCGTTGATCGGAAACCTGCGGCCTCCGCCCTCCCCTGCCCGGACCTGACCTGTCCCCGAGGACCCTGATTGATGACCCCCGACATACCCGCGCCCAGCCGGACCAGCGCGGCCGGCGCGGCCGCGCGGCGGTCGCCGCGGCCCGGCACAGGAGCGGCACTCGCCCTGCTGGCCGCCGTGGTGGTCACCGCCGCCGCCTGCCTGCTCGCCGTCTCGGCGACGCCGACGCCGCAGCGCGCCGCCGTCGCCTGGGGCGGCTCGGCGGCCGCCGTCCTGCTCTGCGCAGCCGTCACCCTCGCCGCGTACCACCGCCTCGAAGCGCGGCGGCTGCGCGGCGAGATCGCCGACCGGGACGGCGAACTCGCGGCCCGGGACGCGGCGGCGGCCGCGCGGGAGACGGCGTACGAGCGGTTCGCCACCGAGACCGTGCCCTTCGTGGTGGAGCGGCTGCGGCAGGGCGCCTCGGCCGAGACCGCGCTCGCCTCGGCGCCGCCCACCGAGACCCGCGCGCAGCGCGACGTGCTCACCACCCTCGCGCGCGAGGTGCACCGCGGCGAGGGGCTGCGCGCCTCCGCGATGTCCGCGTGCGCCAACGCGGCGGGCCGCGTCCAGGCGCTGTCCACCTCCATGGCGGCCGACCTGCGCGACATGGAGCACCGGCACGCGGACGAGGAGGTGCTCGGCGACCTGCTCCACCTGGACCACCGCGTGGCGCAGGCGGGCCGGCTCGCGGACTCCATCGCGGTGCTGACCGGGGCCCGTTCGGGCCGGCGCTGGGCGAAGCCGATCGTGATGGAGTCCATCCTGCGCGGCGCGCTCGGCCGGATCAGCGGCTACCAGCGTGTGCGGCTGCACTCCACCAGCACAGCGGCGGTCGCGGGGCACGCGGCCGAGGGCGTCATGCACGTGCTGGCCGAAATCATGGACAACGCGGCGAACTTCTCCCCGCCGACCTCCGAAGTGCACGTGTACGTGGAGGAGGTGACGGCCGGCGTGGTCGTCACCGTCGAGGACGGCGGGCTCGTCATGGGCGAGGTCGCGCTGCGCCGGGCCCAACAGGCCGTCTCCGGCGAGGCGTTCGACCTCTCGGCGCTCTCCGGCTCCCGGCTGGGTCTCGCCGTGGTGGGGCGGCTGTCGCGCAAGCACGGCCTCAACGTCTCCTTCAGACCCTCCGCGCACGGCGGCACCGGCGTGGTCGTGATGCTGCCGCAGGAGCTGATCACCGAGGCGCGGGCCGGCGCGCCCGCGCGGGAGGCCACTGCGGCACAGCCCTCCGCGCCGGCCACTTCGGCGCGGCCCGCTGCGTCGGAGCCCGCGCCGACGCCCCAGAGCACCACCCCCGCGCCCGTGGAGTCCGCTCCCGTGCAGTCCGCTCCCGCGGCGCCCGCTTCCCCGGCGCCCGCTCAGGAGCCCGCCGTGGAGCAGACCATGCAGTTGCGCCCCGAGGACATCGCGCAGCACGTACCGGAGCAGCACTCCGAGCGGAGCGGCGAGCGCACCGGCGAACACGCGAGCACCGCCGACACCGCGCCCGTCGGGCGCGGCGCCGGACACCCCGCCGAGCGCACGGCGGAGCGCCCCGCCGAGCGCACCGGCGAGACCCGCCTCCCCGACGTACCGGAGACGCCGCCCGCGGCCGAGGTCGGCGAGAGCGGGCTGCCCAAGCGGCGCAGGGGGCAGACCCTCGCCGCGGCGCAGCAGCAGCGCGAGCGCGCGCGTGCGGCGGAGAAATCCGCCGACCGCGGCGCGTCCCGCCCCTCGGGCGCCCGCTTCGGCGCGTTCCGCCAGGCCGTGCAGGGCGCGCAGGAGGCCCGCGACGGCGAAGGCCGCACCGACACATCCGACACCGGCCGGGACACCGGCTCTCCCTCCCCCACGACCGCCTCTTCACGCGCGGAGGACGACACCGAATGATCACCGACAGCAAGCTGGACTGGCTGCTGGAGAACCTGCTGGAGCGCACGCCCGGCACCCGGCACGCGCTGGTGCTGTCGCGGGACGGGCTCAAGCTGTGCCGCACGCCCGAACTCACCGTCGACCAGGCCGACCAGCTCGCCGCCATCTCGGCGGGCATCCAGTCGCTCTCGCACGGCGCCTCCGTGGAGTTCGGCACCGGCGGCGGCGGAGTGCGGCAGGCGATGGCCGAGTTCTACGGCGGCATCCTGTTCGTCGTCGAGGCGGGCGACGGCGCCCATCTCGCGGTCGTGGCCGACGAGGAGGCCGAGGTCGGCGTGATCGGGCACAACATGAACGAACTGGTCGAGCAGCTCGGCGAGTACCTCAGCGCGCCGCCCCGCGAGGCCGGCGCCGGGAACGAAAGCAGCGGGCCGGCATGACCCGCGCGGGCCGGGACGAGGACCCGGACCGGCTGTACACCCTCACCGGGGGCCGCAGCCGGTCCGACGCAGACACCTTCGACCTGGTCACACTCGTGGTCAGCGAGTGTGACCCGGCCCCCGGGATGCAGTCGGAGCACCGCGCCATCCTCCGCATCTGCCGCCATCCCACGGCGGTCGTGGAGCTCGCCTCCGACCTCGGCCTGCCGGTGAGCATCGTCCGCATCCTGCTGGGCGACCTGCTCGCCGCGGGGCGGATCACCGCTCGCCACCCGCGCGTTCCCGACGCGGCCGACTCTCTCCCCGACCCCGAGATCCTGAAGCAGGTGCTCGTTGGACTCCGCAATATCTGACCCCCGCGCGGGCGGCCCGGCGGCGCCCGGCAGCGCCTCCGCGCGTACGGACGCCCAGCAGGGCCCGGACGCGCAGGAGCGCCCGGCGCTCGCCGACACGGCGAACAGCGGTCTCAAGATCGTGATCGTGGGCGGCTTCGGCGTCGGCAAGACCACCATGGTCCGCTCGGTCAGCGACATCAGGCCGCTGAACACCGAGGAGACGATGACCCAGGCGGGCGAGGGCGTGGACGACGTCTCCGCCGTCGACGGCAAGTCGACCACCACGATCGCCTTCGACTTCGGCCGGATCAGCCTGAACGCGCAGACCGTGCTGTACCTGTTCGGCGCCCCAGGACAGGAGCGGTTCTGGTTCCTGTGGGACCGGCTGTTCAGCGGGTCGCTGGGCGCCGTGGTGCTGGTCGACACCCGCCGCCTCGCCGACTCCTGGTACGCCATCGACCGCCTGGAGCAGCACGGCACCCCGTTCGTCGTCGCGCACAACGACTTCGGCGGCCCCCGGCACACCCCCGAGCAGATCCGCGAGGCGCTGGACCTGCCCGAGAGCGTGCCGCTCGTGGAGTGCGACGCGCGCTCCAGACCGTCCAGCCGCGACGTGCTGATCGCCCTCGTGAACCATCTGTACGCCCTGTCGTCCGCATCCGCGGGGTCATCGGCCTCCACGGCGCACCCCGCCTCCGCGACGTACTCCGACCAGGCGGACACCGCAGCCAGGGAGACCTCACCGTGACCACGCCCAGCCCGCAGTCAGCCGCGCCCGGCACGGCGCCCGGTGCCGCGCAGCCGCCCGCCGGGTGCCCCGCGCACGCCGCCTTCGCCGGCGCCGTGCCGATGAGCGGCCCGCGCTTCCAGAACGACCGGGCCGAGCTGTACCGCGAGCTGCGCCGCGAGCACGGCGCGCTCGCCCCCGTGACCCTGCCGGGCGACGTGCCGGGCTGGCTGGTGCTGGGCTACCGCGAGCTGCTCCAGATCACCAGCAACCCGCAGCTCTTCAGCCGCGATTCGGACCTGTGGAACCTGTGGCCGCAGATCCCCGCCGACTGGCCGCTGATGCCGATGCTGGGCAGGCAGCCCTCGATCCTGTACGAGACCGGCGACCGGCACGCGCTGCGCTCCTCCCTGGTGAGCGAGTCGCTGGAGGCGGTCGACCCGTTCGAACTGCGGCAGCACGCCGAGCACTTCGCCGACCGGCTGATCGACGCGTTCTGCGGCAGGGGCGAGGCTGACCTGATCGCCGAGTACGCCAAGCTGCTGCCCGCGCTCGTGCTGGCCAGGCTGTACGGCTTCCCCGACGAGGACACGCCGCGGCTGGTGAAGGCCGTCAACGACATGATCGACGGCGGCAAGGACGCGCTGGCCGGTCGCGATCACAACATGGCCGCCATGAAGCAGCTTCTGGAGTGGCGGCGGCAGCTTCCCAGCGCCGACGTGGCCAGCCGCATGCTGCACCACGAGCACGCGGGCGAGTTCTCCTTCGACGAGATCGTCGAGGACATGATGGTGAACATGGCCGCGGGCCACCAGCCGACCGCCGACTGGATCGGCAACTCGCTGCGCCTGATGCTCACCGACGACCGCTTCTCCGCCTCGCTGACCGGCGGCCGGCACAGCGTCGGCGAGGCCATGAACGAGGTCCTGTGGGAGGAGACCCCCACCCAGAACGTCGCGGGCCGCTGGCCCACCCGGGACACCCAGCTCGCCGGGAAGCGGGTGCAGAAGGGCGACCTGCTGATCCTCGGCCTCGGCGCGGCCAACACCGACCCCCAGGTGCGCCCCGACCAGAGCGTGTTCACGGGCGGCAACAACGCGTTCTTCTCCTTCGGGCACGGCGACCACCGCTGCCCCTACCCCGCGCAGGACATCGCCGAGAGCATCGCGCGTACGGGGATCGAGGTGCTGCTCGACCGGCTGCCCGACGTGGACCTGGGCGTCGCGCCCGGCGCGCTGGTCTGGCGCTCCTCGCCGTGGCTGCGCGGACTGGAGTCGCTGCCGGTGGAGTTCACGCCGACAGCGGCGGTGGGAGGCCGCGCGTGAGACGCGGCGTGTCCCGTGGTGTTTCCCTTACGGAGGAGGACCGCTCATGACCTCGTGCCCCGTGACCGGCCGGGCCGGCGACGTACCGGAGGACGCACGCGTCGTCCTCGACCCGCTCGTACGCGATCTGGTCGGCGAGGGCGCGAGGCTGCGCGCCGCGGGCCCGCTGGCCGCGGTGGAGCTGCCCGGCGGCGTACCGGTGTGGGCCGTCACCCGGCACGCCGAGGCCCGGCGGCTGCTCACCGACCAGCGGCTGGTGAAGGACATCGGCCACTGGGACGCGTGGCGGCGCGGCGAGATCCCGCGCACCTGGCCGCTGATCGGGCTGGCCGATCCGGGGCCGAGCATGCTGACCTTCGACGGGCCCGAGCACCGGCGGCTGCGCACGCTGGCCGCGCAGGCGCTCACGCCGCGCCGGGTGGAGGCGCTGCGGCCGAGGGTCGAGGCGATCACGGCGGAGCTGCTGGACGAGCTGGCGGATCATGCGGGCTCAGGACCCGGTTCCGGCCCCGTCGATCTCAAGAGCGCGTTCGCGTACCGCCTCCCCATGGCCGTCATCAGCGAGCTGATGGGCATCGACGCGGCCGACCATCCGCGGCTGCGGGAGCTGTACGACGGCTTCTTCTCCAGCGTGACGCCGCCGGAGCGGGTGCCGGAGATCATCGCCGAACTCTTCGCGTTCTTCCGCTCGGTGGTCGAGGCGAAGAAGGCGGCACCGGCCGACGACCTCACGTGCGCGCTGCTGGCCGCGGCCGAGGACGGCGACCAGCTCACCGAGGACGAGGTCGTCGCGACCCTCCAGGTGATGATCGCCGCGGGCCACGAGACCACCATCAGCCTGATCGTGAACGCGGTCGTCGCGCTGCTCACGCACCCCGGGCAACTGCGCATGGTGCTGGCCGGCGAGGTGTCCTGGGACGCGGTCATCGAGGAGACCCTGCGCTGGAACGCGCCGACCACGCACGTCCTCATCCGCTTCGCGACGGAGGACGTCGAGGTCGGCGACGCGGTCATCGGCAAGGGCGAGGCGCTGATCGTGGCGTACGGCGCGATCGGCCGGGACGAGACCCAACACGGCCCGGACGCCGAACAGTTCGACGTGACCCGCCCCCCACCGAACCGCCACCTCTCCTTCGGCCACGGCCCCCACGTATGCCCCGGCGCCCCGTTGTCCCGCCTGGAGGCAAAGGTCGCACTCCCGGCCCTCTTCGCCCGCTTCCCGGAAATGTCTTTGGCGGTCCCGGCTTCAGACCTCCGCAACAAACCGGCGGTCACACAAAACGAGCTCTACGAGCTGCCGGTACATCTGACCCCGTAGGCCCCCGTACTAGCTGTGGGCAGTCGTTCCGCAGGGGCGGAACGGGTGGGCACAGCGGACCGCGGCCCCGGGCACCGGCGCAACCACGCACGCAACGGGGCCCGGGGCGAAGCCCCGAAAGCTAGCCGCGGACCCGCTTACGGACCGCGAACCACCCACCGACAAGCGCCACCGCAATAACCGGCACCAACATCAACGTCTTCCGCCCCACCTCGGGATCCCCCCACATCAACACGATGATGCTGAGCAGGAAGAGAATCGTGAGGATCTCCGTCACGGGAGACCCGGGCAGCCGGAACGAGGGCCGCTCGACAAGCCCCTGCTTGGCCCGCCGCACGAACACCAGGTGACACAGCATGATGATGCACCACGTGCTGATGATCCCCAGCGAAGCGATGTTGAGCACGATCTCGAACGCCTTGCCCGGCACCACGTAGTTGAGCCCGACGCCCAGCACGCACACGGCGGAGGTCAGCAGGATGCCTCCGTACGGCACCTGGCTCCGGTTCATCTTGCCGGTGAACTTCGGCGCTGACCCCGCCATCGCCATCGACCGCAGGATGCGCCCGGTCGAATAGAGCCCGGAGTTGAGGCTGGACATGGCAGCCGTCAGCACGACGAGGTTCATCACGTCGCCCGCCGCCGGCACGCCCACCTTGGACAGCACGGTCACGAACGGGCTCTGCCCGTCGGTGTATTCGCCCCACGGCAGCAGCAGCGCCAGCAGCAGCACCGAGCCGACGTAGAAGAAGCCGACCCGCCACATGATCGCGTTCACGGCCTTCGGCACGACCTTCGCGGGCTCGGCGGTCTCGCCCGCGGTGACGCCGACCAGCTCGACGCAGGAGTACGCGAAGACCACGCCCTGCATCACGATCACCACGGGCATGACGCCCTTGGGGAAGAAGCCCCCGTGCTCGGTGAGCTGATGCAGCCCCGGCGTCGAACCACCCACCGGGTGCGCGGTGACCAGCAGGCCGATGCCGATCAGCATGAAGACCACCAGCGCCGCGACCTTGATGATCGCGAACCAGAACTCCAGCTCACCGAAGATCTTCACCGAGATCATGTTGATCGCCAGCACCACGGCCAGCGCCACCAGTGCCAGCACCCACTGCGGGATGTCGGTGAACAGGCTCCAGTAGTGGGTGTAGAGCGCGATCGCGGTGATGTCGGCGATGCCGGTGGTGGACCAGTTCAGGAAGTACATCCACCCGGCGACGTACGCGCCCTTCTCGCCGAGGAACTCGCGCGAGTACGACACGAAGGAGCCGGAGGAGGGGCGGTGCAGCACCAGCTCGCCCAGCGCCTTGACCACGAAGAAGGCGAAGAGGCCGCACACCGCGTACGCGATGGCCAGCGCGGGCCCGGCGGAGTGCAGGCGGCCGCCCGCGCCGAGGAAGAGGCCGGTGCCGATCGCCCCGCCGATGGCGATCATGTTGATGTGTCGGGCCTTGAGGTCCTTGCTGTAGCCGGTGTCCCCGGCGTCCTGCGCGCCCTCGGGAAGTCCGCTCGTCCCGCCGGATGGCGGTGGGACGTCGGCCTGGAGAGTCTCTTTGCTCACGGCTGGTTCAACTCACTCTGGTCGGGCCATGGGTCGGCCCACCGCGTTCAACCACCGGTTCCGTCGAGCAGGCCGAGGCGTCACCTTTCCGTGCGTTGACCAAGTACGCGGTGGCGTACATCACATTCGGAGACATCTCACATGCCGGACGGGAACATTCTTCCCCTCGGTAACACCCGCCTCACGAGGGGTGACCGGCGTCACAACTCCCGTACGCCTGCAGGGGTTACACGTATGCCTGAGTTACACGTACTCCTCGGCGAGAAGCCGCTCATTCCGCTGACGCGTCCTGACGGGCATGCGGTCCACCAGCCCGGCGATGGTGACCTCGCGCAGCGAGGCCCGCCACGCGTCGTCGGCGGCGTCCATCGCGGCGTGCACCCCGCAGGGCTTCGCGCACTCCTCGGGCGGCACGGCGCCCGCGCCGCGCTGCCGGATCTCCTGGCACTGGAACGGGCGCGCCGCGCCCTCCACCGCCTCCACCACGTCCAGCAGCGTGATCTCCCCGGCCGGGCGCGCCAGCCGGTAGCCGCCGCGCGGCCCCGGGGTCGCCTGGAGAACTCCGGCCCTGGCCATCGCCTGGAGGTGCTTGGCGAGGTTGGTCTCGGAGACCCCGTAGTGCCGGGCGAGCGTGTCCCGGCGCAGCGTCCGCGCGTTCCCGGCGAGCGCGAGCAGCGAGGCGCAGTGCACGCCCCACTCGACCCCTTGCGACAACTTCATGCCCGCAGTCTAAAATCCGGGGATCGTGGATACTCGACATCCGGAATCGATGACGCGTCACCCGTCTCCGTCCCTCTCGCCGCGCACCGCGGGCATGCTGGCCGTGCTGCTCTCCGCCGTCTTCCTGGCCCAGTTCGACTTCTTCGTGGTGAACGTGGCCGCGCCGTCCCTCGGCAGGGAGTTGCACGCGGGCCCCGCCGCGCTCGAACTCGTCGTGGGCGGCTACGCGTTCGCCTACGCTGCCGGGATGATCACCGGCGGCCGGCTCGGCGACCGGTACGGCCACCGGCGCGTGTTCGTGTGCGGCGTCGCGGGCTTCACGCTCGCCTCGCTGCTGTGCGGACTGGCGCTCACGCCCGCCCAACTGGTCGCCGCGCGGCTGCTCCAGGGGCTCGCGGGCGCGGTCATGGTGCCGCAGGTGCTGGCCGTGCTCACCGCCGCGCTGCCGTCCGGCGGGCAGCGCAGGGCGCTGGGCTGGTACGGGGCGGCCTCCGGGCTCGGCTCGATCGCCGGTCAGGTGCTGGGCGGCCTGCTGCTCGACGCCGATCTGTGGGGTCTGGGCTGGCGGGTCGCCTTCCTGCTCACCGTGCCGGTCGGCGCCCTCGCCGTACCGGCCGCCCTGCGCCTGCTCCCCCGGCTCCCGCCCGCCGAGCGCCCCGCGCGCCTCGATGTGCGCGGGGCGCTGGGCATCGCTGGCTCGCTAGGTCTGCTGCTCGCACCGCTGACCTTCGGCCGCGAACAGGGCTGGCCCGCCTGGACCTGGGCGTGCATGGCGGCCTCGCTCCCGGCCGCCGCGCTCACCCTCGTACGGCAGCGAGCGCTGCTGCGGCGCGGCGGCTCCCCGGTGCTGGACCTGTCCCTGCTGCGGGACCGGGTCTATGTGTGCGGGCTGGCGGCGGGCGGTGCCTTCCTCGCGTACTTCGCGAGCTTCATGTTCACCCTGACGCTGCTGTTGCAGGACGGGCGCGGGTTGTCGCCGCTCGCCGCGGGCTCGGTCTTCGCGCCGATGGGCGTCGCGTTCGCGTGCTCCTCGCTGCTGGGAGGGCGCGCGGTACGCAGGTTCGGGCTGCGGGCCGTACGGGGTGGGGCGCTGCTGATCGCGCTCGGCCTGCTGTCCCTGCGGTGGGCGTCCGACGCCCCGCTCCCGTGGCTGGTGGCCGCCCTGGTCATGATCGGCACAGGCAACGGCCTGGTCCTGCCCCGCCTCTTGGGCATCTCCCTCCTGCGCATACCGCCGACGAGCGCGGGGGTGGGCGCAGCGATGCTGACAACGGTCCAGCAGTTCGGAGGAGCAGCGGGGGTGGCGGCGGTGGGGACGACGGGGGCCCAGGCGGGGTTGGTGCTGTGCGTCTGGGCGCTGGTGGGTGTGGTCCAGCGCACCGCCGGGCGCGCCTGACCCCACCCCGCGCCCAACGAAGGTCACCCCGCATACAGTGCGTCCAGCACACCCGCGTACCGCTCCCGGATCACCCGCCGCCGCAACTTCAACGAGGGCGTGAGCTCCCCACTCTCAGGCCCCCATTCCTCCGACAGCAGCCGATACCGCTTCACCTGCTCAGCCCGATTCAGCCGCGCGTTGGCAGAGGCAACGGCCCGCTCGACCTCATCCCGTACGGCGGGATGCGACGCAAGTTCCGCGTCGGGAACGTCAATCCCCCGCGCCCGAGCCCACACAGGCGCCATCTCCGCATCCAGCACGAGCAACGCCACCAGATACGACCGCCCGTCCCCGTGCACCAGCGCCTGCCCGATCAGCGGGTGCTCCTTGAGCGCGTTCTCGACCAGCGCGGGCGACACGTTCTTGCCCGAGGAGGTCACGATCATCTCCTTCTTGCGGTCGGTGAGCCACAGGAAGCCGTCCTCGTCGATCCGCCCGATGTCCCCCGTCGCGAACCAGCCCTCGGCGTCCGTCCCCGGCTCCACCGTCCCGTCCGCGCGCAGATACCCCTCGAAGACCGTGCGCCCCCGCACCTCGATCTCGCCGTCCTCCGCCGTACGGATCTCCAGCCCGTCGATCGGCTTGCCGACCGAACCGAGCCGGAAGGCCGCCGGACTGTTCGTCGTGGTCACGCCGACCGTCTCGGTCAGCCCCCACGCATCCATGATCACGATCCCGAAGCCCGCGAAGAACCGCACCACCTCCTGCGGCATCGGCGCCGAGGCACTCGCCGTCCACACCAGCCGGTCGAACCCGGCCAGCGCGAGGAGCGGTTCGAGCACCTCGGCCCGCGCCTTGCGGTAGGCCGCGTCGAGTTCGGCCGGCGGCTCCTCGCCGCGCTCCCGGCAGCCGACGTGCTCGCGCGCCGTCTCGTTCGCCGCCTCCACCGCGGCCCGCTGCTCCTCCGGCAGCATCGCGAGCCCCGCGCGCACCGAGGCCGCCAGCTTCTCCCACACCCGCGGCACCCCGAAGAACTGCGCCGGATGCAGCTCCTTCGCCGTCTCCGCGACCTGCCCGGGGTCGGAACACAGATGCACGTGCGCGGCGCGGAAGACCGGCAGGTAGATGCCGAGCATGCGCTCGGCGATGTGCGCGAAGGGGAGGTAGCAGATGTGCTCGACGTGGTCGGGGAGTTCGACGGCGCCGTCCAGCGCGAGCCCGTTGAGGATCACATTGCGGTGGCTGACCACGACGCCCTTGGGGTCGCCGGTGGTGCCCGAGGTGTAGACGACCGTGACCGGGTCCGTCGCTTCGATGGCGCGCCATGTCCGCTCGAACTCCTCCGGTTCGTACGGCCGCTCCAGTCCCTCGTACGGGGTGTGCCCGCCCACCGCCTCCGGCTCGGCCACCACCAGCCGCTCCAGGCGGCTGCCCCGCGCCCCCAACAGCGGCTCCCAGCGGGCCACTTCTCCCGCGCCCTCCACCACGGCGAGCCTGGCGCGGCTGTGCCGGACGATGTGCGCGATCTGCTCGGGCGCCGCCGTGCCGTACACCGTGACCGGCACCGCGCCCAGGTGGGCGAGCGCGAGGTCGGAGAGCCAGTGCTCGGGGCGGTTGCCCATCATGAGCAGGACGTGTTCGCCGCGCCGGACGCCCAGCGCCGCGAAGCCGACGGCGAGGCGGGCCACGCGTTCGCGCGCCTCGGCCCAGGTGAGGGTGGTCCAGCCGCCCTCGCCCTTGTTCGCGCCTTCCTCGCCCGTACGCCAGGACAGCGCGGGGAGTTCGCCGTGGTCCTGCGCGTTGCGCGACATCAGTGCCGGGATGGTGAGGTGGGCCGGGTCGTCGCCCGGCAGTCGCAGAATCGTGGTCATGACGGCCTCCGGTCAGCGGACGGAATGGTGCCGTGAACATGGACGGGTGCGCTGCGTGCGGGAGGCCCGGTGCGCCCGCGGCCTTCCCTCGGGCAGCATTGGATTACAAGAATGGTGCGACAGCAACACTGTTGAACATGATGGGCACACGGTGCCGCCGAGGGACCGAGCCGGAAGGAGCCACGCGCGATGGGTCAGGAGCACGGGGATCGGCGGGCGGACGCCCACGAGCAGGGGCGGAAGCAGGGCCGCGACCAGGCGCGGGAGCGGAGCGGGCGGGAACGCCCCGAGCAGGCGCCGCAGGAGCGTGCGGCTTCGCGGGAGGAGCAGCCGGCTTCGCGTGAGGGGCAGCCGGCTTCGCGTGAGGAGCAGGCCGACGACCTCGCCGAGGGGCTGACCGTCGACCAGCTCGCCGCGCGCGCCGGCGTGACGGTGCGCACCGTGCGCTTCTACAGCACCCGCGGCCTGCTGCCGCCGCCCGCGATCGGCCCGCGCAGGGTGGGCAGATACGGCCCCGACCACCTCTCACGCCTCGCCCTGATCGAGGAGCTGCAGAACCAGGGCATGACCCTCTCCGCGATCGAGCGCTACCTCCAGCGGCTGCCCGACGACATGACGCCGCACGACCTCGCGATACACCGGGCCCTGGTGGCCTCCTGGATGCCGGACACCGTGGACGAGGCGAGCCGCGCGCAGTTGGAGGGGCGCGTGGGGCGCGAGTTGACCGATGACGACCTCAAGCGCCTGGAGGCCATGAGCGTCCTGGCGGTCACCGAGGACCCGGACGTCTTCCGCATCGACCCGAGCCTCGTACACCTGGGGGTGCGGCTCCTCGACGTACCGATCTCGCAGGAGACGCTGCTGGCGGCGCGCGAGGTGATGATCGAGCACACGCGGTCCGCCGCACGCGAGTTGAGCCGCCTCTTCAAGGACGAGGTGTGGAGCCCCTACCGCGAGCGCGAGGCCGATCCCGAACAGGTCGAGCGCATGAAGGCGCTCTCCGCCCATATGCAGCCGATGGTCCTCCAGGCCCTGGTCACCGCCTTCCAGCGGTCGCTGAACGAGGAGCTGCGCGGCGCCTTCCCGAGCGAGCGCCCGCCGCGTACGGAGGCGGCCCGTACGGGGACGACTCGGACGGGGACGACTCGGACGGACGCGGGCTGAGCCCAGGGGCCGGTGGCGGCGCCGCACCGCACCGCCACCGGCCCGTCCTCGGGGCGCGCCCCGCTCAGGTGTCGCTGAACACCTCGCCCTTCTCCGCCTTCTCCGCCAGCAGCGCCGGGACCTCGAACCGGTCCCCGTACCGCGCCTGGAGCTCGCGGGCGCGGGCGACGAAGCCGCGTACGCCGTTCTCTCCGCCGGTGCGGCTCTCGTAGCCGTTGATGTACTGGATGACGCCGCCGGTCCAGGCCGGGAAGCCGATGCCCATGATCGAGCCGATGTTGGCGTCGGCGACCGAGGTCAGGACGCCCTCCTCGAAGAGCCGGACGGTGTCCAGCGCCTCGGAGAACAGCATCCGCTCCTGCATGTCCTCGAAGGGGATGTCCGGGGCGTCCGCTCCGGTCTTCGTGAAGTGCTCGCGCAGGCCCGGCCACAGCTTGCCGCGCTTGCCGTCCTCGCCGTACTCGTAGAAGCCCCCGCCGCCGCTGCGGCCCGGGCGCCCGAACTCGTCGACCATGCGGTCGATCACGCCGTCCGCCGGGTGGTCGGGCCAGCTGCCGCCCTCGGCCAGGATCGCCCGCTTCGTCTCCTCGCGGATCTTCCGGGGCAGGGTGAGGGTCAGCTCGTCCATGAGCGAGAGAACCTTCGCCGGATAGCCGGCCTGCGCCGCGGCCTGCTCGACCGTAGCCGGCTCCACGCCCTCGCCGACCAGGGCCACGCCCTCGTTGATGAAGTGGCCGATGACGCGCGAGGTGAAGAAGCCGCGCGAGTCGTTCACCACGATCGGCGTCTTCTTGATCTGGCGGACCAGGTCGAACGCGCGGGCCAGCGCCTCGTCCCCGGTCTTCTCGCCCTTGATGATCTCGACCAGCGGCATCTTGTCCACCGGCGAGAAGAAGTGCAGCCCGATGAAGTCGCCGTCCCGCTTCACGCCCTCGGCCAGCGAAGTGATCGGCAGGGTCGAGGTGTTGGAGCACAGCAGCGCGTCCGGCGCGACGATGTCCTCGATCTCCTGGAACACCTTGTGCTTCAGCTTCGGGTCCTCGAACACCGCCTCGATCACCGCGTCGCAGCCGGCCACGCCCTGCGGGTCGGAGGTCGGGGTGATGCGGGCCAGCAGCGCGTCCTTCTTCTCCTGCGTCGTACGCCCGCGCGAGAGCGCCTTGTCGAGCAGGCCCTCGGAATACGCCTTGCCCTTGTCTGCGGCCTCCTGCGACACGTCCTTGAGCACGACGTCGATCCCGGCCTTGGCACAGGAATACGCGATGCCCGCGCCCATCATCCCGGCGCCCAGCACCGCGACCTTGTTCACCTTGCGCTCGGCCGGGCCCTGCGGGCGGCTGCGCCCCGCGTTCACGGCCTGGAGGTCGAAGAAGAAGGCCTGGATCATGTTCTTGGAGATCTGGCCCGTGACCAGCTCAACGAAGTAGCGCGCCTCGATGACCTGCGCGGTCTCGAAGTCGACCTGGGCGCCCTCGACCGCGGCGGCGAGGATGTTGCGCTGCGCCGGGTAGGGCGCGCCGCCGGTCTGCTTCTTCAGATTGGGCGCGAACGCGGGGAGGTTGGCCGCGAACTTCGGGTTCGACGGCGTACCGCCCGGAATCCTGTAGCCCTTCACGTCCCAGGGTTGCTGCGACTCGGGGTGCTCGTCGATGAAGCGGCGGGCCGCGGCGAGCATCTCCTCGGGGGTCTCCACGACCTCGTGGACGAGGCCGACCTCCTTGGCCTTGGCCGGGAAGTACTGCTTGCCCTCCAGCAGCACCTTCATCAGCGCGTCGGCGATGCCGAGCAGCCGTACGGTGCGGACCACGCCGCCGCCCGCGGGCAGCAGGCCCAGCGTGGACTCCGGGCAGCCGATCTTGGAGCCCTTGGCGTCCAGCGCGACGCGGTGGTGGCAGGCGAGGGCGATCTCCAGGCCGCCGCCGAGGGCCGCGCCGTTCATCGCGGCGACGAGGGGCTTGCCGAGGGTCTCGATGCGGCGCAGGTCGTTCTTGATCTGCATGCCGGCCTCGAAGACCTGCTCGGCGTCCTCGGGGCGCGCCGCGATCAGGTCGTTGAGGTCGCCGCCGGCGAAGAACGTCTTCTTCGCCGAGGTGACGATGATGCCGCGTACGGAGTCCCGCTCGGCCTCCAGCCTGTCGGCGATGGCGGTGAGCGAGCTCTTGAACGCCGCGTTCATGGTGTTGGCCGACTGATTCGGGTCGTCCAGGGTCAAGGTGACGACGCCGGTGTCGTCCTGCTCCCAGCGGATGGTCGTCGGTGCTGCGGACTCGGACATTGCGGTTTCTCCAGGAAGTCTCAGGGGGTGGGAGGTCGGCGGGATCGCGCTGCGTGCCGCTACAGCCGCTCCACCACCGTGGCGATGCCCATGCCGCCGCCCACGCACAGCGTGGCCAGCCCGTACCGCTGGTCCCTGCGCTCCAGCTCGTCCACCAGGGTGCCGAGGATCATGGCGCCGGTCGCGCCCAGCGGGTGGCCCATGGCGATGGCGCCGCCGTTCACATTGACCTTCTCCAGGGGCAGGCCCATGTCCTTCACGAAGCGCAGCACCACGGCGGCGAACGCCTCGTTGATCTCGACCAGGTCGATGTCGTCCACGGTCAGACCGGCCTTGGCCAGCGCCTTGCGGGAGGCGGGCGCCGGTCCTGTGAGCATGATCGTGGGGTCGGCTCCGGAGACCGCGGCCGACACGATGCGGGCGCGCGGTGCCAGTCCGTACCGCTCCCCCACCTCGCCGCTGCCGATCGCCACCAGCGCCGAACCGTCCACGATCCCCGAGGAGTTGCCCGCGTGGTGCACGTGGTCGATCTCCTCGACCCAGTGGTACTTCTGCAGCGCCACCGCGTCGAAGCCGCCCAGCTCGCCGATGTCGGCGAACGAGGGCTTGAGGCCCGCGAGGGAATCGGCGCTGGTGCCGGGGCGGATGTGCTCGTCGCGGTCCAGCACGGTCAGGCCGTTGCGGTCGGCCACCGGAATGACCGAGCGCTCGAAGCGGCCCGCCTTCCACGCCTCGGTGGCCAGCTCCTGGGAGCGCGCGGCGTACTCGTCCACGTCGCGCCGCGAGAAGCCCTCCAGCGTCGCGATCAGGTCGGCGCCGATGCCCTGCGGAACGAACCTGGTCTCGTGATTCGTCATCGGGTCCAGGTGCCAGGCGCCGCCGTCCGTACCCATCGGCACCCGCGACATCGACTCCACGCCGCCCGCGAGGATCAGGTCCTCCCAGCCGGAACGGACCTTCGCGGCCGCCAGATTGACCGCTTCGAGGCCCGAGGCGCAGAAGCGGTTCTCCTGGACTCCGGCCACGGTGTCCGGCAGCCCCGCGGCGATGGCGGAGATCTTCGCGATGTCGGAACCCTGGTCGCCTACGGGGCCGACCACGCCGAGCACCACGTCGTCGATGGCAGCCGGGTCGAGGTCGGGAAAGCGGCGGCGCAGCTCGTGGATCAGCCCGACGACCAGGTCGATGGGCTTGGTGCCGTGCAGCGCTCCATTGGCCTTGCCGCGCCCGCGCGGGGTGCGGATCGCGTCGTATACGTACGCTTCTGTGCTCACGGTCAACAGCCTTTCGGGGTACGGATCATGCGGTGCGGTGGTGTACGTATCGGGTGCGGGGCGGCGGAGGAGCCCGGGCCGGCCCCGGGCCCGGAAGGTTTCATGCCGGGGCCGGATGACCCCAGGCCAGTCCCGGAAGACCTCAGGCCAGTATCGAGCGGCCGATGATCTCCTTCATGATCTCGGTCGTGCCGCCGTAGATCGTCTGGATGCGCCCGTCGGTGAAGGCGCGGGCGATCCGGTATTCGTTCATATACCCGTATCCGCCGTGCAGTTGGAGGCAGCGGTCGGTGACCCGCTTCTGCAGCTCGGTCGCCCACCACTTGGCCATCGAGGCGTGTACGGCGTCGAGCTCGCCCTTCGCGTGGTCCTCGATGCAGCGGTCCAGGAAGGCGCGGGTGACGGCGCACTCGGTGGCCATCTCGGCGATCTCGAAGCGGATGTGCTGGAGCTTGGCCAGCGGCCGCCCGAACGCCTCGCGCTCCTTCACGTACTCCTTCGTGAACTCCAGCACGTGCTCGGACGCCGCGATCGCCGCCACCGCGATGCCCATCCGCTCCTGCGCGAGATTGGTCATGAGGTGGATGAAGGCGCCGTCCCGCTCGCCGAGCAGGTTCTCCTTGGGGACCTTGACGTCGTTGAAGAACAGCTCCGCCGTGTCCTGCGACTTCTGCCCGATCTTGTCGAGGTTGCGGCCGCGCTCGAAGCCCTCCATGCCGCGCTCGACGACGATCAGGCTGAGCCCCTTGGCGCCGCCGTCGGGCGTCGTCTTCGCGACGACGACCACCAGGTCGGCGAGGATGCCGTTGGAGATGAACGTCTTGGCCCCGTTCAGCAGCCAGTGGTCGCCCTTGTCCTCCGCCGTCGTACGGATGCCCTGCAGGTCGGAGCCGGCGCCCGGCTCGGTCATCGCGATCGCGGTGATCGTCTCGCCGGTGCAGAACCCGGGCAGCCAGCGCCGCTTCTGCTCCTCGGTCCCGAGCGAGGTCAGATACGGGCCGATGATGTCGTTGTGCAGCCCGATGGCCAGCCCGGCGGCACCCGAGCGCGCGAACTCCTCGGCCAGCACGGCCGCGTAGCGGAAGTCGTCGACCCCGCCGCCCCCGTACTCCTCCGGCACCGCGATGCCCAGCAGCCCCTGCCGCCCGGCGGCGAGCCACGCCTCACGGGAGACGATGCCGTCCTTCTCCCACTGCTCCTGGTGCGGTTCGGCCTCCTTGGCGAGGAAGGTGCGGACGGTCTGGCGGAACGCCTCGTGGTCCTCGGTGAAGATCTGGCGCTTCATACTGGCGTGCTCTCCTTCGAACGAACCGCTGGGTGCGTGGTGTTGGGGGACCGCTTGGGCGGTGCGGGCCGCTCAGAGCCAGCCCTTGACCTTCTCGATCAGCGCGGCCGGGTCGTCGTCCACCGGAACGACGTTGAGCATGGTCACGCCCGCCTCCCGGAACGCCTCGATCCGCTCGCGCACGTATCCCTCGGGCCCGCACAGCGACACCAGCTCGCAGAACTCCTCGGGGACGGCCGCCTCGGCCTCCTTCTTCTTGCCGGCCAGATACAGGTCCTGGACCTTCTCCGCCGCCTCCTCGTATCCGTACGCGCGGGCCACGTCGTTGTAGAAGTTCTTGCCCTTGGCGCCCATGCCGCCGATGTAGAGCGCGATCACCGGGCGCATGAACTCGCGCACCGCCTCGGTGCCCTCGCCCACCGCGAGGACCGTGCCCGCCGCGATCTCCAGCGGCCCGCGCTCCGGGTCACGCTTCGCGCGCCCCTCGGCCAGCGGCCCGCCCCACACGTCCTTCGCCTTCTCCGGAACGAACAGATGCGGCAGCCACCCGTCGGCGATCTCCGCCGTCATCCGCACGTTGGCCGGGCCCAACGAGGCGATGAAGAGCGGGATTTCGTCCCGCACCGGCTTGGTCAGCATCTTCAGCGGCTTGCCCAGCTTCCCGCCCTTCTCGGGCGGCAGCGGCATGTCGGTGATGCCGTGGTGGTCGATGTTCTCCCGCCGCCAGATGCGGCGGCACAGCTCCACGGTCTCCCGCGTACGGCCCAGCGGCTTGTCGTACGGCTTACCGTGCCAGCCCTCCACGACCTGCGGCCCCGAAGCCCCGAGCCCCACCATGGCCCGGCCCCCGGAGAGCGCGTCGAGCCCGGCGCCGGTCTGCGCGATCAGCGCGGGCGTCCGCGAATACACATTGAGGATCGCGGACCCGATCTGCATCCGCTCCGTGCGCGCGGCCAGATACCCCAGGATCGTGGGCGAGTCGAAGCCGTACGCCTCGGCCACCCACACCGCGTCCAGCCCCGCGGGCTCCAACTGCGCGATCTTGTCGGCCGCTTCCCGTGGATCACCGGCGTACTGGAGTGTGGTGGAGATCTTCATGCATCGCCCCTGCCCTCGGCGTTCTTGGATTCCCCGGCGTCTTCCGTCTCCTCGGCGCCCGCGTCCAGCCCCGGGATGCCCCATTCCCTGGCCACCTCGGCCGCGTCGGCGCCGGGCTGCGCGGGGGGCCGGGTGATCGCGCCGGGCGTCGCGGAGAACCGGGGCGCGGGCGCCGGCTGCGTGATCCCCCCGTACTCCGTGAACGTCCCGCGCGCCGCCAGATGCGGATGCTCCGGCGCCTCGCGCAACGAGAGAACCGGCGCCACACACGCGTCGGACCCCTCGAAGACCTCCGTCCACTCCTCCCGCGTACGGGACTTGAAGCGCGCGGCGATCACCTCGCGCAGCTCGCCCCAGGCGGCGATGTCCTCCCGCGCCGGTGCGCTCTCCTCGATCCCCAGCAACCGCACGAACTCGGCGTAGAACTGCGGCTCCAGCGCCCCCACCGCCATGTGCCCGCCGTCCGCTGTCTCGTACGTCCCGTAGAACGGGCTGCCCCCGTCCAGCAGATTGGCACCCCTGCGGTCCTGCCAGCCCCCGGCCGCGACCATCCCCTGGATCATGGCGGTGAGGTGGCTGGTGCCGTCCACGATCGCCGCGTCGACGACCTGCCCCTCCCCGCCCTCGGCCCGCGCGTGCTGCAGCGCGGCCAGGATCCCGATCACGAGATACAGCGAACCGCCCGCGTAGTCGCCCAGCAGATTCGCCGGCGCGCAGGGCGCCCCGTCCGCCGGGCCCGTCATCCCGAGGGCCCCGGTGAGCGCGATGTACCCGATGTCGTGCCCGGCCCGCTGCGCGAGCGGCCCGTCCTGGCCCCAACCGGTCATCCGCCCGTAGACGAGCCTCGGGTTGCGGGCGAGGCACTCCTCGGGCCCCACGCCCAACCGCTCGGCCACACCCGGCCTGTATCCCTCGATCAGCGCGTCCGCCCGCTCCACCATCCCGAGAACGGTGTCCCGCTGCGCCTCGTCCTTCAGGTCGAGCACCACGGAACGCTTATTCCGGTTGGTGACGTCGTACGCCGGATCGATGGCCAGCGCCGGCTTGCCCGGCCGGTCCACCCGCACCACGTCCGCGCCCAGGTCGGCGAGCAGCATCGCCGCGAACGGCCCCGGCCCGATCCCGGCCAGCTCCACCACCCGCACTCCGCGCAACGGCCCACCGCCGCCCGGTCCTCCGGATGCGCTCTTCGCCCGCGATGCCGCCGTCGCCATCAAGCCCCCAGCCGTATGACACAACTGATGTAACACCAGGGATGCTAAGAACGCGTTTCACTTTCCACAAGCCCCCGCGAGACCCCCGCTCCCCCGCCCCCGAGTGGCGTCCACCACAACCCCGGCCGTGGCGGCGGCAGTTGGGGAGCGGCGGTCGGGGAAGGGACGGGAGGAGGGGAGGACGGGGAGGGGCCGCGGAATAGCGAGGAGGGAGCGGGGAGGTGAGGACTGCGTCTGGCTGGCCTCCGGTTTTGTGTTCCGTGTGGCGCTGTGGCCCAGTGCGGCCGGGGGATCGGGCTTCTTGCAGGCGGGGCTCGGGCGCGTTGCAGGCAGGCTCAGGCGCGCGGGCCGCTCACCGTATTCGCTCCGCCGCCGCGGCCTCCGCATCGGCGTCCTCACCCACGTACCGCTGCTGCTCCTCAACGGAGGGCCAGCGTCCGCCGTTTCGCCAGTAGCCCTGGATCTCCTCCAGCTGCCGCCCCTTCGTCTCGGGCGCCGTGGCCGCCGTGAACACCAGCGCCAGCAGCGCCAGCACACCGAGCCCCGCGAAGGTCCAGGCCGCTCCGGCCCACGACATGAGGGAGGGGAAGAACTGGGCGATCAGCATGTTGGCCACGAGGTCGGCCGTGAGCATCACCGAGGCGCCGACGGCCCGGTACCTCGCGGGGAACGCCTCGCTCGCGTAGACCCAGATCAGTGAACCGAAGCCGAAGTTGTACGCCGCGGTGAACAGCAGCACCGCGACGAAACCCACCCAGGTCGCCGAGCCGCTCACCGCGCCGGTGCCGAACACCGCGGTCAGCAGCGCGAGCATCGCCAGCATCACGCCGATCCCGGAGAGCAGCACCCGGCGCCGGCCGAGCCGGTCGATGATGAGCACTGCCAGCACCGCGGCCGCCAGTCCCGCGACCTGGACGAAGGCAGGCAGCAGGAAGTTCTGCCCGTCCCCGGTGAAGCCCATCTCCTCGAAGATGGCCGGGCTGTAGTAGGTGACCGCGTTGATCCCGGTGATCTGGCAGAAGAAGCCGAGACCGATCACGAAGGTGGCGGCCCGGGCGTACGGCTTGCGCAGCAGCGCCGCGGCGGAGCCCCCGCTCTCCTCGCTCAGCGCACCGTTGATGGCGGCGATCTCGGTCCGCGGGTCCACATCGGGATCCGTCCGCGCGAGGACCTGCTCCGCCTCCTCCGTGCGCCCCTTCAGCACATACCAGCGCGGGGTGTCCGGCAGCCGCAGCAGCGGGATCACCAGCAGCGCGGCGGGAATCGCCGACAGCCCGAGCATCCACCGCCAGTGGCCGCCGCCGGAGAGCCCCCAGTTCACGAAGTAGGTGAGCGTGATCCCCGCGACGGTGGCCACCTGGTACGCGGCGACCGCGGCACCCCGGATGCGGGCCGGCGTGGACTCGGCGACATAGAGGGGAGCCGCCACGATGGAGACGCCGATCGCGATCCCGAGCAGGAACCGCACGATGTCGAGCACCACCACGTTCGGCGCGACGGCGGAGAGCGCGACGAACACCGCATAGGACGCGGCGACGATCAGCATGGCCGGCTTGCGCCCGAGCGCGTCGGCCAGCTTGCCGCCGATCAGCGCGCCGAGGATCGAACCGAGCACGAGCACGCTGTTCACGAGCCCCTGCTCGGCTGAGGTCAGGTGGAAGTCCTTGCTGAGGAAGACCAGGGCGCCGGAGATGCTGCCCGTGTCGTATCCGTAGATGACGCCGACGACGGCGCCCGTGAGGGCAAAGAGGCGGCCGGTCCGATACCCCTCGGCAGCCAGCTTCGGTGATGGCGTTGCTGTGGTCATGTGCGGGGCTCTCTGCGTGGAACTGCAAGGCGAGTGATTGATCACGTCACTATTCGCCGCGCTTCGCGCATCTGTCAACACCCCTCGGCGGGGCCTTCGAGGGTCGCTCCGCCGCTGCGAGCAGGACAGAGAAGGCCCACAAATAGGCGCTAATCCGGGCTTACCGCTCACCGGTCGCACCTCGCCCCTTCACCCGGAGGAGGTATGGACGGCGCGACGAAGCTGCGTAATATTGATTGAGGCGAAGCTTTGAAATGCAGAAGCGAGCACAAGCGCAAGATCATCCAAGAGGGAGACCCCGATGACCGGGACCGTGCACATGGAAGAGGAACTGCGCAGCCAGCCGGAGACCTGGCGCGAGGCGGCGCGGCTGGCCTCGGCTCCGGGGCTGCCGGAGCGGGGCGCGCGGGTGGCCGTGGTCGGCTGCGGCACCTCGTGGTTCATGGCCCAGTCGTACGCGGCGCTGCGCGAGGCGGCGGGCCACGGCGTGACCGACCCCTTCGCCGCGTCGGAGGCCTCACTTGGTGCGGAGCGCGCATACGACGCCGTGGTCGCCATCACCCGCTCCGGCACCACCACGGAGGTGCTGCGGGTGCTGGAGCAGATGAAGGGCCGCATCCCGACGGTGACCCTGCTCGGCGCCCCCGGCACACCGGCGGTGGACCTCTCCGACGAGACCGTGGCGCTCCCCTTCGCCGATGAGCAGTCAGTCGTCCAGACCCGGTTCGCCACGTCGGCGCTCGCCCTGCTCCGCGCCCACCTCGGAGAAGACCTCTCCCCCGCGATACGCGACGCCGAGGAGGCGCTGTCCAGCCCGGTCGAGAAG
Source organism: Streptomyces odontomachicola (assembly GCF_039605595.1). Taxonomy (NCBI): domain Bacteria; kingdom Bacillati; phylum Actinomycetota; class Actinomycetes; order Kitasatosporales; family Streptomycetaceae; genus Streptomyces; species Streptomyces odontomachicola. The sequence continues at coordinate 122,846 of NZ_JBCFOK010000008.1, forward strand.
GAGTGGGTGGAGGCCGAGCAGTTCTCCTTCCTGGGCACCGGGTGGACGTTCGGCCTCGCCAATGAGGCGGCGCTCAAGATGCGCGAGGCATCGCAGAGTTGGACGGAGTCCTACCCCGCGATGGAGTACCGCCACGGGCCGATATCCATCGCGGCCCCCGGCCGTGTCACCTGGCTCTTCGGCGACTCCCCCGAGGGCCTGGAGTCCGATGTCGCCCGCACCGGCGCGCAGTTCGTGCACCACGCGAGGGACCCGTTGGCCGACCTGGTGCTGGTGCAGCGAGTCGCGCTGGAGCGCGCGCGTGCACGGGGCCTGGACCCGGACAACCCGCGCAGCCTCACGCGCTCCGTGATGCTCGACGACTCCTGAGGCGCCGGCTCCACGAGGGCTCGGCATGGGCTCACGCGGCGGGGTCTTGGCTTGCCCGCGGGGCGACGCCATGGCTCCTCGCCGCGGGGCCTCGGCTCCCTCACGGGCTGACACCGCGGCCCCTCGTCTCGGGTCCACGCCGCGAGCTCGCGCATCGGTCCGGTCGCGGGCCCGCCCCATCCGCCCACGCCACTGCCCTCTGTCCTCCGCACCGGAGCGCGGTCGCGACACCGCGCCCCGCCCCTCCCCACCTCCATATCCCAGGCCTCTCAGGGAAGTTCGCCTCATGACTCTCTCCCCCACCGCATCCATCCTCGACGGCGCGCGGGCCTCGGGCTCCGGCGCTCCCGCCTTCAACATCATCCATCTGGAGACCGCCGAAGCCCTGGTCGCGGCGGCCGAGCGGGCCGGTACACCGCTGATCCTCCAGCTCAGTGAGAACTGCCTGAAGTACCACGGCAGTCTGCTCCCGCTGACCCGCGCCACCCTGGCCCTGGCCGAGGACTCCGAGGCGCAGATCTCCGTCCACCTGGACCACATCACGGACGCCGCGCAGATCCGCGAGGGTGTGCGGGCCGGGGTGCGCTCGGTCATGTTCGACGCCTCGGCCCTGCCGTATGCGGAGAACGTCGCGGCGACGGCCGAGCTCACCTCCTGGTGCCATGAGCACGGCGTGTTCGTGGAGGCCGAGCTCGGTGAGGTGGGCGGCAAGGACGGCGTGCACGCACCGGGCGCGCGCACCGACCCTGACGAGGCCCTCTCCTTCGTGCGCGAGACCGGGGTGGACGCGCTGGCCGTCGCGGTCGGTTCCTCGCACGCGATGCGGGAGCGCACGGCCGTGCTGGACAAGGAGCTGATCCACACGCTCGCGGAGAAGCTGCCCGTGCCGCTGGTGCTGCACGGTTCGTCGGGGGTGCCCGACGAGGAGCTGCGCGCGGCGATCACCGCGGGGATGACGAAGATCAATATCTCCACGCATCTGGTGTCGGTCTTCACGCAGGAGATACGCAGGATCCTCGCCGAGGACCCGATGCTGATCGACTCGCGCAAGTACGTGGGCCCCGCGCGCGAGGCCGTGACGCAGGAGGCCGCGCGGCTGCTGGGCGTGCTCGGGACGCCGGTACACGCCGGATAGGCTCCGGTCAGCACGCCGGGGTGTCACAGGACACCGGACGGCGGGTGCAGCACAGAACAGGGAGACAGACCACGTGAAGCGCCACGAGCGGATGAACGCGCTGCTCGAGCTCCTCGGCGACCGGGGACGCGTCGACGTCGAGGAGGCCGCCACCGCCCTCGAGGTGTCGGCGGCCACCATGCGCAGGGACATGGACGCCCTGGCCGAGCAGCAGTTGCTCACCCGCACCCGGGGCGGCGCGGTGCTCAGCTCCGTCACCTACGACCTGCCCCTCCGGTACAAGCGCGGTCACCACGCGGAGGAGAAGCAGGCCATCGCGCAGGCGGCGGCGAAGATGGTGGAGCGCGGTCACGCGGTCGGTCTCTCCGGCGGCACCACGACGACGGAGATCGCCAGGGCGCTGGCGGTCCGCCCGGAGTTCGCCGAGCCGGCGCCCGAGCCGCACCTGACGGTGGTGACCAACTCCCTCAACATCGCCAACGAGCTGGCGGTGCGCCCGCAGATCAAGATCGTGCTGACGGGCGGGGTGGCGCACTCGCGGTCCTTTGAACTCATCGGCCCGTACAGCGAGTTGGTGCTCCAGCAGATCTCCATGGACATCGCGTTCATCGGTGCGAACGGGGTGGACCCGGAGCGGGGCGCGACGGTTCACGACGAGGCGGAGGCGCGGATCAACCGGCTGATGGCGGAGCGCGCCGCGCGGGCGGTGGTCGTGGCGGACGGTTCCAAGGTGGGCACGCGGTGCTTCGCGCGGATCGGCGGGGGCGAGGTGTTCTCGACCTTCGTGACCGACGGCGGGGTGCGGGAGCCGGTGCGGCGGGAGTTCACCGACCGGGGGCTGCGTGTGGTGACGGCGAAGGTTGCTCCCGAGGGGGACTGACCGGGCCTCGGGCGCCCTGGCCGGCCCCTCCGGCAAGGGTCGGGCTCACAGGAGGTACGCGTACAGCCGCGCATGGCCGGGCGGTCCACCTCGCCGAGGCCGGGCGCAGGGTGCGGGGTGTCGGTCAGCGGGGCTCGGGGGGTGCCAGTGGTCGCCGTCCGGTGTTGGGGTCGACCCGGTCGCGCAGGGTGTCCTGGACTGCGAGGGCTTCGGACTCCGTACGGGGCCAGGGGGCATCGTCGTTCATGGGAGGGACACGGTATACGGGGGCGCTCGACCGGTTGTGCGGGGCCAGCGTGTGAACGGGGCATCCAGGGCCTCCGGCCTGCCCGGATTCATGCGGACCGAGTGTCACAATGCCGGACATGGAGCGAGCTTCTGCACAGGCGCTGACCGGCCGGGACGGCATGAGTACGGACAGGGGCGCGGCCGGGGACCGCCCGCCCGGCGGCTCCGCGGGGAGCGGTGCCGGCACCTCCTATGCGTGGCGCGCGCTCGGAGGGCAGCGGGCTCTGCTGGAGCGGCTCCACCACACGTACAGGGACGGGGTGCTGCCGGCTCGGCTTCCCGTTCGCGAGCTCGCGCGCAGCACGGTGGCCACCTGTGCCCTCGCGGCGGCCGAGCTGGCCGCGGTGCGCGCCTCCAGCAGCAGGGTGGCGCCGGTGACGGTGGACGACGGGGCGGTGGCGGCCGCGTTCACCAGCGAGCGCCATCTGCGGATCGACGGGCGGGAGACGGTCAACTTCGCACCGCTGTCCCGCTTCTGGCGCACGGCTGACGGGTGGGTGCGTACGCACGCGAACTACCCGCATCACCGTGCACTGCTGCTCGCCGCGCTCGCTGTCCCCGAGCGCGGCGAGGCGGACGAGGTGCTGGCGCACCGGGTCGCGGCCCAACTGGTGCAGCGCAAGGCGGAGGAGGTGGAGCAGGCGGTCTTCGCCAGGGGCGGGCTCGCGGTGGCGGTGCGCTCCCGCGAGGCGTGGGACCGGCACCCGCAGGGCGTCGCGGCGTCCTCCCGCCCGCTGCTGAGCGTCGATGCGCTGGACGGGGCGGAGCCGCTGCCGTTCGCGCCCACCGCGGGCAACACCCTCGCGCTGCCCCTCGCCGGGGTGCGGGTGCTGGACCTCACGCGGGTCACCGCGGGCCCCGTGGCCACCCGCACGTTGGCGCTGCTCGGGGCCGACGTGCTGCGGATCGACCCGCCGAAGTACCCGGAGTTCGCCGAGGCGCACGCGGACACCGGGTTCGGGAAGCGGTCGGTGTCGCTGGAGCTGGACAGCCGTGCCGGGCAGGCCCGGTTCGAGGAGCTGCTGGGGTCGGCGCATGTGGTGGTCACGGCGTACCGGCCGGGCGCGCTGGACAGGTTCGGGCTGGCCCCCGAGTCGCTGGCCGACCGGCGCCCGGGGCTGGTGGTGGGGCAGATCAGCGCGTGGGGCGGGTACGGGCCGTGGCACAGGAGGCGCGGGTTCGACAGCCTCGTACAGGCGGCGACCGGTATCGCGAAGGCGGAGGAGGACACGGAGTCGGGCGTTCCCGGTGCGCTGCCCGCGCAGGCGCTGGACCACGGTTCCGGTTACCTGCTGGCGGCGGCGGTGATGCGGTCGTTGACGGAGCAGCAGGAGGGGAGGGCGGGTTCCCGGGTCGTACGGCTCGCGCTGGCGCAGACCGCGCACTGGCTGCTGCACGGGCACGGGCTGCCCGGCGGCAGGACGGAGGCGGGGGATGCCGCGCCGGCCGCGGAGCCCCCGTACGACCCGGCGGACTGGATGGCGGAGTGCGACAGTCCGCTGGGGCGGCTGCGGCATGTGGTGTCGCCGGTGCGGTACGAAGGGGCGCCGGAGAGGTGGGCGCATCCGCCGGGAGTGCTGGGCGGCGACGCGGTGGAGTGGCGCTGACGTTCGCGGTGCGCGGGGCCGTGACCTGCGGCGACCGAGCCCACCGGGGCGCGGGCTAGGCGGTGGAGAGCAGCCATTCGGCCAGGGCCACCGCGGCGAAGCCCAGGGCGAGTACCGCGGTGGCGACCCGGGTGCGGCCGCGGCGGCTGAGGCCGATGGCGGTGCCGGAGAGGATCAGCGCCATGCCGTAGAAGCCGACGATCAGTACGGACGGGGCGATGGTGAGGCGGACGACCAGGGCCACGGCCACCGCGGTCATGACGGCGGCCGAGACCGCTATCCGGACGCGGCGGGCCTGCCGCGGGGTGAGGCCGGGTCTGTCGTCCGCATAGGCGGCGTGCGGATCGGTGCCGTCGGGGTCGGAGTCGTCCGCGTAGGGGGCGACCTGGGCGGCGTCGTCCCGGGCGGCGGTGTCTGCTGCTGCGTTCAGGGGGCCGTCGGCGTTGTCTGCGGAGGCGAGGGAAGAGGCGGTGGAGCCGACGGGGTCGTGCGGGGCTGGTCCCTCGTGGTCCCGGACATCCCCGGAGGTGTCGGCGTCGCGCGCCTCGGCGTCGTCGAAGTCCTCGGTGGCTGTGGTGTCTTGGGAGGCGGGAGAGGTCGCTGAGGTGTCCGGCCTGCGGGCGGAGTCGGCTTCGGGCATGACGGGGAGCGTATCTGGCCTGCACACAAATTGCCGGATACACCCATGAGGCCCGGCCGTTCCTCCGGCCCCTCCCCCGGCTGCGCCGCCGACCGCACACCCCATGTATCCGGCTGTTCTTCCTCCCGCACTCCGGTGACCGCCGCCCGCGCCGCGCGGGCCAGTGCGCGGCGGGTGCCGTGGTTCGCGGGGTTCAGCGGTGGATGGACCGTGACCTCGGCGTACAGGTCCCGGGCCGCGATCACCCGGCGCAGCGAGGTGAGCAGCGTGTCCTCGCCCACGAACGCGGGCCGTGCGGTGGGGAGTCCGGCGGAGGTGCGGTAGCGGAGGGTGACCGGGCGGACCTCGGCGCCCGCGTCGAGCGCCGCTTGGAACAGGGCGTTGCGGAAGGCGCCCTCCGCCCTGCCGCACCGAGTGCTGCCCTCCGGGAAGACCGCGACGCTGCGGCCCGCGCGGAGCAGGGCGGCGACTTCGGCGACCGTCGCCGGGAGTTGCCTGAGGCGTTCGCGGTCGATGAAGACGGTGCCGCCGTAGGTGGCGAGCCGGCCCAGTACGGGGTAGGCGGCGACGTCGGACTTGGCCACCATCCTGACCGGGCGCACCGCGGCGAGCAGCGGGATGTCCAGCCAGGAGACGTGGTTGGCGACCAGCAGAGCGGGACGCGGTGCGCAGCCGCGACCGCCGGCCGGCGCGCGACCGCAACCGCCGCTCGCCACAAGCTCGTTGATGCGTACCCGCACCCCGGTCGCGCGGACGAGTGCTCTGGCCCAGCCCCGTACCACCGCCGCACGCCCGCGGGCCGCAGGCGAGAACGCGATGCCCGCGACCAGCACTCCGCACAGCGCGGACCAGCGGAGCGCGCGCCGCGCGGGCCCCGCCGCGCGCCCACTCCCCCGCGGGGGCAGGCAGCGCAGCGGGGTGCAGGGCGAGGTCGGCTTCCAGGGGTTGGCCCGGCCGCTCTCCGCCGTGGACGAATCCGGCACGGACGAAGGGGACACCAGGGACGCGACGTGGAATTCCGCGAAGTCCGAGAACTCCCCGAACTCGCCGGACTCCGCGAAGCCGGCGACGGAGGACATCACGGCGCCGCGGGTGCCATCGAGAGGAAGTGCCGCAGATAGCGCGGGTCGATGTCGCGCACGTTGAGCAGCACGTACAGGTCGGCGACCCCGAAGTCCGGGTCGTGCGCGGGCTCTCCGCAGATGCGGGCGCCGAGCCGCAGGTAGCCGCGGAGCAGCGGCGGCAGGGTGTAGCGGGGTACGGACACCGGGCGCGGGCCGTCCTCCGGCGGGAGCCAGGGGAGCCGCGGCCGCACCCGGTACTCCTCGGGCGCCATGTGCCGGGCCGCGACGGTGTGCCACACGTGCGAGGCGAGGGCCCCGCCGTCGGCCAGGGGCACGGAGCAGCAGCCGGCCAGCCAGGTGTGGCCCATGGTCTCCAGGTAGCGGGCTATCCCGGCCCACATGAGCGCGATGACGGCGCCGTCCCTGTGGTCGGGGTGCACGCAGGAGCGGCCGACCTCGACCAGGTCCTCGCGCAGCGGGGCGAGCCCGGAGAGGTCGAACTCGCTGTCCGCGTAGAGCCGCCCGGCGACCCTGGCGCGGTCGGGCGGCAGCAGCCGGTAGGTGCCGACCACGGCGCCGGTGCGCTCCTCGCGTACCAGCAGGTGGTCGCAGTAGGCGTCGAACGGGTCGGCGTCCAGGCCCGGTTCGGGGCTGTGCAGGCGGGCGCCCATGCCGTCGGCGAAGACGGTGTGGCGCAGCCGCTGCGCCGCGCGCACCTGGTCCTCGTCGGTCGCGAGGGACACGGTGTAGCGCGGCGCAGCCGGCGGGGCGTGCACGGGTGCGGGTGCTTGGCTGAGGGACACGGCGATCTCCAGTGCGGCGGGGCGAACGGAACGGATCTGTCACCGCCTGGATTTCCGCCCCGGCTGGACGGGAGTTGACGCGGCCGGAGAGCGCGGATGTGCGCTCCCTTAACTCACGCCGCCGGCCACTTCACGCCACCGGGCGCCCGCCACGCCGCCGAGCGCCCGCCACGCCGCCGAGAACCCGCACGCGTACGCCACCGACCCCGTACGCCGCCGAGCCCGGCCACCGCCGCCGCGCCCACCGCGCCACCGCCCCGCCGCTCCTCAGCTCCCGCCCGCCCAGCTCTTCAGGTCCGCCTTGGTGTCGAAGGCGCCGACGTTCTTGTCTATCGGGTGGTTGGTGTACTGGTGGAACTTCCAGGGGTGCTGGATGCCCGGCTTGCCCGGATTGCCGTTGTAGTGCGCGATCCACAGCCCGTCGCCGGGGAAGGACGTGGTGTCGCGGTTCAGCCAGAAGTTCACGCTGCAGTAGAGCAGCACCTTGTGCTCGGGGCGCTTCCGCTGGACGTATTTGATCCAGTCGTCCTTCTCCCCGTTGCTGACGGCGCCGTCCTCCCAGTCGAGGACGAGGATGTCGCCGGCCACCAGGTTGATCTTCGACAGGAAGTAATCGGCCTGCGCCTGCATGCCGCCGTCGCGTACGAAATGGTAGAAGCCGGTCACGAGTCCGGCGTCGCGCCCGGTCTTGCGCTGCGCGACCCACTTGGGGTTGGTGTACGACCTGCCCTCGGTGACCTTGATGAAGACGAAGTCCAGACCCTTGGTGCTGTAGTTCTCCGGCTGGTACGACGCGACATCGATGCCTCTGATCATGAACGGCCCCGCTTCCTCGAATGCCCGGCCCCCGTCCGGGACCGGGTAACCGTGGGATACCCGGCGCTCCTCGCCGCGTACCTCCCGCGCGCCCGCCGCACGGTACGCGGTGCGGGAAGCCGCCGCCCGGACTCTCCCCTCCCGCACCGGCTGTTGGCACAATCCCCGACGGACCGGAGACCGGCCCTGCTCCACCTCACCCACACATCGGCATCCGGACACCCGGAACGGAAGAAGGTGGCACCCGTGCGGTTCAGCTATGCGATGCTTCCCGACTATCCGCTGCAGCAGTCGCTGGCCTCCATACGACTGGCGGACGAGCTCGGATTCCACGCCTGCTACGCGGCGGACGAGACCTGGCACAAAGACCTGTGGCTGCTGTTCGCCGCGGCGGCCGGGCAGACCGAGCGCATCCGCCTCGGCCCCAGCGTCACCCCGGTCACGCTGCGCGAGCCGACCCTGGTGGCCCAGGCGCTCGCCACCCTCGACGAGCTCTCGAACGGGCGCGCCGAAGGGGTGCTGTCCAGCGGGAACTTCGGGCTGCTCGCCCAGTACGGCATCGACTGGGCGGCGACGAGGCCGCTGTCGCGCACCAAGGAGGCGCTGTCCGTGGTGCGGACGCTGCTGGACGAGGGCAGTATCACGCGGGACGGCGAGTTCTACTCGTACCAGGGCCTGTTCACCTTCGCGCGGCCCGTGCAGGAGCGGGTGCCGCTGAAGCTGGGCGCGATGCGCGGCCCCAAGTCCTTCGAGGCCGCCGGCGAGTTGTCGGACGGCTGCCACCACGCGCTGAGCTACACCGCCGAGGCGTACGAGTACGCGGTGCGGCACATCAGGGCGGGCGCCGAGCGCGCCGGCAAGGACTGGCGGGACCTCGACATCGGCGCCTGGGTGGTGTTCTCGGTGGGCCGGGACGGCGCGAAGGCGAAAGAGGCCGCGCGCAGCATGGTCGGCATCTACGCCTCGTCCATGCCGGAGGAGCAGCTACGCCGCAACGGCGTTGACCCCTCGCAGCTCAAGCCCGTGATCGACGCGATCGGCGCGGGCGACCTGGCCCGCGGGATCGAGCTGACGGACCCGGAGGTCGCCGAGGCGCTGTCGGTGGCCGGCACGCCGGAGGAGTGCGCGGAGAAGATCCGTACGCAGATCGCGCCGAGCGGCGTGAACCACGTCATCTGCGCGCTCACCGACCGCGATCTGGTGAAGACCTTCACCGGCCGCGATCTGGAGGGCGCTCCCGACGTGAACAGCCAACTGCGGCTGATCCACGACGAAGTGATGCCCGCCTTCGCCTGAGCCGGGCGAGGGCACCCGAGCCGGGCGCGCGTACGGACGCCGGGGCGCCGTCCCACTGCGGGGCGGCGCCCCCCCCTTCCCACCTACGAAGGGATCAGCAGGCGCGGCGCCAGGCGTCCAGGTCGAGGCGCTTGCGCAGCGAGCTGAGGCCGAGCTTGTCCGAGCTCTTGCAGAACTCCTCCGGATCCAGCTCGTATTCGACGTGGAAGACGGCCTTCTTCTGAGCGATGAACGGCTTGAGCTTGGCGCACTCGCCGTACTGCGCGCACTCCTCGTTCACCGCGAAGTCGAAGTCCTTCACGAGCTGCGGGATCTGGTCCAGGTCGTTCTTGAGCCCGACGGCGAGGCCGCGCTCGTGGGCGAGCCCGGACAGCATCCGGTTGTACGCGAGCTGGTGGGCGGCGGTGAGCGGGAAGCCCGTGCGGTTGCGGTACGCGTCCATCAGGTCGGGCTCCACCGCGTCGAAGCCCTTCTCCTCGCACATGTCCATGCGCGCGGCCATCAGCGGGCGCAGCGTGTCCAGCTGCCGGATGTCGAACCAGCGCTCGCCCTCCCAGCCGTTGCCCCTGCCCCGCAGCGCCTTGGGGAAGCGGTGCGCGTCGGGGCGCCAGTCCTCCCAGGCGCCCGCGTTGATGTAGCAGATGGCCTTGCGGCCGTCCTCGTGCAGGCGGGAGACGGTGCGCGCGGAGTTGTCGAAGCCGTCGATGTCATAGACGGGTACGTCGACGCCGGTGTCCACGCGCCCGGTGAGCTGCCACTGCCAGTCCGTACCGGGGCGCGGCCTCCAGTGGTCGCCGGCGCCGGCGCGGTCCTCGGACCCGGAGCCCCCGGTGAGCGGCGCGCACCCCGCGAGCGCCGCGAGCACCCCCGCCAGGAGCAGGACGGTCACGCGTCTCAAGTGGCATGTTCTGCCCGGCATTCGAGCCTCTTCTGTTGTGGTTCGGTCGCAGGAGGACCGGTCCCCCCGGTACGCCTCCCGTGGCCCGCGAAGGCGGCCACACGGTCCGCAATCTTCGCATAACCGGAATGCGGCACGGTGCCCGGGTTGAGCACCACGGCGTGCGCGCCGAGTTGCCCCGCTGTGTTCAGCGGGCCCCCACCAGCGGGGAGTTGGGGCGGGCCGCCTGCCACAGCGCGGTCAGCGAGGCGCCCAGCGTGATCTCCGGGCGCCAGTCCAGGACCGCACGCGCCGCCGAGATGTCGGCGCACTGCCACGGTACGGAGGCCGAGCCGTCCGACACTGCGTTGCCCCAGGTCAAGCCGCCCGAAGCCAAGCCACCTGAGGCCAAGCCGCCCGAAGCCGAGCCGCCCGCGATCGCGCGGTCCGCGCCCGGTGCGCTCTCGTGGATGCGCCCGGAATAGCCCGCGACGCGCGCCAGTCCCCCGGCGACCATGCGGAGCGGATGCGCCGTGCCGCTCCCGATGTTGAGCACCCGCGGCAGCGCGGCGGCCTCCGCGCCCGGACCATCCGCACCACCCGAGCCCTCCACGCCCTCCGCGCCCGGGCCGCCCGCACCCCGCAGCACCGCCCGCACCACGGCCCGCGCCACATCCCGTACGTCCACGAAGTCCCGGTGCGCCGAGAGGTCGCCGACCCGCACCGCGCGCACGGGTTCGCCCTCACCGGCCGCGGCCAGCGCCCTGCGCAACTGGACCGCGAGGCGGCCGGGCAGCGACGGGGCCGGGGCGCCGGGGCCCACGGGGTCGAACACCCGCAGCACGACCGCGTCCAGTCCTGAGCCGGTCACCGCGAGGGTGCCGGCGAGCTTGGTCGCGCCGTACACGCCGAGCGGGGCCGCCGGTGCGCTCTCCGGCACCGGGGTGCGCCCGTCGTTCGCCCCGTACTCGGCGGCCGAGCCGAGGTGCACCAGCCGGGCGGCCGGAGCCGCGCGGCGCAGGGCCTCGCAGAGCACCGCGGGGCCGCGCGCGTTGACGGCGGCGAGCGTCGCGGCGTCGCCGCCGACCGTGCCCGCGCAGTTCACCACCGCGTCGGGGCCGAGCGCCCGGAGCTGGGGCGCCAGCTTGGCGGGGTCGGCGGTGGCCAGGTCGAGGCGCAGGCAGGCGCCGGGCGAGCGGCCGCCGGAGAGCACCCGCACCCCGTCGGCCGCGCGCAGCGCCCGCTCGACATGGCCGCCCAGGAACCCGCTGCTTCCCAGCACCAGTACGCGCACGTCAGGCCCCCTCGGCGAGCCGGCGGCCGGGGGTGCCTGGCCCGGCGGCCGCGCTGAACGAGGTGGCTTCCTGGCTGAACGGGGATCCCACGCCCCGCAGTTGGTCCCGTGGCGCGGACCGCAGTGCGCCCCGCGGTCCCTCTCTCGGTACGTCCCGCGGCGCGGCCCCCGCCGCGGCGGCGCGAAGTCTTCGGCCCATCGCTCTTACCCCCCTCGGGCGCGCCGCGCGCACGTGTCGGCGACGCGGAGCGCGGTGCGGATGCAGTACGGACGCGGTGCGGATGGCGGTGCGAACGCTGCGGGGCGCGGCGCCGCACCCCGTCTTCCCCTCCCGGCGGAGCGCCGTCGGCGCGGGGCTCCCCTCCCCGCGCCGACGGGCTCGGCTCGTACGCACGAGGGCCCTGTGCGGGCCTGACCGCCGGAGGAGGCCGGGGCTCCTCCGGTGGCCGCCACATATCTTGCGTCATGTCCGGAGCTTCCGGTCACCACGGCCGGTGAAACGTTCTCGGTCGGCGCCACCCGGTGACCGGATCCGATCGCCTCCGTCCGCATCCGGTCCCCGCCGCTCCCCGACCTGGGGTCACGCCCTCTTCCGGCGCCCCTGCCTGCGACGAAGCACATCCGGCGGCCGCGCTGACCAGCCGGTCACATCCGGTTGCCGGGCGAACGCGGAGCGCGTTCGCCGCTCGCAAAGAAGGCCGAATCCATACAGTCCGGGATGCGAGACAGTTCCGGAACTTTCCGGCTCCGCCGCCGGCCGGACACCGCGCCGTCCCCGGCGCGCCGCTCCCCGAGCCGGGCCCGCCGCGTCGAGGATCGGGGCGGAGGCATGCGGCACACCGGCGCGGGAACACGTCGGCACCCCGCATCCGTCCTCCCGTAGGAACCCACCGCAGAACCGACCAGGCAACACCGATCAGGCAGAACCGACCAGGCAGAGAGGTACCCCATGGCCACCAAGCGCGCCGCACACACCGTCTGGACCGGCGACCTCATGGAGGGGTCGGGGACGGTCACCTTCGACTCCTCCGGCATCGGCGACTACGCGGTCTCCTGGCCGGCGCGCGCCGAGGAGCCCGAGAGCAAGACGAGCCCCGAGGAGCTGATCGCCGCCGCGCACTCGAGCTGCTTCTCGATGGCGCTGTCCAACGGCCTGACCACGGCGGGCACCCCGCCCACCCGGCTGACCACCGGCGCCGAGGTCACCTTCCAGCCGGGCACGGGCATCACCGGCATCCACCTCACGGTCGAGGGCGAGGTCCCCGGCCTGGACGAGGAGGGCTTCGCCGCGGCGGCCGACGACGCGAAGAAGAACTGCCCCGTGAGCCAGGCCCTCACCGGCACGACGATCACCCTCGACTCCAAGCTGGCCTGACGGCACCGGCGCTCACCGCACAGAGCACAGAGCACCCCACACGCGAGGAAGCGAACCGTGCCGGAACTCCCCGAAGTCGAGGCCCTGCGGGACTTCCTGGACCGGCGGCTGAGCGGCCGTACGGTGCGGAGCGTGCTGCCCGTGGCGGTGAGCGTGCTCAAGACGTACGACCCGCCGCCCACCGCCCTGCACGGCAGGGAGATCGCCGGGGTGGCCCGGCACGGCAAGTTCCTCGACGTGTGCTTCGCGCCCGCTGAGCGCGAATCCGCCGGCGCCGCGCCGCACTTGGTCGTCCATCTCGCCAGGGCGGGGTGGCTGCGCTGGCAGGACAGCCTGCCGGCCGCTCCGCCCCGCCCCGGCAAGGGGCCGCTCGCGCTCCGCCTCACGCTGGACGGCGGCCAGGCGGCCGAGGGCGGCGAAGGCTTCGACCTCACCGAAGCGGGCACGCAGAAACGCCTCGCGGTGTACGTGGTCCCCGACCCCCGCGACGTCCCCGGCATCGCGAAGCTGGGCCCCGACCCCCTCGCGCCCGGCTTCACCCCCGAGGCGCTGGCCGGTCTGCTGCGCGGTCAGCGGCACCGCATCAAGGGCATGCTGCGCGACCAGAGCGTCGTCGCGGGGATCGGCAACGCGTACTCCGACGAGATCCTGCACGCCGCGAAGATGTCCCCGTACCGCATGGCCGACGACCTCACCGAGCGCGAGGTGGCCGTCCTGCACGAGGCCGCCGTGACCACCCTGCGCGACGCCGTCGAGCGCTCGCGCGGGCTCGCGGCGGGCGAGCTCAAGGCGGGCAAGCGCTCCGGGATGCGGGTGCACGGGCGCACCGGGGAGCCGTGCCCGGTGTGCGGGGACACCATTCGCGAGGTGTCCTTCAGCGACTCCTCGCTGCAGTACTGCCCCACCTGCCAGACCGGTGGCCGACCCCTCGCCGACCGGCGCATGTCGCGGCTGCTGAAATAGCGAGATGACAGACGCTGACACGACGGCCCCCGCCGCGGCCACCGACGCCCGACGCCCGTACGACATCGTGCTGTTCGGGGCGACCGGGTTCGTGGGCGCGCTGACGGCCGAGTACCTCGCCCGGAACGCCCCCCAGGACTGCCGCTGGGCCCTCGCGGGCCGCGACCGGCACAAGCTGGAGCGGCTGCGCGCCCGCCTCGCCGCGCAGAACCCGGAGACTCCGGGACTCGCCGAAATCCCCCTCCTCCACGCCGACGTCCAGGACCACGGCAGCCTGCGCGACATCGCGGCGCAGACCCGCGTGCTGGCCAGCACCGTCGGCCCCTACATCCGCTTCGGCCTGCCGCTGGTCGCCGCCTGCGCCGACCTGGGCACGGACTATCTGGACCTCACCGGGGAGCCGGAGTTCGTCGACCTCGTACACCTGCGGCACCACGCGCGCGCCCAGGAGACCGGCGCCCGCCTGGTGCACGCGTGCGGCTTCGACTCGGTGCCGCACGACCTCGGCGCGCGGTTCACCGTGGAGCAGCTTCCCGAGGGCGTTCCGCTGCGCGTCGAGGGGCATGTGCGCACCAACGCGATGGCCTCCGGCGGCACCTTCGGCAGCACGCTGCTGGCGTTCTCGCGCGCCGACCGGATGCTGCGCACCGCGAAGGAGCGCCGCCGCGCCGACCCGCGCCCGAAGGACCGCCGCGTGAGCACGCCGACGGACCGGGTGCGCCGCTCCGCCGAGACCGGCATGTGGGCGGTGCCGCTGCCGACCTTGGACCCGCAGGTCATCGGCCGTTCGGCGGCGGCGCTGGAGCGCTACGGGCCCGACTTCGAGTACCGGCACTACGCCGCGGTGCGCAGGCTCCCCATGGTGGCGGGCGGCATCGCGGGCGTGGGCGCGCTGTTCGCCGCGGCCCAGCTCCCCGCGGCGCGGAGGTTCCTCTCCGCGCGGCTCGCGCCGGGCGAGGGCCCGGACGAGGCGCGGCGCGCGCGGAGCTGGTTCTCGGTGCGCTTCGTGGGGCGCGGCGGCGGGCGCCGGGTGGTCACCGAGGTGTCGGGCGGCGACCCGGGCTACGACGAGACCGCCAAGATGCTCGCCGAGAGCGCTCTGAGCCTGGCCACCGACGAACTCCCGGACACCGCGGGACAGGTGACCACCTCGGCCGCGATGGGCGGAGCACTCACCGACCGCCTGGTGAAGGCCGGCCTGACCTTCCGCGTCCTGGAGGAGTCGGCCGACCCCGCGACGGCCTGAGCCGCCGCCGAGCGCCGACGGCCGACCCCTCCAGGTCGCCTGACCCCCCGTCAGGACACCTCCGTACGAGGTGCCCGCGGGCCCCTCCGTACGCGGTGCCCCCGGTTCCGCCACCCGCGGCACCGCGTACGGAATCCGCCTCCGTATCTGTCACTCAGTCAGCCCCATTTCCGTGCGCGGCCGCTGACGGCGGCCGCCGCGTGGGAAGCAGTGGTGCAGCAGGAGCACAGACGGGCGGCGCACGCCACCCTGCCGGGCCGCGCGTGCCCGCCGGCCCACGAGGAACGGCGAAGCGGAGGCGGAGCGATGACCGACCGTACGACGACGGGACACACCAGCCAGGGAGACGGCGGCCCAGGTCGCACCAGCCGCAGAGCGGTGCTGGGGGCGGCAGCGGCGGTGCCGCTGGCCGGGGCGGTGGCGGGGTGCCAGATGCGGGCGGGGGTCGCGGGATCCAACGGCGACCGCTCGCCCTTCACCGGGGAGCAGGGCAGGGGCGGCAAGGTCCTCGCCGTGAAGATCGACAACATCCGCTCGGCCCGCCCCTCGGTGGGCCTGGAGCGCGCCGACATCGTCTACGCGGAGCAGGTGGAGGCCGGGCTCAGCAGGCTGATGGCGGTCTTCTCCTCGCGCTTCCCGCGCCGCGTCGGCCCGGTGCGCAGCGCGCGGGAGTCCGACCTGGAGCTGCTGCGCCAGTTCGGCCGGCCGATCCTCGCGTACTCCGGCGTGCAGTCCAAGCTCCAGCCCGCGCTGGACGCCGCGCCGCTGACCCCGCTGATCCCGGAGAAGACGAAGGGCGTCTACGAGCGCAGCGCGGAGCGGAGCTCGCCGCACAACCTCTTCCTCAAGCCGGACCAGGCGCTGCGCGCCGCGCCGAAGGCCGGGGACGCCGCCGACATCGGCTTCCGCTTCGGTCCCGCGCCGTCCGGCGGCCGGGCGGCCTCGCACCGCTCGGTGCGCTTCCCCGACGCGCGCTTCGACTTCGACTGGTCGGCGCGGAGCGGGCGCTGGCTGGTGTCGATGGACGGTTCGCCCGCGAAGAGCGAGAACGGGCCGCGGCTCGGCGCCGCGACCGTGGTGCTCCAGCACGTGAAGATCCGCAGCTCCTCGCTGCGCGATGTGAACGACGAGGTCTCGCCCTACAGCGAGACGGTGGGCTCGGGCCGCGCCGTGGTGCTGCGCGACGGCAAGGCGTACGAGGGCCGCTGGTCGCGTCCATCGCCCGCCGATGGCACCCGCTTCACCGGCCAGGACGGCCGCAGCCTGCCCTTCGCGCGGGGCCCGGTGTGGGTGGTGCTGGCTCCGGCGGAGTGAGCCCCGGGGTTCACCTCCTGGGCAACACCCGTTCCACAAACCTCTGTTGACTCATTGTCAGCGCCCGTGCGGTGCTGGCAGGCTCTCCTCGCCGTGATCGTCGGGTACGAGCGTCCGGACGGAGAGTCGTGCACATGGGGATGGGTGGAGCGGGCCGCGCCTCGCGCAGGAGCGTGCTGTGGGCCGGAGCGGGAGCCGGGATCGGCGCGTCCGTACTCGGCACCGCCACCGGCGCGCGGGCGGCCGTGCCGGACGCGGCGCCGCGGGAGGCTCCCGGCGCGGCGGGCCCCGGCGGCGCGTACCTCGTCGGCCGGGGCGTCGCCGACGCCACAGGCGAGGTCGCCGAGGTCGGGATGATGGGCTACGGCCGCGTCGACCAGCAGGCCGAGGGGCTGCACATCCGGCTGCGGGCGCGCGCGTTCGTCGTCGCCGAACGGGAGCGCCCGGACGACCGGATCGCCCTGGTGGTCGTCGACTCGCCGATGATCTTCGAGAGCGTGCGGCAGGAGGTGCTGCGGCGGCTGGCCGAGCGGTACGGGGATCTGTACGGCTCCCGGAACGTGCTGATCAGCGCCACCCACACGCACTCGGGCCCCGGCGGCTACTCGCACCATCTGCTCTACAACCTCACCACGCTCGGCTTCCACCGCGGCACCTTCGAGCAGATCGCCGAGGGCATCACCGAGGCGGTCGTCCGCGCCCACGAGGACGTGGCACCCTCCGACCTCACCCTCACCCACGCCGAGTTGCACGGCGCCAGCGTGAACCGCTCCCGCGTCGCCTTCGAGCGCAACCCCGCGGACCTGCGCAAGCACTTCCCCGACGCCGTCGACCCGCAGACGACCCTGCTGCGGGTCGAGCGGGGCGGGCGCGCGGTGGGCGCGGTCAACTGGTTCGCGGTGCACGGCACGAGCATGTCAGGGGACAACCGGCTGATCAGCTCCGACAACAAGGGCTGCGCCGCGCTGCACTGGGAGCGCGAGGTCGAGGGGGGCGACTACCTCACCGACTACGACAACGGCGGCAGCCCCTCCTTCGTCGCCGCCTTCGCGCAGACCAACGCGGGCGACATGTCGCCCAACCTCTCGCTCAAGCCGCCGACCACACCCCAGGACTTCGCGCACACGCGGGAGAACGGGCTGCGCCAGTACGAGGCGGCGGCGCGCCAACTCGACAGCCGGGGCGCGCGGTTGAGCGGCGGCGTCGACGCGCGGCTCGTCTACATCGACCTGTCGGACGTGACCGTGGACCCCGAGTACACGGGGGACGGGCGCACGCACCGTACGGCCAAGCCGGCGGTGGGCGCCTCGATGGCGGCGGGCAGCATGGAGGACGGCCCGGCCTTCCCCGGTTTCGAGGAGGGCGAGAACCCGTTCTGGGACGCCGTCTCCGACAAGATCCTCTACACCGCCTCGCCCGAACTGCGCGAGGCCCAGGCACCGAAGGGCGTCTTCGCGCCGGTCGGCGAGATGAACCGGCTCTACCCCTGGGTCCAGGAGCAGGTCCCCGTACAGCTCCTGCGCATCGGGCGGCTGCATCTGATCGGCATCCCGGGCGAGGTGACCATCGCCGCCGGCCTGCGGCTGCGCCGCACGGTGGCCGGGATCATGGGCGCCGAGCTGGAGGACGTGCTGGTCGCGGGCTATGCCAACGCCTACATCCACTATGTGACGACGCCCGAGGAGTACGACGCGCAGCAGTACGAGGGCGGGAGCACCCTCTTCGGGCGCTGGCAACTGCCCGCGCTCCAGCAGACCGCGGCGCGGCTGGCGCGCGCGATGCGGGACGGCCGTTCCCTCCCGCCGGGACCTGTCGCGCCGGACATCTCCGACAAGGCGCTGTCGATGCAGCCCGGCGTGGTGGTGGACGCGCCGCCGCTGGGCAAGCGGTTCGGCGAGGTGCTGCGGCAGCCGCGTACGTCCTGCGGGCCCGGCGACCGGGTCACCGCGGTCTTCGCCGGTGCGCACCCGAGCGCGGCGCCGCACCGGGGCGGCACGTTCCTGCGGGTGGAACGGCGTACGGAGGACGGCGGTTGGCGCACCGCGGCAGACGACGGGGACTGGAGCACGGCCTTCCGCTGGAAGCGGGACGGCGTCGCGGCCTCCCGCGTGACCGTGACCTGGGACGTGCCCCGCGACGCCGCCCCCGGCACCTACCGCATCCGCTACACCGCGCACGCGAAGGCGGCCGGGGGCGTGCGGCCCATCTCCGGGACGACCTCCGCGTTCACCGTCCGGCGGGCGGGCTGACGGGGCACCGCCCCGCGGGCCGTCCCCGCTGCGGGCTCCAGCCAGCCGTCGACCACGTCGAGCAGGTCCTTCAACGCGTGGACCGTGGCGTCGGGTTCGGCCTCCTCGCCGCGCTCCTCCTCGGGGATGGCGCTGTGCGGGACCCACACGGTGCGCATGCCGGCCCGCCGCGCGCCGTAGACGTCCTCGAAGAGCCGGTCCCCCACGTACGCGCAGGTGGCGGGGGTCTGCGCGCCGACGCGGTCCATCGCGAGGCGGAAGATCTCCGGGTGCGGCTTGGTCCAGGCGACCTCGCTCGAATACACCGAGGCGTCGATGAGCCCGAGCACGCCGTCCCGCTCGAAGATCTCGCTGTGCCAGTGCTCCGACCACAGCGTGTTGGACAGCACCCCGACGCCGAGGCCGCGTTCGCGCAGCCCGCGCAGCACGGTCTCGCCGTCCGGGTCGAGGTGGGTGTGCGCGTCCCAGGCACGGCGGTACGCGGCGAGCGCCTCCTCCCCCGGTACGACGCCGGCCGCGGCGAACACCTCGTCCAGCGTGGCCGAACAGTGCGTCTCCCGGCACTTCGCCGCCAGCTCCCGCTCGGCCGCGTGCAGCCGCGCCCCCAGCTCCTCCGCGTTCCCCGGCGCGATGACCCCGGCGGTCTCGCGCCAGATGCCGGGCACGTCGACCGTGTGCCAGGGCGTCAGCGTCCCGGCCCAGTCGAAGATCACATGCGTCACGCGGCCGTCCACGGTGCTCCGCCTCCTCGTTCGTCTGCTGCGTCCCGCGCACAGTGTGGTTTTCGGGGGCACGCGCTGTCGTCCCGTTTTCTGCTGCGCCCCGCGCCACGCTCCGTACCGCACCCCGCGCTACACCCCGTACCGCCGCACCGACTCCTCCTCCTGCGCCAGCCGCCGCAGCGCCGTCAGCACCGGCTCGAAGAGCACCGTGCCCACCAGCGCCCCCTCCACCTTGGCCGCCTCCCCGGGCAGGGTCTCCATGAAGTCCAGGTCCATCGAGGCGGCCTGGTGCATCAACTCGGCGTAGGGCACGAGCCGTTCGTCCGGGAAGGGGTAGCCCAGGCCGGTCAGCGTGGCGAGCGCGACGACGAGCGAGCGGTGTGAGGGCGAGAGCGCGGCGAGCTCCTGGGCGCTGGACCAGCCCAGACGCGCCAGCAGTTGGGCCACCACTTCCTCCGCGCGCGCGTAGTCCGCCGCGGGGAGCTCGGGTTCGGGGGCCGAGGGCAGCTCCCACAGGGCCGCGCCCAGGCGCATCGTGCGGCCGAGCTCCTCGTTGTCGGCGTGCGCGAGGACCTCGCGGACGGTGGCGACCGGGAGCCGGCCGACCTGGATCAGCGCGCGGACCAGCCGGAGGCGCCTGAGGTGGGCCTCGTCGTACGAGGAGGTGGTCGCGGTGACCCGCTCGCCGGGCGGCAACAGCCCTTCCCGCAGGTAGTACTTGATGGTGGCGGTGGGAACGCCGCTCTGCTCGCTCAGTTCTGACAGCCGCATCGCGAAGGAACCTCCGGGATTGGGTAGCGCGGCTATCCCATCACGGCTAGCTTGGATAGCACTCCTATCCAAGACGCCCGTCCAAAGGGGGCCTCCATGCCCAAGCCCATCCGCGGCCGCACGACAGCGGCGGCCGAGGGAGAGGTCGCGGTCCTGCTGATCGGCATGCGCATCAACCACTTCTGGGCCGTGCACCAGTGGGTCCCGGTGATGCGCGCGATGTTCGTCATGCTCGCCGAGCTGGCCAAGGCGCCCGAGCGCGGACTGCTCGGACGGGTGCTGCTCACCGCTTCGCCGCGCACGTACTACGTCGTCCAGTACTGGGAGTCCCAGGAGAAGCTGTACGCCTACGCCACCTCCCCCGACGCCTTCCACCACCACGCCTGGAAGCTGGTCAGCAGGAAGGAGCGGGAGGGCAAGGTGCGCGGCCACGTCGACCTGTGGCACGAGACCTACATGGCCCCCGCGGGCAAGTACGAGTCCATCTACTACGACATGCCGCCCTCGGGCCTGGCCCGGGCGCACGGCGTGCTCCCCATCGAACAGCGCGGCCGCCGCGCCGCAGACCGACTGGCACACGGGGCGCACACCTGACAACGGTTTTCAAAAACCCGCCGCGCCCACTACCCTCCCACCCATGTCCACGCCGCACCCCCGCTCCCGCCCCCTCCCCGTCACCGTGCTCTCCGGGTTTCTCGGAGCCGGGAAGACCACCCTGCTCAACCACGTGCTGCACAACCGCAGCGGGCTGCGCGTCGCGGTGATCGTGAACGACATGAGCGAGATCAACATCGACGCCTCGCTCGTACGGGACGGCGGTGCCGCGCTGTCGCGCACCGAGGAGCGGCTGGTCGAGATGACCAACGGGTGCATCTGCTGCACGCTGCGGGACGACCTGCTGGTGGAGGTCGAACGGCTCGCCCGCGAGGACAGGTTCGACCACCTGCTCATCGAGTCGAGCGGGATTTCGGAGCCGATGCCGGTGGCGGCGACCTTCGCGTTCCCGCGCGACGGTGACGGCGGCACGCTCAGCGACCTCGCCGCGCTGGACACCATGGTCACCGTCGTGGACGCCGCCGCCTTCCTCGCCGAGCTGGCCGACGGCGACGAGCTCGCGGCCCGCGGCCTCGATCAGTACGAGGACGACGAGCGCACCGTGAGCGATCTCCTCGTCGACCAGGTCGAATTCGCCGACGTGCTGGTGCTCAACAAGCTCGACCTCGTGGACGCGGAGCGGCGGACCCGTCTGGAGGCCGCGCTCACCCGGCTCAACCCGCAGGCGCGCCTCGTCCCCGTACGGCACGGCGCCGTGGACCCCGCCGACGTGCTCGGCACCGGCCTCTTCGACCCGGAGCGCGCCGAGCAGGCCCCCGGCTGGGTCATGGAGCTGAACGGCGAGCACACGCCGGAGACCGAGGAGTACGGGATCTCCAGCACGGTGTTCCGCTCCCCGCGCCCGTTCCACCCGGGCAGGCTCTGGGAGTTCGTGACCGAGGGGCTCGGCGGCGGCGAGCACGAGGGCGGGTACGGCGGCCGGTACGGGGAGGTGCTGCGCTCGAAGGGGTTCTTCCGGCTGGCGAGCCGGCCCGGGGTCGGCGGCCTGTGGTCGCAGGCCGGTTCGGTGGCCCGCTTCGAGCCCTCGGGGCACCACGAGGACGGCGGCGGCCAAGGGCAGGAACTCGTGTTCATCGGCACCGGGTTGAAGGCCGAGGCCCTGCACGCCGCTTTGCACGACTGCCTGCTGCGCGAGGGCGAACCGGCGCCGTCGGCCGCAGACGACCCCTTCCCGGAATGGGACTCACCCCTCGCCCCGCACTGATCGCACGGGCTTCTCCGACCCCGCCGACTTCGCCGCCAGCCGCCGCTCGTCCGGCCACCGTACGGACGTCGCCCAGCCGCACCGCTCGAAGATCCTGATCAGCCGCGCGCTGGAGTCGATCTGCCCCCGCAGCACCCCGTGCCGCGCCGAGGTCGGGTCGGCGTGGTGGAGGTTGTGCCAGGACTCGCCGCCGGAGAAGGGCGCGAGCCACCACACATTGCCCGACCGGTCGCGGGAGGCGAAGGGCCGCGCACCACTCACGTGGCAGATCGAGTTGATGGACCACGTGACATGGTGCAGCAGCCCGACCCGTACGAGCCCCGCCCAGAAGAAGGCGGACCACGCGGCGCCCGCGTCCCACGCGCCCTCGCCCCACAGCCCGCCGGCCACCGCGGGCGCCGCGTACGAGAAGAGGACGATCAGCGGCTGCCAGCGGGCGACCCGCAGCAGGTCGCGGTCGGCGAGGAGGTCGGGGATGTAGCGCTGCTGGTTGGTCTTCTCGTTCCTGAAGGTCCAGCCGATGTGCGCCCACACCATGCCCTTGAGCACGGCCCGCACCGAGGTGCCGAAGCGCCAGGGCGAATGCGGATCGCCCGGCCTGTCCGCGTACTGGTGGTGCCTGCGATGGTCGGCGCACCAGGTCAGCGGGTCGCCCTCGACGGCCATCGTCCCGGCCACCGCCAGTGCGATCTTGAGCGGGCGCGCCGCCCTGAACGCGCGATGCGTGAAGAGCCGGTGGAAGCCGACGGTCACGCCGTGCACGGTCACCGCGTACAGCACGGCGCCGATCACCAGGTCGTGCCAGGTGACGCCCCACCCCCACAGCACGACGACGGACGCGATCACCGCGAGGAACGGTACGCCGACGAAGACCCCCACCACGGCGCGGTCCGCCGCCCCCATCGGCTCGCCCCAGGCGGCGTCGCCGTCCCGCAGTCCTCCCGGTGCCTCGGCCGTACGCGTCCCTGCCATGCCGCCTCCTCGGTCATCCCGTACGAGTGGCCAGGACACTACGGACGGCCGCACACCCCCCTCTACGCACTCTCCGCACACCCTCGCCCCGCCCGCCCCTCACTCCCCTGACAAGACGGCCGCCCGCTCCCGGGCCGCGTGACGCTGCTCTCCTTCTTTTGCACCTTGTTGCAAAAGAAGGCCGCCGCGCACTACAACCGAGTCATGACTGCCGCGTACCCGCACCTCCTCAGCCCCCTCGAACTCCCGCACCACACGCTGCCGAACCGCGTGCTCATGGGATCCATGCACACCGGACTCGAAGAGGCCGAGCGCGGCTTCGAGCGGCTGGCCGCGTTCTACGCCGCGCGCGCTCGCGGCGGCGTGGGCCTCATCGTGACCGGCGGCTTCGCGCCGAACGCCGAGGGCGCGGTGATGAAGGGCGCGGCCAAGCTCAGCACCGAGGAGGAGGCGGCCGAGCACGCCGTGGTGACCGAGGCGGTGCACCGCGAGGGCGGGCGTATCGCGCTGCAGATCCTGCACAGCGGGCGCTATGCGTTCAACGAGGACCTGGTGGCGCCGAGCGCGCTGCAGGCGGCGATCAACCCGTTCACGCCGCGCGCCCTCACCGGGGACGAAGTCGAGGCGACCGTCGAGGACTTCGTGCGGACGGCCGAACTGGCGCGGCAGGCCGGGTACGACGGCGTCGAGATCATGGGCTCCGAGGGCTACCTGATCAACGAGTTCACCGCGCCGGCCACCAACCACCGCACCGACGAGTGGGGCGGCAGCGCGGAGAACCGGATGCGCTTCCCCCGCGAGATCGTGCGCCGTGTGCGGGAGCGCCTGGGCCCGGAGTTCCTGGTGATCTACCGGCTCTCGATGCTGGACCTGGTGCCGGACGGCGCCACCTTCGACGAGGTGGTCACGCTCGCCAAGGAGATCGAGGCCGCGGGCGCCGACCTCCTCAACACCGGCATCGGCTGGCACGAGGCCCGCGTCCCCACCATCGCCACCTCGGTGCCGCGCGGCGCGTACGCGTGGGTCACCAAGCGCCTGATGGGCACGGTCGGCGTACCGCTGGTCGCGGTGAACCGCATCAACACCCCCGAGACCGCAGAGGAGTTGCTGTCCGGCGGCTACGCCGACATGGTCTCGATGGCCCGCCCGATGCTCGCCGACCCGGACTTCGTCGCCAAGGCGGAGCAGGACCGCGGCGACGCCATCAACACCTGCATCGGCTGCAACCAGGCGTGCCTCGACCACACCTTCCAGGGCCGCATCACGTCCTGCCTGGTCAACCCGCGCGCCTGCCACGAGACCGAGCTCGTGCTCTCCCCCACCCGCCGTGCCAAGCGCGTCGCGGTCGTGGGCGCCGGGCCCGCCGGGATGGCCTGCGCCGTGTCGGCTGCCGAACGCGGCCACGCGGTCACCCTGTTCGACGCGGCCGAGGAGACCGGCGGGCAGCTCAACCTCGCGCGCCGGGTCCCCGGCAAGGAGGAGTTCGACGAGACCCTCCGCTACTTCCGCACCCGCCTCGCCGAGCTCGGCGTCGACGTACGCCTGGGCACCGAGGTCACGGCCGCCGAGCTGGCGGCGCAGGAGTACGACGCGACCGTGGTGGCCACCGGCGTCACCCCGCGGATCCCGGAGATCGCCGGGCTCGGCCACCCCAGCGTGGTCGGCTACCTCGACGTGCTCAGGGGCCGCGCGACCGTCGGCGAGCGGGTCGCCGTGCTCGGCGCGGGCGGCATAGGCTTCGACGTCGCCGCCTACCTCACCGACCCGGGCGACCGCGCGAGCCTCGACACCGCCGCGTTCGCCCGCACTTGGGGCATCGACATGGAGCACGCCGAGGCGGGCGGGCTGCGCGCGCCCGAGCGCCCCGCGGCGCCGCGCCAGGTGCACCTGCTCCAGCGCAAGACGTCCAAGGTCGGCAAGGGACTCGGCAAGACCACGGGCTGGATCCACCGCAACGAGCTCAGGCACCGCGGCGTGACCATGGTGGCCGGCGCCTCGTACGAGCGCATCGACGACGAGGGCCTGCACCTCAGCGTGGACGGCGAGCGGCAGGTGCTGCCGGTCGACACCGTGGTGCTGTGCACGGGGCAGGAGCCGCGTCGCGGCCTCTACGACGAGCTGGTCGCGGCCGGAACCGGCGAGGTCCACCTCATCGGCGGCGCGGAGGAGGCGGCCGAGCTGGACGCGAAGCGGGCGATCCTGCGCGGGACGGAGCTGGCCGCTTCGCTCTGACCAGCCTCGCGTTCGTTCCGGACAGCCACGCGTTCCGGACACCGCGGGCCCGCTCCGGATCCGCGCGCGGGCCCGCGCCCGCCGCCCGTCGTTCCTAGGATGGCCGCCATGTCACTGCCGCACGCGATCCTCACGGCCCTGCTGGAGAAGCCCTCATCGGGCCTGGAGCTGACGCGGCGGTTCGACAAGTCCATCGGCTACTTCTGGTCGGCCACCCACCAGCAGATCTACCGCGAGCTGCGGGAGCTGGAACGGGCCGGGCGGGTCCGCGCGTTGCCCGCCGAACGCCCGGCACGCGGACAGCGCAAGGAGTACGAGGTGCTGCCGGCGGGCCGCGAAGAGCTCGCCCGCTGGACCGCCGCACCGCAGGACCCCAAGCCGGTGCGGGACGCCCTGCTGCTGCGGATGCGGGCCGCCGCCGTGGTCGGCACCGAGGGCCTGGAGGCCGAGCTGCGGCGGCACTTGGAGCTGCACGGGAAGCAGCTCGCCGAGTACGAGGAGATCGAGCGCCGCGACTTCCCCGAGGACCGGGCCCGTACGGAGGAGGACCGGCTGCGGCACCTCGTGCTCCGCGCGGGCATGGACATGGAGCGCTTCTGGCTCCAGTGGCTGACCGGCGCGCTGGCCGAACTCCGGAGCCTGTGAGGGGGCTGCGCGTGCGCTGTGCGGGGCCGGTGCGGGAGCCGGTCCGAGGCGTTGCAGCTTCTCGCGTACGACGCAAGGCGGGAGCCCGCGCAGCTCCGCCGGACCGGGGAATCCGGCGCCGCCCCGTCGTGCCGTACCGGCGCCCGCGCCGCACGGCGGCAGGCTGAGGGGAACGCACACGCCGCCAGCAAGGATCGGGAACACATGCCGAACGCCATCGCCTTCACCGAGTACGGCCCCGCCGAGGTGCTGCACCCCCTCGAGATCGCCCAGCCCGCACCCGGTCCCGGGCAGGTGCGGATCGCCGTCCGCACGGCCGGCGTCAACCCGCTCGACTGCAAGCTCCGCAGCGGCGTCCTGCAGCAGGTCTACCCCGTGCAGTTCCCCTCCGTTCCGGGCCTGGAGGCGGCCGGCGTGGTCGAGGCGCTCGGCGAGGGCGTCACCGAGCTGCTGGAGGGCGACGAGGTGCTGGGCCCCACCCTCACCGGCGCCTACGCGGAGAGCGCCCTCGCCTCGGCCGAGGCCCTGGTGATCCGCCCCGGATCGCTCTCCTGGGAGGAGGCGGCCGGCATCCCGACGGCCGCCGAGACCGCGTACAGGCTGCTGGACCTCCTCGGCCTCCAGCCGGGCCAGACCCTCCTGGTGCACGGCGCCGCGGGCGGAGTCGGCACGCTGACCGTGCAGTTCGCGCGGGCCAGGGGCCTGCGGGTGGTCGGCACGGCGAGCGCCGCCAACCACGACTACCTGCGCACCCTCGGCGCCGTGCCGGTGGAGTACGGGGAGGGCCTCGGCGAGCGCGTGCGGGCCGCTGCGCAGGACGGCGTGGACGGCGCGCTGGACCTGGTGGGCAAGGGCCATGTGCTCCCGCTCTCCATCGAGCTGACCGGCAGCCCCGACCGGGTGATCACCATCGCCGACGAGCACGGCCCGGAGTACGGGGTCCGCTTCTCCAACGGCACCGAGGGCGACTTCACCCGCGCCGCGCTGACCGCCGCGCTCTCCCTCCAGACGGCGGGCACGCTCCAGCTCCCGGTGCACCGCACGTACCCGCTCGACAAGGCGGCCGACGCGCACCGCGAGAGCGAGACCGGCCACGTGACCGGCAAGATCGTGCTGACCGTCCGGGACGATGCCGGAGCGGCCTCGACCTCCTGAGGGTGTACGGGGGTCGGGCGGCGGTTGTGTGTGTGGCGGCTGGGCGCGGCGCTCGGCCGCCGGCGCGTGCCGGTGGCCGGTTGCCGGTGAACGGTGGCCCGCGGCCCGGTGGACGGTGGCCGGTCAGTGGTGGCCCGTGGTCCGTTCCGCTCAGCCGTCGGCGCGCGTGAGCACGTGGACGGGGCCCGGGCCGCCGCTCGCGTGGCGCGCGGTGAGGCCCGCCGCCGCCCACTCCTCGCGCAGCTCCGCCTCCGGCACGACCCACCAGTCGTAGTCGACGGCAACGCGGTGCAGCAGCGCACCGTCCCGCACGTCCTTGACCTCGTACGTCATGTGCCACACGATCCGCCCGCTCCCCGCGGGCTCGGCACCGGCCCACCCCTCGTACGCCCGCTCCCCCACCACGGCGCCGCCGCCGCGCTCCCGCTCCAGCACCGCGGGGTGCTCCGGGCGCGGGGCGCCGACCAGCGCGGCTCCCCCGGGCGCCAGCGCGTCGGCGATGCGGGACCACAGCTCCCTGCGCTCGGCGGGCGGGAGGTGGCCGACCACGTTCAGCGCGAGCAGAGCGCGCAGCGGGCGCGGGAAGGGCACGCTCAGCGCGTCGCCCGGCACCACCGTCACATGCCTGCGCAGCGTCGGATCGTCGGCGACCCGCGCGAACAGGGCCGTACGCATCGCGGCCGACGGCTCCACGGCGGTCACCGGCACGCCGGGCAGCGCGGCGCACACGGCCCGCAGCCCGCGCCCCGTGCCGGCGCCGATGTCCAGCGCGGCGCCCGCACGGGCCGTCAGCTTCCCGAACTCCGCGCACACCAGCGGGCCCAGGGTGCGCCACTGGGACTCCAGCAGCAGGTCGATGTACTCGGCCGACGACCGGTACGGATCCGTACTCCCGCCGTCCCGGCTCCGGCCGTCCCCGGCTGGCTCTGACACGCGGCTCCTCCGGCACGGAACGGCCCCCGCCCGCGGACTGCGACTGCCCGCCGGGCGCTTCCGCGGGCAGCCTCGCAGAGCGCGTGCCGCGGGCGCGGCTCCGACTCCGCGTGCCGGTGCGTGTGTTGGGCCGATCGGCCCGCTCCGGGTCCCCGGCGCGTAGGACGGGCCGTGGCACCGTGCCCGTCTGGACCTTGCGGTCCCGCCGCTCAGGCGCTCCCGCCGCTCAGGCGCCGCTCAGCAGCTCGGCGAAGGTGTCCGGGTCGTGCGGAAGCCCGCGGAAGGCCTCGCGGAACTCCCACTGCCCCGCCTCGCCCCGTACGAACTCGGCGACCACGGCCGCCGTCGCGTCGGCCGCCGCGGCGAAGTCGTTGCGGGTCAGCTCCGTGATCCCCTCCTGCACCCGCACGTCGGTGCTGGGCACCTCGGCGAAGGTCTTGCGGCCCTCGCGCTGCTGGACGGCCACCGCGATCACGACCCGTGCGTACGACTCGGCGAGCCTGTCCAGCTCCAGCGTCATGACCTCGTCGGCGCCGAAGCCCTGGCCCGTACGGCTGTCGCGGTTGAGGGTGATGGTGCCGTCCGGCGACCTGGAGTCGAAGTGGACGAGATAGTCCGGATCGCCGTGCGGGTCCTCCGACGTGTAGGTCCCGGCGACGATGTCGAGGTCGTTGTCGGGCTCGCCCGAGGGACTCGGGTCCCACCGGAGCGACACCTCGACCTTGTCGATGATCCCCTTGCTGATACCGCTGCTCACCTGGGGCTCCCCCTCAGTCCTGCGTCACTGCTGCTCCGCGCCCAACTCTATGCCCCGGCACCGGCATTGGGACCAGCGCAGGCCCCGCACCGGCGGCTCCGGCGGCCTGGGTGCCGCGCTTTCTAGAATGGATCGCGCCACATCCCCCTCCCCGCCCCCGTACGCAGCAGAGGAGAGTCCCGGTGACGGACGCGCACACCCCCGGCTCACGCGCCGGCGCCCCGCCCAACGGCCTGGTCGGCGTCGGCGTGATCACGCTGGACGGCGAGCACCGCGTGCTCCTGGGGCTCGGCCACGACGGACGCTGGGAGCTGCCCGGCGGCAAGGCCGACCCCGGCGAGAGCTTCGAGCGGGCCGGAGTGCGCGAACTGACCGAGGAGACCGGCCTGTCGGCCGGCCCGGACCAGGCCAGAGTGCTCGCCGTCCTGATCGACGAGCGCGGCGACATGCCCCGCGTCACCGCGGCCGCGCTCGTGAACGGCGCGACGGGTGCGGCGCGGGTGACCGAACCGGACAAGATCGTGCGCTGGGAGTGGTTCGCGCCGGACGCGCTGCCGCGGCCGCTCTTCGCGCCCTCGGCGGCCGTACTCCGCGCCTGGCGCCCCGACCTGGCCCTCCCGCCGGACGGCTCCCACCACTACAGGCTGGCCTGACGCCTGACCTACTGCACGGACGCCTCCCCGTCCACGTACACCCAGGCGCCGTCCGCGCGCGCGAAGCGGCTGCGCTCCTCCAGTACACCGCTCCGCCCGCGCTCGGTGAAGTGCGCGCGGAAGGTCACCGTGCCGGTGGCGTGGAACGCGCTCCCCTCCGAGGTCTCCACGATCTCCAGCCCCGTCCACCGGGTGCCGGGGTCCAGGTCGATGCGCGGCGGGCGCGTGTCGGGGTGCCAGGTGCGGAGCAGGTACGCCGTGTCGCGCGCGGCGAAGGCGCTGTACCGCGACCGCATCAGCCCCTCGGCGGTCGCCGCGGCGCCCTCCCCCGCGTGCAGCCGCCCGCAGCACGCGGCGTACGTACCGCCCAGCCCGCACGGACAGGGGTCGCCCCCCTTCGGAACGGCTGCCTGACTCCCCTGCCCTGAACGTCGTGACCTGCGCGAAGACATGCCCCCATTCTCCTACGCCCCTTTATGAACCCCACATTGCACTCCCATGACACCCCGCCTATCCCCCTACCGCTCCCCACTCCCCTTCCCTAGAGTCGAAGACATCAACACGGCCGTGTGCCCGAGTGGTTGAGGGACTCGCCTGCAAAGCGAGTTACGCGGGTTCGATTCCCGCCACGGCCTCGGTGGAGCGGGTCGATGACCTGCGCCGAATGAGGGGCGGTCCCGAGCGGGGCCGCCCTTGATCGTTTCTGGTCTCAGTTCGGGTCTCAGTTGAGGCTCGCGAGCCTTCCGTACGGTCACCTCCGGCACCTTGAGAGAGTGTCGCTGTGAATGAGAACACTCCGGGTGGGAAGGCGTGCCAGAACCTGCTACGGCTCGCTACGTCAATTACGAGCCAGTGATGGCGGCCCGCCGAGCCCTGCCTCAGACACCTCTTCTTCTAGGTTGGGCATGGGTGAGCTGCACTTCAGCCGTTGCACCGAGCCGCACTGGACATGGGACATCCTGTACGTGATGCCATCGAAGAGCGGGGGCTTCCTCGTAGCCGGCCTCTCTTGATCCTGAATGTGGTTCGCCGCTTCCGGACGCGCCACAGCTACGGCGGTACGAGCGAGGCGTCGTACGCGTCATCTACTTCGCCACCACCCTCGGCATGGTCGTTGTGGTCGCCTACGTCGAAGCCTGAAGAGGGTGCACGTACGCTGCACCGTGGTCCCGTTCCACCCCTTCCGTTCCGGATCACGCTTTGACGTGCCGTTACTGGAGAACGCTCAGGGCCTGCACACTGTGTGCGCTCTGGTCGCGACCCCACCGTCTAATGAGCTGGCCGCGCAGCCCAGCAGTTCGGCGCCGCCCACGGGGGAACTGGCGGCCCCGCATCCTCACCGCAAACCCCTGGGCGACACGGATGCATCCAGCTCCCCTGCACGGAGCTGTGCAGGGCCGGAAGTCCCCCGTCACGTTGGCTTCGAGCGCATCCGAATGCCAGTTAACAGACCAGGGCGAGAAGGATGGGTTCCGGAGCAGCGAAAGCCCGGACAATCTGTCCGGGCCTGTGAGGTCAGTGACTTAACCTGCTGTTGCGCCGTCAGGCCATCGCCGTAGCCGCCGTGTTGAGGATTGCGTCCCAGGGCAGGGGCCGGCCACCCGCGCCCTCGCGGGATTCGTACAGCGGCCAGACGTCATTGCCCTGCACAACGTGCACTCCGGCACTCTCCAGAGCTGCCACGTGCTGCTTCCACGCGGGATGCCGCGCGTGTGCCGCATTGATCCGCGGAAAGAGCACGACACCGACGTCCAAGGTGCCGATGGCTTCGTGGACTTGGGTCAGCGCCTGGTTGTCGGAGACGCTCAGGGCGAGCTTGGCGACCGTGTTGGCGGAGGCCGGTGCAACGACGCAGCAGTCGACGGGAGGGTGCGGCCGTGCCTCACCCGGGAGCCGCGGCGTGGACCGCACGGGTAGCCCGGTAAGTTCCTCCAGGAGCTCCAACTCGCCGACTGCTCGCAGCCATTCGTACGCGGTAGGCGTCAGGGTGACGGCGACCCGCCACCCACGGTCGAGGGCAGGAACGACCAGGCCGGTACGCAGCTCCTCCAGCCCGCCAGCCCCCGTCCCCACAACGCCCAGCACCTGGCGACCGTCGTCCGTACTCCCGTCGCTCACTGCACCGCCTTACACGCTGAGCCATCGCGAACAGCTCGGAAGACCTGGCGCCACCCGTTACAGGGCTCCGCTTCATCAGATCGCGCAGGGTTACCCACACCCGGGGATTGTTGCGTACAAGCTGCGGCGATGTCCGCTCCGCCGTACGCAGGAGCTCTCTCTGTCCCGCGAGGCACAGCGCCCGCGCGAAGTCGATGCGGTGGGACACGCTGCGCTCCACTGGCATGTGGTCGACCTCGACCTGGCCGTGCTCGACCACGTACGGGATGTTCTCCAGGTCGAGCTCGGCGGAGAGCCGATGCAGCATGACGTTGGTCGGACCGAAGCTGGTCTACCAGAGGTTCTGATCACTGCCGAGCCGCTCGGCCAGCACCTCAGCACGGCTGAGGAGGTCGGTGGCGCTGCTCCGGTCCTGGTGCCGCGCGGCAGCGACCGCGGCCCAGAGGTGAATCATCCCCAGGAGGCTCAGCGCCGCGAGGTCATCGTCTTCGAGCTGCGAAGTGAGCCATTCCGCGGCCGTGCTGCCGAGCTCCAGGGCGTCGTCGTACCGGCCGTTGGCGACCAGCGCGTGGGTGCCGAAGCGGGCGGCGGAGACGAGCGAGGGCGGGTTGTCGGACTCGTCAGCGGCCTGCATGGCACGCTCGGCGGCGAGCCAGGAGAGGTCGGACTCGCCGACCTTGGCGAGAGTGGTGGCGGCGAGGTGATACGTACGAGCCGAGACCGCCCCCCTCTCGCCCGCGGCCCGACCGCTTGCAGCGTCCTCAAGACCCTGCGCAGTCTGGAGAAGCCCCGGCAACACAGCGACGACGTGACCCAAACGCCCGCTCTGGTAGTCGTCCCAGCAACGCTCGACGGCAGCCGCAGCATGCCGCGGCCCGGGGATCTGAGCCTCGGCGGTGGGCCCAAACAGCAGCTTCGAAGGCCGCCGCGGGCTCATGAGCGCATCACGCACAGCCGGCACGTCATCCAACTGCTGCTCGTCTTCCATGAGCACGGGCTGCCCAAGCAGGTCCCCGAGCGGCACCCGCAACACTCGGTCCGCTGACAACGGTAGCTGCAATGAGCATGCAGGGAAGGATCTCGGGGCCCGGACACTCTGTCCGGGCCCCGAGATCCTCGGAGTGGTGCTCGCAGGTGAATGGGACAAGTGTTGAAACCAGCCTCAGCGGACCCATAGCCCGTGCATCGTTCGCTGTCCCCTACAGCAGCTGGAGAAGGTGTCGCGCTGCTCCAGCGACAGACCCACCTGCTGGACAAAGCTAGCCAAGTTAACGCCTGATGCTGATGTTGACCTTAACGGCGGTTCCTCCGGTGATTGCTGCTCCGAACATCGCTACAGGTGGGACTGCCGCAATGTGATCAGTGAAGATAAGGACGATGATCGCCAAGGCAGTGAGTGTGCCTGCCAGTGCGACGGCCCAACGCATGACGTGAACGGTCGGGCTGATTCGCCCGGATCGGCTGCTGGGCTTGGCTCGGGCCATCATGCTGTGCTCCTCCGGGGCGCTGAAGCGATGTACTGCTCTTGTTGACGCATCTGACGATGCGCCTGCGCACCGGCCTCACCAAGCGGTTTGATGTTGTTCAGGCGACAACGCAAGGTTGTTCTGAACAATCACCTGGGGGTACAAGGATGGGTACGAAGCGGCCGGGGCGGCCGTGGGCCCCACCGCGGGGCCGCTGCCCGGAGATCAACCACATAGCCGAGGCGGTACGAGCCTGGCTAGATGAAACGTCAATGACCGTTGTCGCCTTTCACCAAGCCCTGACCACGGAGCACTTCCGCGACCAACGTGTCCCGCCGCTGCGCAAGTTGCGTGACCTACTATCTGGTGACGGCCTGCCCTGGGAACTAGTGGAAGCAGCAGCAGACGTCTGCTTCCCTCATGAACGCGCGGCCAACACTGCTGCTCGTCTCGCCCCCCTCAAAGAGCTGTGGCGAGCCGCTCAGGCAGCACAGGCAACGCCGACTGGCGGCGAGGCGCTGCCGGCTGTGACGCGTGAACTCCTGGAAGCCAAGGACCGAGCCATCGCTGCCTACCAGGAGATTGACCGGGCACGGCAGGCATACCAAGCCAGTGAGCAAGGGCGCCTACAAGCGCTGCAAGCGGCAACTGTGGTACTTGCTCTGCTCGGTCAGTCGCAATCCAAGATCGCCGAGCTGAAGCGAGAGATCGATGCTCTCCAGGGACGTGCCACACCTGCCCCGGATCAACTAGCGACGGCTCAGAAGCGTTTGGAGCGGGCTGTGGGCCAAGAGCAGGGGCTGCGTAACGAACTGGCCCGCGCCGAGCACGAACGCGATACCGCACAGCAGGTGGCGGACCATGCCGCTCGGCGGATCAATGAACTGGAAGACGAGGTCGCCTGGCTTAAGTCACAGGTGGGCGGCGAGTACGAAGAGGCTTCACTGGCGCCTGCAGTGTTGCCTGGCACCGAACGGGTGACCGATGGTGGAGATGACGCCGCGTTGGACGATGTCGACCGCACACTCGACAAGGTCCGTGCCTATCTCGATCTTGGACACGAAGCCATCCAGGAAGCTGCCGACGAAGTCGGCTGGTCAACTACACATCAGACAGAACAACAAGACGTCACAGTCGTGACCGGACACGTCGTTGAGGACACGCAAACGCAAGCTGAACCCAACCGACCGGACACGTCAATGTTGTCCCGAACTACCCGGGACAACCAAGAACCTGCAGGTGAGGCACCTACGGGCACGGACCGCCACCAGTACGTCGGCGCTGCAACTCGACGTATCGCACGGGGAATAGACCTCGACGAAACACTGCTGGGGCTCTGCCACGCAACAGTGCCAGCGTTTTCTGACACGGCTCTAGTGTATTTACGTGACCCGCTTCCGATAGGTGAAGCGCGACCAGTCGGCCCACTCGTACTGCAGCTTCGACGCGTGAGAGAGATACCAACAGAGTCCCCAAATGACTGCGGAACACGCACCGAAACGCCCGCAGAAAGAGTGACCGTCAAACTCGGCGAACCATTGGCAGAGGTATTGCGTAGCGTGCGGCCCGTACTGGGAACGACACAGGAGGCCACGGAATCTCTGCGGGAAATATTCGGGTCTGCCGTTGAGCCGACAACCGGAAGTCGATCCATAATAGCACCGCTGCGCGGGCGCCGCAGAGTGATCGGCATGGTGGTATTTCAGCGTACCCTTGAGCGGGAAATATTCGAACCTGAGGATCTACTGATCGCCGCCCAGCTCGCCACACACGCCGCACTGGGCGTAGAGAAGTCCACTCCTACACAGGAGGGCGACTTCGCGGACCACCTACAGCGAAGCATGCTGCCGATGGAGTTGCCAAATTCCACCAAAGTGGAACTGGCTTCTTTCTATCTACCAGTGGAGAATACAACAAATACTGGCGGCGACTGGTTTGACGCGATTCAGCTCGAAGACGACCGAGTTGGCTTGGCAATTGGGGATGTAGCAGGGCGTTCCGCAACCGCAGCCGCACACATGGGGCAACTGCGCACCAGCATTCAGGCGATGGCCGAGATGGAATCTGCACCCAACGAACTACTTCGGCGTCTCGACATTCAGGCACAACGTCTAGACATCGGAAAATTGGCTACATGTACGTACGCCATCTACAATCCGAACCTCAACCGCGTCACGCTGGCAAGCGCCGGACATCCACCACCTATTATGTTGCACCCTAACGGAGTGACCGAAGTCTTGCCTGTACCGCCTGGTCCACCAATTGGGGTTGGCGTGATGACTAGAAGGCACTTCCCATGTGAGGCCGTGGAGCACAAAGCACCACCTGGATCAATACTTATATTGTATACAAATGGGCTAGTCGCCTCGCGAACTCAAGAAATTGAAGACGGAATAGAAAAACTTTGCCTGTTGCTCGAAAAATTCACGCGCAACACAAATAAGCCAGTATCGCTGGATGGGCTGTGTGATGCAATCTTGGATACACTAAATCCTGGTGACCGAGATGACGATATGGCCCTGCTTGTCGCTCGCCAGCGCGGAACCTAGGACGCACCAATTCGACATGCACACCTGCGGCACCGTCAAGCCGCAGCAGCCTCACGTCAGGGCCGATCCCCGCGCCCCAGGAGACGGACCGGACCTCGTTGTCATCGCTGCTGCCATCCAGCGGTCTCACTCCTGGTCTCATTCACCGACGTCCGCGCCAGGCCGGGGCCGGTCACCCTGTCCGCCGCGTACCAGCTCAGCCCTCATTCGAACACTCTCGAACGCCAACTGGCAGACCTGCCAAGCGAGTTACGCGGGTTCGATTCCCGCCACGGCCTCTTGGAAGGGGGCGGTCCCGGGAGGGGCCGCCCCCTTGAGCGTTCCTGGCGGTACCTGCGGTGTGCGTGTGTCACCAGTGGGTCAGGTCGTGGACGGAGACGCAGTACGGGTCCGTCGCGTCGGAAGGGTTGAAGGCGAGCTCGCCGTCTTCCACCAAGGTGGGCAAGGCGGCGGCCAGGCCGGTCAGGCCCGGGGTGACGGCGCCGTTCTCATCGCGCAGACGAACGTCCAGGCCAGTGATGTCGGGCAGGTGGTGGCCGTCCACGTACGGCGAGCGGTGCTCGCGTCCAACAGCAGGAAGCCTCGCAGCCGCAGCCAGCCCTCTGACTCCTGATCAGCCCCCGCTCGTGCGGAGGGAGAGGGGAGCAGGTCGACCACGGCCGCGCGCAGGGCGTCGGCGAGCGGGAAGACCGGCGCCTGCAGGAAAGTCCGGATGGCTTCCTGCGCATCCAGTACGGGGATTCCGGAGGCGTCCCGCGGCGCGCGGTCCACTCGACTGGGCAGTTCCTCCAAGCGGATGAAGTGCCGCAGCGCGGCACACAGTTCATCACCGGGGACGTTGCTGCCGTGGTCATCGGTCAGCGGCACGTCGCAGGCGAAAGAGGCATCGAGGCGGTGTCCGTCCCACAGCACGACTCGGCCCGCACCACGCCGTTCAGGCGGATCAAGCGCTCCCCTGACCAGAAATGCCGTGCTGGCAGAAAGAGGTTCGGCGACGAACCGCAGCATGCTGTGCGACAGATCGCTCTGGAGCTCGGCGAGGCCTTTGTCGTCCCAGTGCGCGGCCGGCTCACCTTCGGCAGCCGACTCGCTGCCATGCCCGGTGCTCATGTGTTGTTCACCGCGTCGGGGCACGTGTTGTGGGCCACACGCTGGCAGTACGCGGTGATGGTGCCGATCTTTTGGCTGTCGTCGGCGAGTTTGTACCTGCCGTCTTCGGTCTTGTAGTAGTTCTGCACGATCACCGACCGTCACTGTCCTTGCTGGTGAACTTCTCCACGCTCCAATGATTGGTCTCGTGTCGGGCGGCCTCCACCCCGTCGGCGCCTCCGACCGCCTGGGGAGAGAGGGAATATAGGGCGGGCGCTGAGACTCCGGGGCGGGTATTCCCGACCTTCACGGAGGACTTCATGAGACACCAGAGACGCTTGGCGCGGTCGGCCGCCGCCGCGTTGGCCACCGCCGCGCTGGCCGTCACGGGGCTCACCGGCCTCGCCCCCTCGGCGAGTGCGGCGGCGCAGGCCTGCACGTACCGGCCCAGCCAGTTGCCCGTGCCGAGCGGTGCCACCGCCGGTGCCGTAACGACGGTGGCGGGCAAGGACCTCTTCGCTGGGGAGATCGAGTATCCGGCCGCCTCCCGGCTGACGAAGAGGCACGCGGCCATCTGGTCGGGCGGCAAGGTCACCGACCTGGGGACCGTCCCCGACGCCGACTACACCCTGGGCGTCAACGACATGAACGCCTCCGGCACCGCGGTCGGGTACGGCTGGAAGCTCACCGGGTCCAGCGAGGGCTGGCCGCTGGGGACGAACTACCCGTTCCGTTCCCGCGACGGCAAGCTGGAACAGCTTCCGGTGCCCGAGGGGGCGTACGGCCTCGTGGCGCAGGCGATCACGGAGAACGGGGACATCTACGGCGACGGATACCTCACCAACCCCAATTACCGCGAGGTCTTCTTCTGGCCCGCCGACAAGCCGGGGACCGTGACCCGGCTGAAGGGGTTCCCTCTCGGCAGCCGCGTCGAGGGCGTCGACACGGACGGAACGGTCGCGGTGACGGCGGTGAACGATCCCGAGGGGACCACCCGCCCC
Source organism: Streptomyces odontomachicola (assembly GCF_039605595.1). Lineage (NCBI taxonomy): Bacteria > Bacillati > Actinomycetota > Actinomycetes > Kitasatosporales > Streptomycetaceae > Streptomyces > Streptomyces odontomachicola. The sequence goes on from NZ_JBCFOK010000008.1 coordinate 159,944, forward strand.
TACCTCTGGAAGGACGGAGTCGCCAAGGCCCTCACGTTGCCGTCCGGGGCGACGAACGCCACCATCTCGTCGATCTCCGGTGGCACGGTGGTGGGTGACGGCCAGACCGCCGACTTCAACCGTTTCGCCGTCACGTGGGGCAAGGACGGCCAGCCCAGGAAGCTGCCCGACGGCTATGGGACCAGCGCCGTCAACAGCACCGGTCTGATCCTCGGCACCTCGGGCAGAACCCACTCCGCCAAGCTGTGGCAGGGCACCTCCGCCCTGAGGACCTTGAGCGGCGACGGCCAGTTCTACACCCTCGGCGACGACGCGACCCTGGCCGGCGCGAACGCCCCGGCCGGCACCTCCTACCCTCGCTTCCCCGCCATCTGGCGCTGCTCCTGACCCCCTCAGCTTTGTCGGGGCCCGGGCGTCTCGTCCGGGCCCCGACATCACGGGCAGCTGAGGCTTCGAGTGGCAGTCAGCCGCCGAAGGTCGCTAGGAGGACGACCGGGTACAGCAGCGCGACGGCGCCGGTCGTCAGGGCAGCGATGCACTTGATGCGGTTGGTCCGCTGGAACAAGCCGGCGGAGGCGAGGGTGACCGCGAGGGCGCCGCACAGCACCGGGATCGCGATGCCGGCGTAGGAGGCCAGCACCGCGGTGATCAGGCCGACGACGCCGAGGACGAGCGAGACGGTCCCGTACATGGTGGCCGGGCTGTCCGTGCTGTCGGAGGTCATGACCCAAGGCTACGCGCGAGGCGACCGGGGAGGGTGCGAGCCCCGCATGCGTGAGGGGGCGCCCCCGCAGGGACGCCCCCTCGACAACGGAGCCTCAAGCTCAGCCGTTCGCGCAGGTGTTGCCGAAGGTCGGGTTGAGGAGGCCGACCACGTTGATCGAGTTGCCGCAGGCGTTGACCGGGATGTGGACCGGAGCCTGGATGTTGTTGCCCGAGGCCACACCGGGGCTGCCGATGGCGGCACCCTGGGCGCCGGAGTCGGCGGAGGCCGCGCCGGCGGCGCCGAGGAGGGCGGCCGCCGCGAGGGCTCCGGCTGCGAGGGTGGTGCGAACGCGCATGAGTGCTCCTTGTTGCTGGGCGTGTAACACCCAACACCCTGCGCTATAGCGGGAGTTGAGAAACGCCGAACGGACCTCCGCACCCCCGAATACACCCGATCAGGTGGCCTCGTCGGGGCGCGGTTCGTACGCGTGCGCGGACTCGGGCTCGCTCGCCGCCCAACTGGCCAGCAGGCGGAGGGACTCGGCGGAGGCGGAGCCCGGCTCCGCGTGGTAGGTGATGATCGCCTGGCCCGGGTCGCCGGGGAGGGTCAGCGTCTCGTACGAGAGGGTCAGCGGGCCCACCACCGCGTGGTGCAGGCGCTTGGCCCCGTAACTCTTCTCCCGTACGTCGTGGTCGGCCCACAGGCGGCGGAAGTCCTCGCTCTTCACGGAGAGTTCGCCGATGAGGGAGCAGAGGCGGGCGTCGTCGGGATAGCGGCCGGCGTCCAGGCGCAGGCTCGCGACGACGTCGGCGGCCTTGCGCTCCCAGTCGACGTACAGCTCGCGGGACGCGGGGTCGAGGAAGACCAGCCAGGCGAGGTTGCGGTGGTCGGGCGGCAGCGCGGGGAGGTGGTCGGCGACGAGGGCGCGGCCGAGCCTGTTCCAGCCGATGATGTCGAGGCGGCGGCCGACCACATAGGCGGGGACGCCCTCCATCGCGTCGACGAGCTGCTGGAGCTCGGGCCGCACCCGCTCCGGGCGCGCGGGAGCCCTGCGGCGCCGGGAGACCGGGCGGACCAGGTGGGTCAGGTGGTCGCGCTCGGCGGCCGAGAGCCGGAGCGCGCCGGCGATGGCGTCGAGGACGGCGGTGGAGACGTTCTGCCCTCGCCCCTGTTCGAGACGGGTGTAGTACGCCACACTGACCCCGGCGAGCTGCGCCAGCTCCTCGCGCCGCAGCCCGGGGACCCGGCGGCGGCCGCCGTGCTCGGGCAGCCCGACGTCCTCGGGCCGCAGCCGGGCACGCCGCGACCGGAGGAACTCGCTCAGTTCGGTGCGCTGGTCCATGCCTTCCACTATGCGACGAGCGTCTACGCGGCGTGGACGCCGAGGGTGGTACTGCCGGTGGTAGGCACGCCGGGCGTAGGCACCGCATGCGTAGGCTCAGCAGGGTTCTGGCTGGTCAGAGGCTTGCCAGGCACGGTGGAAGCATGACGAGCAAGACTGTTTCCGCCTACGCCGCACCGGCACCGAAGGCTCCGCTGGAGCGCACCACCATCGAGCGCAGGGCGCTCGGTGAGCACGACGTCCTCATCGACATCAAGTACGCGGGGATCTGCCACTCCGACATCCACACGGCCCGCTCCGAGTGGGGCGACAACTCGGACGTCTTCCCGCTCGTGCCCGGCCACGAGATCGCCGGCGTGGTCTCCGAGGTCGGCCCGGGCGTCACCGCGTACGCCGTCGGCGACCGCGTCGGCGTCGGCTGCTTCGTGGACTCCTGCCGCGAGTGCGAGAACTGCCTCGCGGGGCTGCAGCAGTACTGCACCGGCGAGACCGGCATGATCGGCACCTACGCGGCGACCGGCCGGGACGGGCAGCCCACCCAGGGCGGCTACTCCACCGCCATCGTGGTGGACGAGAACTACGTCCTGCGCATCCCCGAGGGCATCTCGCTGGACGCGGCCGCACCGCTGCTGTGCGCGGGCATCACCGTGTACTCGCCGCTGGCGCACTGGGGCGCGGGCCCCGGCAAGAAGGTCGCCGTGGTCGGCCTCGGCGGGCTCGGGCACATGGCCGTGAAGATCGCGCACGCGATGGGCGCCGAGGTCACGGTGCTCAGCCAGTCGCTGCGCAAGAAGGACGACGGGCTGCGGCTCGGCGCCGACGACTACCGCGCGACCTCGGACGACGCGACCTTCACCGAGCTCGCGGGCGAGTTCGACCTGATCGTGAACACGGTCTCGGCGAACCTGGACATGAACGCCTACTTCGGGCTGCTGCGCACCGACGGCACGCTCGTCCAGCTCGGCGTGCCGGAGAACCCGCTGCCGGTCGTGCCCTTCGCGCTGATCGGCGCGCGCAGGTCGTTCGCCGGTTCGCTGATCGGCGGCATCCCGGAGACCCAGGAGATGCTGGACTTCTGCGCCAAGCACGGGATCGGCTCGGACATCGAGGTGGTCAGCGGCGAGCAGATCAACGAGGCATACGAGCGGGTGCTCTCCAGTGACGTGCGCTACCGCTTCGTGATCGACACCGCCACGATCTGAGGCACCGCCTCCGGCGGTCCCGGCCGCCCCCGCTTCAGCGGTCCGAGTGCAGCATGCACTCGGACCGCTGTCGTACGGAGCGGTACGCAGCGAAGGCCGGGCGGCGCTTACGCCCTGCTCTCCAGCAGCTCCGCCGTGCTCAGGCACCACGCCCTCGTGTCCGACTCGTACGCGCGCCCCCGCAGGCACGTGAGGTACGGGCCGACGCGGGCCGCGGTGCGCAGGTAGCTCTCCTCGTCCTCGCCGCCCCGCAGGTGGGCGAGGATCTTCTCGTACAACTCCAGCTTCGCGTCGGCGAGTTCGGCACGCGCGCGCAGTTGCCCGATCACCTTCTCCGCGCCGATGTGGTCCACGGCGTGCACCTTCACCAGCAGGTCGTCGCGGATGAAGGAGGCCCGCATCGGCTGGGCGGCGAAGCGCTCCAGCTCGGCCATGCCCGCCTCGGTGACGGTGAACAGCCGCTTGTTGGGGCGGGACTCCTGCACCACTTCCCTGCCCCGTACGAGGTCGGCGGCCTCCAGTTTGGACAGCTCGAGATAGAGCTGCTGCGGCGTCGCGTGCCAGAAGTTGGCCATGCCGCTGTCGAAGGTCTTGGCCAGCTCGTATCCGCTGCACTCGTCGTCCAGCAACGCCGTCAGCACCGCGTGGCGCAGCGCCATCTCTCCGCTCCCTTCCCCGCGCACCGCCCCCCGCCGGGCCGGTCACTCGTCCACGACAGCATAGACAAAGGTGTGAGTAGTCAGTTTATTGACTATGTGCCGCGGCGCGCGCAGACTCCACCGCGTAGGCACACCGCCACTGCGCAACTCCAACTGCCCCGCGGGGCACGACGACCGGAGACGAGATGGCCGAGTACACGAACCCCTACAGCGGCGGCTTCAAACCGGTACGCGAGGAGGTCACCGCCCACGATCTGCCGGTGACCGGACGCATACCGGCCGAGCTGAACGGCCGCTACCTGCGCAACGGCCCCAATCCGATGAACCTCGACGACCCGACTCTGCACCTGTTCCTCGGCGAGGGCATGGTGCACGGCGTGCGGCTGCGCGAGGGCCGCGCCGAGTGGTACCGCAACCGCTGGGTGCGCTCCGAGCACGTCGCCTCCGAGCTGGGCGAGCGGCACCCCGGCGGCGCCTCCGTGAACCTCGGCGACGCCGCCTGCAACACCCATGTGATCGGTCACGCCGGGCGCACCCTCGCGCTGGTGGAGTCGGGGCCGCGCCCGTACGAGCTGACGTACGAGCTGGACACCGCGAGGCGCGGCGACTTCGGCGGGACGTTGCCCGGCGGGTACACGGCGCACCCCAAGCTGGACCCGCGCACGGGCGAACTGCACGCGGTCTGCTACCAGTTCGGCGACGACCAGGTCCGCTATCTCGTGGTCTCACCCGAGGGCAGGGTGACCAGCAGCATCGGCGTTCCCGCCGCGCACCAGCCGATGATCCACGACTGCGCGCTGACCGAGCGCTATGTGGTGCTGTACGACCTTCCGGTCACCTTCAGCGAGGAGCTGGCGCGCGGCGGCGCCCAGCTTCCGTACGCGTGGAACGAGCGGCGGCCCGCGCGCATCGGCCTGCTGCCGCGCGCCGGTACCGGTGCGGGGGTGCGCGAGGGGGCGGCCGAGGGCACGGGCGTCCCGCAGTGGTTCGAGGTCGAGCCGTGCTGGATCTTCCACACGCTGAACGCGTACGACGAGGGCGACGCGGTCGTGATCGACGCGGTGCGCTACGACCACATGATGCGCGACGCGCGTCTTGAGGGCAGTCCGCTGCCCACCCTGGACCGCTGGACGCTGGACACCGCGACGGGCAAGACGACCCAGTCGCGGCTGGACGACAGGCCGCAGGAGTTCCCCACGGTGAGCCCGGCGGCGGTGGCCGGAGCGCACCGGTACGGCTACGCGGCGGTGACCCCCGACATCAACACCCACCTCACCGAGCAGCAGGAGCTGTCGAGCCTGCCCGACGACGCCTTCGGCGACGCGCTGCTCAAGCACGACCTGACCGCGGGCAGCGCGCAGCGGCGGCCGTTCAGGAGCGGCGCCTATGCGGGCGAGCCGTTCTTCGTACCGTCGGCCACGGCCGCGGCGGAGGACGACGGCTACGTGATGTCCTTCGTGCACGATCCGGACCGCGGTGCGACCGACCTGCTGATCCTCTCCGCGCAGGACTTCACCGGGGACCCGGTGGCCGCGGTCCACCTGCCGGTGCGCGTACCGCTGGGCTTCCACGGGAGCTGGGTGCCGGACGCGGCGTGAGACGCGCGGCGCCGAGGGCCCGACTACGCCCCGGCGCCGCGCAGTTCGCGGTCCACCGCGCGCAGCAGGGTCAGCAGCATGCGGTTGAGCGGTACGTCGATGCCGTGCCGCGCGGCCGCCCGTACGACGGCGCCGGTGATGTGCTCGTGCTCCAACGGGCGGCCGGCCAGGCGGTCGTAGAGCATCGAGGTGCCGCCGTCGGGCGGGACCGAGGCGTTCTGCTTGAGCGCGCGCCGCACGTCGTCCTCGCCGACCTCGGCGCCCTCGGCGCGCGCCACCGCCACCGCCTCGCGCAGGATGTCCTGCGCGAGCGCGCGCACCTCGGGCTCGGCGAACAGGCCCATGCGCTGCTGGAGAAGCGAAGTGAGCGGATTCGCGGCCAGGTTGGTGAACATCTTGCGCCACGCCGCCGTCGTGAAGTCCGGCACGGGCCGCACCTCCAGGCGGCTCCCGGCCAGCAGCGCGGCCAGCCGGTCCGCCGCCTCGCCCTCGGGTACGTGGAGGTGGTTGGCGGTGTGGTGGACGATGCGGCCGGGGCCCGTGCGCTCGACCGCCATGAACGCGAGGGTCGGCAGCAGCGCGGTGCCGGGCGGCACCAGGGGCGCCACCCGCTCCTCGTGGTCGACGCCGTTCTGCACGACGGCGACGGTGGTGCCGGGGCCGCAGAGCGCCCGCAGCCAGCCCTCGGCGCCGGGGGTGTCCTGCGCCTTCGTGGTGAGGAACACCCAGTCGGCGTGCGGGGGCCGGCCGTTTTCGCTCAGCTCGTCGGGGCTGGTCACGACGCGTACGGGCGCGTGCACTGTCTCGCCTCCCGTGTGCACGGTCAGCCCGTCCACGGGGGTGCGGACGCACAGGGTCACGTCCGTCGCCGCCGGGCCGCACTCGTACGCGAACGCCGCGAGCAGGCCGCCGATCGCGCCGCCGCCGATCACCGCCACCCGCGCGGGAGAGGCGGCGGAGGGGGTGGGTGCAGGATGCATGCGGGAATCCTAAGCACCCGCTCCCGGCGCGTGAACAGGTCTTCTCCGAGGGGCCAGGGAAGGTTCCGGGTCTGAACGGGTGATCCTGGAGCGCCGCCGCAACCTGTGAGCCGCCCCCTCGCGTGAGGGGAGGCAGCACCACAGTGAGAGAGAGGCGGTCACCATGACCGATCTGCACGCCATGCCCGAGCGGCCCGCGCACGCCGTGCCGGAGCGGCCGTCGAGCGCGGCGCGGCGCCTCGCGGCGAGTGACGCGCACCGGCTCACGCTGCAGAGCAAGCTCACCGAGTTCGGCATCCCGCCGGCGCCCGAGGACCGGGGCGCGCTGCGGCAGTTGGCCGAGCTGGACGACGTGTCGGTGGACGCCGTGATCCGCTGGCTGACCTGCGCGGCCGAGCTGGCGGCGCGGGCTTCGCGTGTGCGGGCCGGGGTGTACGGGGCGGGGACGGCGGCCGAGGGGGCTGCGGCCCCGGCCCCGGCCCCGGAGCGGCGCGCGCGTGCGACTGCCGAACCGCCTCGTACGGCTGCCGACCCGCGCATCGCGCCGGATCCGCGCAGCGATCCCCGGCTGCTGTCCTGGTAAGCCGTTCCTGGCAAGCCGTTTGTCCTGGTAAGCCGCTACCGCGCGGCCCGGTCAAGCCCTCTCCCCCTCGGCTCAGCGCCCCGGCTCCACGATGTCGGCCGCCGGGCCCTCCGCGTACGGGTCCGCCAGACCGGTGCCGCCGACCGGGGCGTCCTCCCAGGTCAGCGCCTTCCAGCCCTGGCCAGGCGCGCCGTCGAGCACGACCACTCCGGTGTTGCTCAGGGGGTGGGCCGCGGCGAACTCCACGTCGAGGTTCTGCGCCCGGGCCGCCGTCCACATGCGGATGGCCGCGCCGTGGCTGACCAGCGCTGCGGTGCCCTCGCCGCCCGGCAGCGCGCGGTGCGCCTCGGCGACGACCGCGTCGAAGCGGGCCAGCGCCTCGTCGCCGCTCTCGCCGCCCGGCATGCGCAGCGCGGTGTCGCCGCCCGACCACGCGAAGGCGGTGGACATGTACGTGTGCGCCGCCTCGTCGTCGGTGCGCATCTCCATGTCGCCGGCCGACAGCTCCCTGATGCCCTCGCGGATCTCCGGTACGAGGCCGCGCGCCGCGGCCAGGGGTGCGGCGGTGAGCTGGGTGCGGACCAGCGTGGACGCGTAGAGCACGGCGATGTCCTCGCCGGCCAGCGCCTCGGGCAGCGCGGCGGCCTGCCGTTCCCCCAGCTCGGTCAGTCCTGGCCCCGGCGCGCCGGTGTCCAGCGCGTGCACGAGGTTGGAGGGGGTCTGGCCGTGGCGGATCAGCAGGAGGCGCATGCGGGTTTCTTCCGTGCGGTGACTGTTTGGGCGGTGACTTTTTTGTACGGGGCACGTGACGGTGCCGCCCTATACGTCGTACGCGGCGAAGCCACCGCCTGTAAAGCCGCCCCCGTGCCCGGGGCCCGCTCCGCACAGCGGCCGCTCAGCGCTCGCTCAGCTCCGTCGTCAGGCGCTCCAGGGCCGGAAGGGCCTCGGCCAGGGTGTCCCGGTCCTTGCGCGGGAGGCGCGCGAGGGCCTGCTCGATCGCGTCGCGGCTCGCCGCGTCGTAGCGGTCCAGGAGTTCACGGGCCCGGTCCGTCGCCGTGAGCTCGACGGCCCGCAGGTCGGTCTCCGAGGCCTGCCGCCGCACCAGCCCGTCGGCCGTCGCCGAGCGCACCAGATTGCTGACCGTCGACGGGGAAACCCGGAGCCGGGCGGCGACGGAACGGGTGCCCAGCGGCCCCCAGGCGACCAGAACGCGCAGCAGCTCGATGTGCGCCTCGGGCAGGTCGGGCAGGTTCTCGGCGGCCCGGGTCGAGCGCAGCACGGCGCGGCGCAGCGGCCCGAGCAGCCGGCTGAGGTCGGCGGCGGTGTCCATGCGGCGATTCTCCCAGCGGCGATCACCTCCACCGCACACCTGCCCCTGCTCCTGCTGCTCTCCTGCTCCCTGCTCTCGCGAAACTGTTTTGCAGCAAACTTGTTTTGTGGCAAACTCAAATACGGAGGGGGAACGGGAGGGGACCACCGCACGACCGCCCGAAGGAGGCACCATGTCCACCACCGTCACCGAGCCCGTCCTGGAGCAGGACCTCTCCGGCATCACGGGGAAGCGCTTCATCTACACGTACGCGAACGGCTGGCAGTACGAGATGTACGTGAAGAACGCGCGGACCATCGACTACCGCATCCACACCGGGATGGTCGGCGGGCGCTGGGTGAAGGACCAGGCCGTCGACCTCGTACGGATCGACGACGACGTCTACAAGGTGTCCTGGACCGAGCCGACCGGCACCTGCGTCTCGGTGAACGTCTCGCCCGCCCGGCGCCTGCTGCACGGCGTGATCTTCTTCCCGCGCTGGGTCGAGGAGCACCCGGAGCGCACCGTCTGCTTCCAGAACGAGCACCTGGCCGAGATGGCCGCCTACCGCGAGGCGGGGCCCGCCTACCCCGTGCACGTCGTGCCGGAGTTCGCGCGCATCACCCTGTTCGAGGACGTCGGCGAGGATGACGAGAGCGTAGTCGCCGTCGGCCCCGCCGACCTGCCCGCCGGATTCGCCGACCGCGCGAACTGAGGGGCAAGCGGCGCCAGTTGGGCGCCGCTGACACGGTCGGGTGCGGTCGGCGCGTGCTTCGCTGACGCGTCCGGGGGTGCCACCAGGTCACAGTCCAGTGACCCCGGGCGGGGGCCCTGCACCGCGGTGATTCGCGTGGTGTTGGGTGGGCGTAAAGATCCGCAGCGTGAACGAAGGGGGAATCGTGGCGCGGAGCACGACCGCACAGCGGGCCGCACAGGCCGCCGCCTCGGTGGCAGAGGGCGCCGACCCGCAGGAGCTGGCCGAGGAGGAAGTCCGCAAGCGGGCCAAGGGCTCGCGCGGCGGCGGAAAGGGACGGCGCGGCGGGAGCCAGGGCGCCTCGGGCGACGGCTCCAGGGACGACGGGCTCGACCCGAGCGACTTCCCCGGGGCGCGCGAGCACGACGGCGGCATCGACACCTATATGTCGGAGCAGACCGTCCCGCTCGACCAGGCGGGCGAGGAACTCAACCGCAGCGAGCAGCGCCGCGAGGAGGGGCAGAAGGTCCACGCCATCTGCCCCATGGTGCTCCCCAAGGGCCGCTCCCTCGTCAGCATGCTGCCGGTGCTCCTGCTGCTCGTCCTCGGTGCCGTGGGCAGCGCCGTCGTCGGGGCCACCGGAGCGGCGGTGCTGACCAACCCGCTGTTCGGGGTGCACTACTGGGTGCTCTCGCTGCTGGCCGTCGGCTTCGTGTGGTGGAAGCAGGGGATGGTGATGGTGCCCGACGGGTGCCAGGCGCTGATCACCCGCTTCGGGAAGCTGGAGCAGGTGACGGGCCCGGGCCGGGTCATCCTGCTCAACCCGTGGAAGCGGGTCTCCTACATCATCAACACCACCCGCGAGTACCCGTTCAACGCGCCGGTCCGTGAGGCCCCCACGAAGGGCGGAGTGCTGGCGTCGATCGACCTCTTCATCCAGTTCCGGATCAGCGACCCGGTGGAGTTCGTCTACACGCTCGGCGCCGTGCGCGGCTTCCAGGAGAAGCTGAACAACGCCGTGAGCGAGACGATCCGCAGCCTCATCTACGAGCAGGAGGCGTCCGGGATCTACGACATGGTGGGCGAGGACACCGGCCGGCTGCTGGAGCAGCTCAACGGCCAGTTCAGGCCCGCGGTCGAGCTGACCAACGCGAACATCACGCACGCCGAGCCCTCGGACCGCGCCTACCGCATGGACCTGGCCGCCCCCGAGATGGTGCGGGTCGCGAAGGAGGCGTACACCCACGAGTACGCGCTCCAGCTCCGCAAGGAGCAGGACGAGGGCGACCTGACCAAGGAGCTGGCGGGTCAGCAGGAGGAGCTGTCCGCGATCCAGGCCGAGATCGCGCAGTACCAGGCGCAGATGGACACCGCCGTGGAGCGGGAGACCAACCGCGCCGAGGCGCTGGCCCGCCAGCGCTACGTACAGGCCGAGTCGGAGGCGAAGGCCAACGCGGCGCTGCTGGAGGCCCAGTCGCTGGACATCCGCGCGGTGACGGCGGCCGAGGCGCCGGAGATCCTGGAGTACCGCTACCAGCAGCAGGTCCTGGACACCCTGGAGAAGGTCGCCGACCACCTGCCGCGGCTGGTGCGCATCGGCGGCACCGCCGAGGAGGCGGGCGTCGACTTCCTCGCGCTGGCGCGCGAGCTGGTCGGCGAGCGCGGCGCCGAGCTGTTCGGCGAGGGCGACATGGCCGCGATGCGGGACCGCCTGCGGGAGGTCTCGGAGCGCATCGCGGAGCGCGAGCCGCAGATCAGGGAGCTGCTGGAGGCCGAGCGCCCGACGGTGCCCGGTACCGAGGGCGAGACGGAGTCCGGTGAGCCCGGGCCCGCTGAGCCCGGCCCCGGCGCACACGTACAGCACGCGCAGCACGCCAGCGACGTCGACGAGGAGGCCGGTCAGTGAAGTCCCGCATGAGGTCGGTCATCTCGGAGAAGGTGGCCCCCTGGAACGAGGTCGCGCAGCTCCTGCGCAGCGGTGAGGCCGGACACCTGGTCCCCGTGATCATCCCCAAGCACCGGCAGCGCCTGTGGTGGATGCTGCCGCTGTGGCTCGGGGTCTTCTCCGTGCTGTCGGGCGTGATGCTGAGCATCGGCGCGGCCGGCGCGGACAGCGGCCTGTCCACGGCCGCGTACGGGACGCTGGCCACGGTCGCGTACGTGGCGGGCGTCGCGCTGCTGGTCATCGGCGTGCTGTGGTGGTGGCGCTCCTCGATCGTGGAGATCGAGCAGGGCACCGTCGGCATCCTCACCCACTACGGCGCGATCACCCGCACCCTCGACCCGGGCCGCCACTACCTGTGGCACCCCTGGTCGCGGGTGGACTTCGTGGTGGACGTCGCCACCGAGAACCCGTACTCGGCGCCCGTGGTGGCCTGCCCGACCCGGGAGAGCGTGCCGCTGCGCTCGATCGAGTTCTTCCTGAAGTTCCGCATCACCGACGCGGTGCTGTTCGTACGGTCCATCGGCGCGGGCAACTTCGACCTGGTGCTCTCCAGCGCGGTGCAGGACGCGATCCGCCAGCGCGGCCGCCAGGTGCAGACCGAGAGCGCCTACGACCTGCGCGGCTCGGACGTGGCCGACATGCAGAACCTGCTCAACAGGCAGCTGGAGCGCTACGGCGTGCGCGTCACCGGCAGCAACATCCCGGACGTGCAGCTCCCCGCGCAGTACCAGCAGCACCTGGCCACCCAGGAGCGGATCGCCAAGGAGCGGACCGCGTACGAGCAGGAGTGGGGCCTCAACCGCAAGCGCCGCATCGACAGCCTCACGATGGACATCGAGCGCGCCAAGAAGGTGCGCGACGCCCGCATCGTCGAGGTCAAGGCCGCGCTGAACAAGGCCCGCGAGGACGTCGCCGACCTGCTGGAGCGGCAGGAGACCGAGGCGCAGCGCGTGCGCTTCGAGATCGAGACCGGCGGCCGCAGCGGCCTGATCTCCGCTGAGAACGAGGCGCGCGCCCAGCGCGCGCTGGCCACCGCGTACCGGGACAACCGCGCGGTGCTCCAGTACGAACTGGCGCGGCGCCGCCTCGAAGTGGGCGCCGAGCTGGCCGGCAAGGCGCCGCAGCCGGTCGTGGTCCGCACCGACGGCGGCTCGGGCGGCGGCGACACCTCGGCGCTGTCCACGCTGCTGGCCGCGCAGTTGCTGCCCGGCCTGAGCGGCACGGCGCACGCCAACGGCGGCGGCCAGCTCTCGCAGAGCGCGCTGCGCGCGGCGGCGGACGCGGCACGCAACGAGGAGTAACGGGGCGGGAAACCTCCCCGTACGGGCGGCCTGCGGCGCGATACGCCGCAGGCCGCCCGTGTTGCGCACGACAGGTGTCTCTTTACGGCAGCCCGTGCACGTGCGGCCCCACCACGCTGGACCACGCGTTGCCCGCCGTCGCGTCCCAGTTGGTCGACCACGTCATCGCGCCGCGCAGCGCGGGGTAGGTGCGCGGCGGCTTGAAGGAGCCGCATCCGGTGCCCCGCGCCAGGAAGTCGAGCGCGCTGTTCACGGTCTGCGGGGAGACGTAGCCGCTGCCCGCTCCGCGCGGCGAGGCAGGCACGCCGAGGCCGACCTGCGAGGCGTCGAGGCCGCCCTCGAGCTGGATGCAGGCGAGCGCGGTCAGGAAGTCGACCGAGCCCTGCGAGTAGACCTTGCCGTCGCAGCCGAGCATCGAACCGCTGTTGTAGAACTGCGTGTTGACCACGGTGAGGATGTCCTTCACGGCCAGCGCGGTCTTGAAGTACTCGCTGGACGTGGACTGCATGTCGAGGGTCTGCGGCGCCATGGTCAGCACCAGTCCGGCGCCCGCCTTCGCGGAGAGCTGCCGCAGCGCCTTCGTCATGTACGTGGAGCTGAGCCCGTTCTCCAGGTCGATGTCGACGCCGTTGAAGCCGTACTCCTTCATCAGCACGTACGCGCTGTCGGCGAAGGCCGTCGCCGCTGCGTCGCTGTTGACCGCGACGTTGCCCTTCTCGCCGCCGACGGACAGCACGACGCTCTTGCCCGCGGCCTGCTTGGCCCGGATGTCGTCCTTGAACTCGTCCACGGAGCCGTAGCCGACGGCCGGGTCGAGCGTGAAGTCGATCTTCCCAGGCGTGGCCGTGGCGTCGGCGAAGGAGACGGCGATGATGTCGTACGGGTCCTGCACGTCGCGCAGCTTCTGCACGGCCGCGCCGTTGTCGAAGTTCTGCCAGTAGCCGGTCACCGCGTGCCGCGGCACCCCGGGCCCCGGATTGCCGCCGCCGTCCTTCGTGGTCGCGGTCACCGCGGCCGACTTGGGCGACTCGCCCGCGTCGTTGGCGGCGGCCACCTGGAAGGAGTACGAGGTCTTCGCGCTCAGCCCGCTCACGGTGGCCGAAGTGCCGGTGACGGACGCGGCCTTGGCGCCGTCCCGGTACACGGTGTACCCGGTCGCGCCCTTCACCCCGTCCCAGGCGAGCGTCACCGAGGAGGCGGTGGTGCCGGTGACGGCGAGGCCGCTCGGCGTGCCCGGCACGGTGGGCCCGGGTCCGCCGCCCGCGTCGGGCCCGAAGACGGAGAGGTCGTCGGCGTAGTAGGCACCCTGCCCGTACCAGCCGTGCGTGTAGAGGGTGACCGAGGTCGTGCTCGGGCCGGTCTTGAAGCCGGTGGTGAGCTGCTTCCAACTCCCGCTGTCCGGCGTCCAGGTGGAGACGTCGGTGGTGCCGGTGCCGGACACCCCGAGGTACGTGTAGCCGCCCTGCACCCACCCGCTGACCTTGTAGGTGGAGTCCGGCTTGACCGCGACGGTCTGGGTGCACCTGGCGTTGTCCTGGCCGGCGGGGGTGGCCTTGAGCGCGGCGGTGCCGCCGTGCACGGGGGATCCGACGGTGCTGCCGCTGCCGCCCGAGCAGCTCCAGCCCGCCAGCCCTGACTCGAAGCCCCCGTTCCTGGTGGCCTCGGCGTCGGCGGCCTGTGCGGCGCCCGCCCCGGTGAGGACGGTCGCCGCCCCCAGTGCGAGGGCGACGGCGCCCCCGGCCCATCTTCGTAACGGCACTGCTGCCTCCAAGCGGAGAGGGAAGGCGGCGCGCGCCGCCGCGCGCAAAACTGGTCCAGACCATTCCTCCTGTCAAGGCTTCCGGCAGCGGATGTTTTCCAGAAGCGCCGCGACCGCCGGAGAGCCCGCGCCTAGGCTGACCGGCACCGAACCCCCACGAGCCGCACAGGAGTTGCCCTCATGCCGGACCCCATTCCGGACCCCTCGTCGCAGCCCTCGCCCCGGCCCTCCTCCCAGCCCTCGTCCGACCCCTCGCCGCAGCCCTCGCCCCCTCCCCCGCCGGAGATCGACACATCCGTCCCGCACTCGGCGCGGATCTGGAACTACTGGCTGGGCGGCAAGGACAACTACCCCGTCGACCACCGCGCGGGCGACGAGTTCGCGGCGCTCTTCCCCGGCATCGTGGAATCCGCGCGCGGCGCACGGCAGTTCCTCGCCCGCGCGGTGCGGCACCTCGTGCGGGAGGAGGGCATACGCCAGTTCCTCGACATCGGCACCGGGCTGCCCACCGTGGAGAACACCCACGAGATCGCCCAGCGCGCCGCCCCGGAGTCCCGCATCGTCTACGTCGACAACGACCCGCTCGTGCTCATGCACGCCCGCGCCCTCCTCACCTCCACCCCCGAGGGGGCGACCGCCTACGTCGACGCCGACCTGCACGACCCGGAAGCGGTCCTCGAAGCGGCCGCGCGCACGCTGGACCTCACCCGCCCCGTCGGCCTGATCCTGCTCGGCGTCCTGGGCCACGTACCGGACGACGCCGAGGCGCGGGCGATCGTGCGGCGGCTGCTGGACGCCGTCCCGCCCGGCAGCTTCCTGGCCCTGAGCGACGGCACGGACGTGGACGCGGCGCGCAACGAGGCGCACGAGCGCTACAACAGCAGCGGCGCCGACCCGTACCACCTGCGCACCCCGGAGGAGCTGCGGAGCCTCTTCTGCGGCCTGGAGCTCCTGCCGCCCGGACTGGTCCCGGTCAGCCGGTGGCGCCCGGACGCGGAGACGACGCCGAGCAGGTCCCTCACCTCCTACGCGGGACTCGCCCGTACGGAGTGAGGCCGGCGGCGACGCCGGGGACGCGCGGCGGCGTACGGCGTGCGCGCCGAGGCGAGCGGGTATCAGGGGTCCGTGACATCACAGGACAGTGAGAGAGCGGTGAATCCGCAGGCGGCGACGCACACGGACGGCGGGCCAGCGCGGCCCTCGCGGCGGGCGCTCGTCGCCGGTTCGGCGGGGAACTTCATCGAGTGGTACGAGTTCGGCGTCTACGGCTACTTCGCGACCGTGATCGCCGCGAACTTCTTCACCCCGCACGGCGGCGGTGAGCTGGAGGCCCTGGTCAAGACGTATGCGGCCTTCGCCCTCGCGTTCTTCTTCCGCCCGCTGGGCGCGGCCCTGTTCGGCCGCGTCGGCGACCGCGCAGGGCGCCGCCCCACCCTCATCCTCGTCCTGCTCGTGATGACGGCGGCGACCACGCTGATCGGCGCGCTGCCCACCTACGCCACGGCGGGAGCGGCGGCGCCGTGGCTGCTCACCGTGCTGCGCGCGGTCCAGGGGCTGTGCGCGGGCGGCGAGTTCGGGGGCGCGGTGGCGGTGCTGACGGAGTTCGCGCCGCGGGGAAAGCGGGGGCTGTACGGGGCGTGGCAGTCCTTCACCGTGGGGCTCGGGCTCCTCGCGGGCGCCGGATTCGCGGCGGTGCTGGCCCTCGCGATGGACGAGACGGCGCTGAACGCATGGGGCTGGCGCCTCCCGTTCCTGCTGACGCTCCCGCTGGGACTGGTCGCGCTGTGGGTCAGGCTGAGGCTGGACGAGACGCCCAACTTCGCGCGAGCGAAGGGGGCTTCTGGCCCGCCGGAGGCGGCTTCCGGCCCGTCGAAGGAGGCCGCGCGGGTACGGGGCGAGCGCGCGGAACCCGCCCCTCCCCTCCGCACCCTGGGGGCCATCGTGCTCGGCGCGGGCCGCATCATGGGCTGGTCGGCCGCCGGTTACACCTTCCTGGTGGTGCTGCCCTCGTACCTCCAGTCCACGCTGGACGCCAGCTTCCAGCAGGCCCTGGTCGCCACCGCGCTGGCCAACGCGGGCTTCACCGCGGTGATCCTCCCGGCCGGGCACCTCAGCGACCGGATCGGGCGGCGCGCCGTGATGCTCACCGGCGCCGTGCTGGTGGTGCTGCTCTCCCTCCCCCTGCTGCGCCTGCTCCAGGACAAGGACGCCTCGCAACTCGCGCAGGGCGCGGGCGTGTTCGCGGCCGGGGCGGTGGTCGGGCTGATGGCGGGGCCTGGACCCGCGATGCTCTCGGAGATGTTCCCGACCACGGTCCGCTACACGGGCCTGGGCCTCGCGTACGCGCTGTCCAACGCGGTCTTCTCCGGCTGCGCCGGCCTCATCATCACCGAGGCGGTGAACCGCACGGGCAACGCCGACATCCCCGCCTACTACGCCGCGCTGGCCTGCGTACTCAGCATCCCGGCCCTGCTCACCCTGCGCGGCGGCGCACACCGCCGCGCCCTCCACGACTGAAGACCGCGCCCGCACCCAGGAGAAGGAGCACCACGTTGCGCGTGATCGGCCTGATGTCCGGCACCTCCTACGACGGCATCGACGCCGCGGCGGCCGACCTCACCAGGGAGGGCGACGCGCTGGTGCTCTCCCCGCTCGGCTCGCTCACCTGCCACTACGGCGAGGAGCTGCGCGCCCTGCTGGCCGCCGCGCTGCCGCCCTCCCCCACGAGCCTGTACGACGTGTGCCGGCTGGACACCCTCATCGGCCGGTCCTTCGCGGGGACGGCGGAGCGCGCCGTGCGCGAACTGTGCGGCGGCGAGGCCGACTTGGTGGTCTCGCACGGGCAGACCGTCTACCACTGGGCGGAGGGCGGCCGCGTGCACGGGACGCTCCAGCTCGGCGAGGCCGCGTGGATCGCCGAGGGCACGGGGCTGCCGGTGGTCTCGGGCCTGCGTACGCGGGACGTCGCGGCGGGCGGTCAGGGCGCGCCGCTGGTCAGCGCCGTGGACCTGCTGTGGCTGCGCGGGCGCCCGGGCACACCGGTCGCCCTCAACCTGGGAGGGATCGCCAACCTCACGGTCCCGCACGCCGACACACCCCTCGCCTTCGACACGGGCCCGGCCAACGCGCTGATGGACGCGGCGGTCGTACGACTCACCGGCGGCGAGCGGCACTTCGACCGGGACGGCGCCCTCGCGGCCGCGGGCCAGGTGCACGAGCCGCTCCTCCGTACCCTGCTCGCCGACCCGTACTACGCGCTCCCCGCGCCCAAGACCACCGGCAAGGAGCTCTTCCACCCCGGCTATCTCCGCGACGCGCTGGCCTCCCTCGGCGAGGACGCGGAGAAGATCTCCGCCGAGGACCTGCTGGCCACCCTCGTGCGGCTCACCGCCGTGACCGCCGCGGACGCCATCCGCGGCGCCGGGGCCACCGAGGTGATCGCCTCAGGCGGCGGCACCCGCAACCCCGCGCTGCTGGCCGCGCTCCGCGCCGAGCTGGGCGCCGGGGTGCCCGTACGGCTCTCCGACGAGCTCGGGCTGCCGTCCGCCGCGAAGGAGCCCTTCGCCTTCGCCGTGCTCGGCTACCTGACCGCGCACGCGCTGCCCGGCACGGTCCCCGCCTGCACGGGAGCCCGCCACGCGAGCGTGCTCGGGAGCCTCACGCCGGGCGCGTACGGCTTCCCCCGCGTACCACCGGAGGCACAGGCGGCGCCCGCGATCGAGCGGCTGCGCGTCCACGCGCCCGCCTAGCCGGGACTCCCCCTTCGTGCCCCCCTCTGGCATATCTTGCTTTACAAGATATGCTGCCCCCATGGCAGCCAGGGATATGACGCGGACGGCGTTCTTCGTCCTCACCGTCCTCGCGGACGGGCCGCGGCACGGGTACGGGATCGTGCGCGAGGTGGAGGAGCTCTCCGAGGGGCGCGTCCAGCTCCGCATCGGGACGCTGTACGGGGTGCTGGACCGGCTCTCCGGCGACGGCCTGATCGAGCTGGACCGCGAGGAGGCGCACGGCGGACGGCTCCGCCGCTACTACCGGATCACCGAGGACGGCGCGGCCGCCCTGTCCGAGGAGGCCGAACGCATGGCGCTCGGCGCGCGCACCGCCACCCGGCGGATCGCCGCGCGGCGCCCGGGACTCGCCGGAGGAGAGGCATGACGAGCCTGCTGGAGCGGCGGTACAGGTCGGCACTGCGCCTCCTCCCCGCCTACTACCGCGAGCGGCGCGAGGACGAGATGGTCGAGGCGTTCCTCGACGGCGCCGAGGAGCGCAGCGGCGCACGGGACGCGGCGTCCGCCGAGGCGGCGCGCGAGGAGATGCGCCCGGCAGCGGGCGAGCTGGCGAGCATCGCGGTGCTCGCCGTGCGCACCCGGCTGGGCGCGGCGAAGGGCCCCGGCACCCCCGCGCGGTACGCGGCGGCCGGCGCCGCGGTGCGGATGTTCGGGCTGCTCGGGCTCCTGCTGCACGCGGCGAACGCAGTGACGGAGCGCGCGCTCGCGCTGGCCTGGCTGCAGGGCGCCTCGGTCGGTGACCGCGAGACGTACCTGGGGGTGTTCACCGGCCACGGCCTGCCCTCCTCCCTGCGCGAAGTGGCCCAGTGGCTGCTGCCGTTGTGCTGGGTGGGCGCGTACGCGGCGCTGACGCGGGGGCACCGGCGGGCCGCACTGTCCTTCGCGGTGTGTGCGGCGGTGCCCGCGCTGCTTTCCGTAGTGGACCTGGCCGACCTCGGGATGGCGCCGGACGCGCTGACCTTCGCGCACATCGCGCTCGGCTGGCTCACGGTGCTCGCGCTCTGCTCCGGCTTCCACGAGGACGCGCCCGCGCCGCGGCTGCCGCTGCTGCCGCCGGGCCAGGCGCTGCTGGCCATGTGCGTGCTGATGGGCGCCTCGGTCGCGGCGCTGCCGCCAGTGGCCGACGAGGTGTGGGCGCTGGCGACGGCCGTCCTCGCGCTGACCGTGCTCTGGTACGGGGCACGGGTGCGCGGCGCCGAAGCCACCGCCGACCCGGGCACGCCGCTCGCTCTCGCCGCGCTCGGCGCCCTCGTACTGGCCGTGCGCACCAGCGGGCTGCTCCTCTACCCCACCGGCGGACTGCCGCACACGATGCTGCTGTTCCTCTCCGTGCAGACCGCGGTCCTCGCGCTCGGCACGGTGGCGCTCGCGGTCTCCGGGCTGCGCCGGCTGCCTGCGCGTAAGCGGTACGGGGCCGAGGAGAGCGCCACGGGGTGAGCGGGGCGGGACCTCCGGCGCCTTGCCACTCTCCGTCCGGTACGCCACGTTTGCAGGGGGACCTCCCGCGGCAACCCGTCCGCCCGCGGGGTCCCGTACGGCGGCACGGCACGGCAGTACCGCATGGCACGCACGGTCGCTCGCAGCCCATACGAGAGGAGCGGACCGCCATGGCGTCCACGTCCACCTCCACCTCAGAACAGCCCGTCGGCGCGAACCCGGAGACCGACGCGAAGGGCGAGTTCGTCCGCTCCTCGCGGTTCTTCGACGCGCGGATCACCGCCGACGGCTCCTCGCCCTGGCCCGTGGAACCGGGCCGCTACCGGCTGGTCGTGAGCCTCGCCTGCCCGTGGGCGAGCCGCGCGCTGGTGGTACGGCGACTGCTCGGGCTTGAGGACGCGCTGTCCGTCGCGGTCGCCGATCCCCTGCAGGACGAGCGGAGTTGGCGCTTCACGCTGGACGAGGGCGGGCGCGATCCGGTGCTCGGGATCCGGTATCTGTCGGAGGCGTACGAGAAGGCCGAGCCCGGTTACGACCGCGGGGTCAGCGTGCCCGCGATCGTGGACGTGCCCAGCGGGCGGCTGGTCACCAACGCGTATCCGCAGATCACCCTCGACCTCTCCACGGAGTGGACCGCCCATCAGCGTGCGGGGGCTCCCGAGCTGTATCCGGAGGCGCTGCGCGAGGAGATCGACGCGGTCAACGAGCTGGTCTTCAAGGACGTCAACAACGCGGTGTACCAGGCGGGGTTCGGTGCCACGCAGGAGGCGTACGAGCGGGCCTACCACCGGCTGTTCGACCGGCTGGACTGGCTGTCCGAGCGGCTGGGGCGGCAGCGCTTCCTCGTGGGCGACACGATCACGGAGGCGGACATCCGGCTGTTCACGACGCTGGTGCGCTTTGACTCCGTCTACCACGGCCACTTCAAGTGCAATCGGCAGAAGTTGAGTGAGATGCCGGTGCTCTGGGCGTATGCGCGCGACCTCTACCAGACGCCGGGGTTCGGCGACACGGTCGACTTCGCGCACATCAAGCAGCACTACTACCGGGTGCACACGAACATCAACCCGACCGGGGTGGTGCCGGTGGGGCCCGACCTGGGTGGCTGGTCCGCCCCGCACGGCAGGGCGTCCCTGGGCGGCCGCCCCTTCGGCGACGGCACGCCGCCGGAGCCGCGGCCCGCGGCGGTGGGGCGCGCGTACGAGGCACTGCGGCCGTAGGCGCGGCCTGGCCCCGCTGGGTGGGGGGCGCTAGCGCTGGGGGCTGCGGTCCGCTGTGCCCACCCGTTCCGCCCCGACGGAACGAATGCCCACAGCTCGTGGGGGGGGAGGAGGGCGGCGCGGACAGCACCCGCAACGCACATCAGCCGTCCGCGTACGGGACCGTTCGCCAAGGGCTGTCCGGGTCCGTTGCCAAGGCCCGATGCGCAGCGAGCCCGGTGACGTACCACTCGCCGAACTGTTCCGCGTCGGCGGTGAGGCAGCGGCCCAGGAGGTAGCCCGCCGCGTACTCGTCCCAGGACGCGTACGCGGTCCGTGCCGCCGACCCCGCGCGCTCCAGCGCGCGCCGCGCCTCCTCCGCGCTCGCCAGCCGCGCGCCCATCCCCCGCCGCGCCGTCATCGACGCGCACCCCAGGTCCCACGCGGCGACCGACCGCACCGCCCCGTCGCCGGCGAGGATCCCGTCGGCGCGGAACCTCGCCTCGTACCGCACGATCGCGCCCACCAGCTCCCGCAGCTCCCGCACGCACGCGTCCAGCGCGGGGTCCTCTCCGGCGCGGACCCCCACCGCCGCGCGCAGCTCCGCCTCGACGCCCTCGCGCCAGCGCACCGGATCGGCCGTGCCGCCGTGCCGGGGCCGCGCACGGGGCCGGGCGCCCAGCACGAACTCCCAGTGCCAGGGCGACAGTTCGCGCCGCAGCAGCCGCTCCTGCACGTCCAGCCAGTCCTGCCGGGTGCGCACGCCCCAGCAGGCGCCGAGCCACTGGAGCTCGGCGCCGTGCCCGCGCCCGTGCCAGTCGGCGGCGTTCCACGGCTCGCCCTCCTCGTAGCAGGGCAGCGCGCCGCAGGCGAGGCCGTGCCGCAGATCGCCGGGCGCGGGCGTACCGGTGCGGCGGGTCAGCAGGCGGTTGCGCAGCGCCTCCGGATCGTGCAGCTCCTCGTGCAGCTCGGTCCACACCCGCCGCTCGTGCGGGTGCGCGGGGAAGAACCGGGCGCAGGGCGTCGCCGCGTTCACCGCGAGCACGTCCACGGCGCGCGGGCACGACCTGGCGATCTCGCCGAGGGTGGTGGCCTCGTACGCCAGATACGGGTGCGGGCGCGGCAGGACGCCCGCGGTGTAGACGTACGCGAGGGTGCGGCCGTCCTCCAGGCGGCGGGTCGCCAGCCGCCGCGAGGCGATGCGGCGGCGCCCGGTGCGGGTGAGCGGCACGGGGCGGTAGAGCCCCTCGGCGGCGATCCGCCGCAGATAGCCGTAGCTGTCGCCGCACCGCGCCAGCCGGTACAGCTCGCTCTCCAGATCGGTGGGTCCCTGCCACGGCCCCTGCCGCGGCGCCCGGATCGCCGGAACGGCGCGGTGCGGGCCCTCGTGGTCGTCCTGTTCGCCGGCTGTGTACACGGCTCCCCCTCCCTCGAAGCTCCGCAGGGCCCAACGAGGCGCGGGCGGGGGTGGTGACTGGTAGGGCGGCGCACGGCCGATGCGCGGCCCGGGGTAAGGACCGAAGCGCGGCCCGAGGTGGTGAGCGGGCACTTCCGGGGAACCCGGCCCGCGCACCGCGCAGACCCCCCGGGCGCGAAGGGAACCGCGGAGGGAATTCATGATCACAGAGCTGGTTTCGGTCCCCGTGTCGCCGGGCGGCACGGCGCTCGCCGGGGACCTGCACGTACCGGAGTACGCGCGCACCGTCGTGCTCTTCGCGCACGGCAGCGGCAGCTCCCGGCACAGCCCGCGCAACCGCGCCGTGGCCGGCGCGCTCCAGGAGGCCGGGCTCGGCACGCTGCTGCTCGACCTGCTCACCGAGGACGAGGAACGGGTGGACGAGGCGACGGCGCAGCACCGCTTCGACATCGGCCTGCTGGGCCGCAGGCTCACGGCAGCGGTGGACTGGCTGGCCGGGCACCCCGGGACCGCGCGGCTGTCCGTCGGCCTGTTCGGCGCCAGCACGGGCGCGGCCGCCGCCCTGGTCGCGGCCGCCGAACGGCCGGAGCGCACCGCCTCGGTCGTCTCCCGCGGCGGCCGCCCCGACCTCGCGGGCGCGGCGCTGCCCGGCGTACGCGCCCCGGTCCTGCTCGTCGTGGGCGGCGCCGACACCGAGGTGCTGCGGCTCAACCGGGAGGCGGCCCGTCAACTCCGCTGCCCGCACGAGCTGAGCGTGGTGCGCGGCGCCACCCATCTGTTCCCCGAGCCGGGCGCGCTGGAGCAGGTCGCCGCGCTGGCGAGCGACTGGTTCAGGTCGAGGGGCTGAGCGGGGCCGGCGTACCGCTCACGGCGAGGCGTCCAGCCAGGGCGGGAGGGGCCGGTAGACGGTGAGCGGTTCCGGTTCCTTGTCCACCGTCAGGTCGCGCGGCGCGGGCGCGGTCTCGCCGTCGTACGAGCACAGCGTGCCCGGCGTGATCTCGTCCAGGCGCAGCCCGCGAGCGCGCGCGGCCGCGTGCACGGGCGAGCGGTGCAGCAGCCCGGCCAGCGCGGCCGCCACCAGCCGGGTGCGCGCCCACCGCCCGGCCCGTACGAGATGGACGTCGAGCATCCCGTCGGCGAGGTTGAAGCGCCGCACCGCGCCCGAGCCGCCGCCCGGGGTCGCGTACGAGCAGTTGCCGGCGAAGAGCAGCCACAGCGACTGCCGCCGCCCGTTGACCTTCGCGGTGAAAGGGCGCGAATGGCGCAGCACGTGCACCGCGGCCACCACTCCGGCCGCCCATGGCCCCAGGCGTCCGCTCCAGCGCTCCCGCACCTCGACCAGGTCGCCGTACGCGCCGAGGCTGAAGGTGTTCACGAAGTGGCCGGGGGCGATGGCCCGTTCGTCCTCGCCGCCCTCCTCGGGCCGCGGGCCCGGGGTGAAGCGGGCCAGGTCGAGGGCGACGGCCTGGCCCTCGTTCACGGCACGCGCGGTGTCGTGGCAGGTGCCGACGCCGAGGTCCTGGGCGAGGTGGTTGCAGGTGCCGCCGGGCAGCACGGCGAGCGGCACGCCGTGCTGGAGCGCGGCCGTGGCGGCGGCGTTCACCGTGCCGTCGCCGCCGAACACGCCCAGCGCACCGCCGGATTCGGCCGCGCGCAGCGCCGTCTTCTCCAGCACCTCGGGCAGCGCGGCCGAGCCCGGCTCCCAGTGCGTCAGCTCGGCGCCCGGCAGCGCCTCGCGCACCTCGCCGGCGAAGGCGCCCGACCCCGACCCCGCGTTGGCGACCACCGACAGGCCGCGCCCGCCGGGCAGTCCTGGCGCCTCGACCAGCGGCTGCGCGGGCGGCGCCGGGGCACCGGGCTCCAGCACGGCCCGTACGAGGAAGGCTGAGGCGGCGCCTATCGCCGTGCCCGCGAGGACGTCGGCCGGATAGTGCGCGCCGGTGTAGACACGCGAGAAGGCGACGGCGGCGGCCAGCGGGGCCACCGCCGCGCCCCAGCCCCGGGACTCCAGCGCGACGCCGGTCGCGAAGGCGGCGGCCGACGCGGAGTGCCCTGAGGGGAAGGAGGTGCTGCGCGGCGTGCGCGTCAACTGACGTATCAGCGGCACCTCGTCGAGCAGCGGGCGGGAGCGCGCCACCGCGCCCTTGCCGAGGATGTTGACCGTGGCGGAGGCCACGCCGAGCGCGGCGATCCCCCGCACGGCACCCTTGCGTGCACGGGGTCCGCCGGCGCCCGAGACCACGATGGCGGCGGCCGTTCCCAGCCACAGCTTGCCGTGGTCGGCCGCGTGGCTCAGCCGCGGCAGCACGCCCTCGGCGCACGGCCAGTCGCGCCGCGCCACTCCGCGGAACACCGAACGGTCCCAGCCGCGCAGCACCTCGACCGCGCGGCCCACGGACGCCCCGGCCGCGCGCCGCTGCCGCGTACGCCTCGTCATCGGCTCCCCCTCCTCTTCCGCACTCCGGGTGTCAGGACCGGCTCTTCCGGCTGCCGGTCGGGCTCGCCTGCCCCGCGTTCCGGCCTTCCAACACCCCGGATTCCGCGCCGCCTTGTGCGGGGTCCTGAGCCCGCCCTTGTCCGTCGGCCTGCGCGCGGCGTGCCCTGCGCGCCTCGTACAGACCCCACAGCACGAGCGGGATCTGCGCGGGAACGCGGGCGCTGGCCGCGGCGCGGAGCGGGGCAGGACGGGTGCGCCAGTCGCGGGCCATCTGCACGTTCGCCGGGAGGACCGCGACGAACAGGCCCGCGGCGGCGAGGCTTCCCGCGCGCCGCGTGCGGGGGTGGGCCACGGCGGCGGCCGTGGCGAGTTCGGCGGCGCCGCTCAGATAGGTCCAGGTGCGGGCGCTCCCGGGGAGGGCGCGCGGAACGATGCCGTCGAAGAGGCGGGGCGCCGCGAAGTGCGCGGCGCCCGCGCCGGCCAGCAGACCGGCGAGACGGCGTACGGAGCGAGAGGCCACGGGCTTCCTTCCAGACTTCCGGTTCGGAGGCGGCGTGCACGGAGTGGACCGCCCGGACCTCCGCAGCCTAATTACGCACGGGTAGCAAGAGAAGGCGGCGACCGGTGAGCGCCCCGGCCGCACGCAGCGCGAAGCACCGCATAGACCCCATCTCCCCACCTGACAAGGCCATTTCGCGCCGTCGCTCGGGCATAACAAAAAATACGCTCGCTTTGTTCATGGGTAAGCTCCCGTCAGGAGCCGTGTTGCTGAACATGGACTGAACATGAACCGAGGAGAGTCCCATGCCTGTTCTGCCGATCGGCTGGGAGGGGTGAGCCGTGAGCCAGACACGAGCCATACGCACGCGGAGCCGGATCGCGCAGACGGCGGCCGTCGAGTTCGCGCGGTGCGGGTACGCGGGGACCTCGCTGACCCGCATCTGCACCGGGGCCGAGGTCACCATAGGGGCACTGACCTTCCACTTCTCCTCGAAGATGGATCTGGCCGACGCGGTGTGCGCGCGCGGCAAGGACACCACGCGCGCCGCCATCGCCCAGGCCGTCGCGGGGGCCGAGCTCTCGCTCCAGGCGATCGTCGACGTCACGCACGTCATCGCGCTGCTGCTGCGGGACAACGAGTGCGTGAGCGCGGCCAGCCGGCTGTGCCGTGAGGACCCGGCGGCGCAGCACGACTGGTACAACATCTGGCTTCCCACGGTGCGCGGACTGGCGGCGCAGGCCCAGAAGATGGGCGAGCTGCGGTCCGGCACCACCCCTGACGGCCTGAGCGTGCTGGCCGCCTGCCTGGTCTCGGGGGTGGAGTCCACCGCGCTGCAGGCCGCTGCGGGCGAGCAGGACGAAAGGCCCGTGCACGAGCTGCTGTCCGGGATGTGGGAGGGCGTGCTGCGCGGGATCGCCGCGCCCGAACTCGACGGCCGGGTGCGGCCGGAGAGCCGCGGCGCCGAGAGCGGTCAGGACCCGCGGCGCGCGGCCGCGAACGCACCGCCCCGCCCGGCGGGTTCGGGCGGCCGGGGGTAGGTCCGGGGCGGGCGAACCGGGCGGCGCCGGGCCGCGCGGCCGCTCAGCGGAACGCGTCCGCGTGCTTCCGCGCCCACGCCGCGTAGGACCCGGGCGGCCGACCGAGCGCTTCCGCGACGCCGTCCGCCACCCGTTCCTTGGCGCCGGCGCGCTGGCGCTCCGCGCTCCGCAGCCGCGCCTGTACGAGGACTTCGGGAAGGTGGCGGCGCCACCCGGCCAGTGCCTCGTCGACCGTGAGCTCCTCGCAGCGCACCGGCCGCGCCGTCGCCTCGGCGATCCGCGCGGCCTGGTCCCGCGCCGAGACCGGCTCGGGTCCCGTCAGGTCCCAGGCCCTGCCCTCGGCCTCCGGGTCGGTGAGCACGCGTACGGCCACGTCGGCGATGTCCGCCGGGTCGACGCACGCGTTGCGCGAGTCGGCGTGCAGCGCGCGCACCGTGCCCGAACTCCGCACGCCGGGGGCCCAGTGCAGCGTGTTGGTCATGAAGGCGCGCGGGCGCAGCAGCGTGCCGACGAGGCCCGAGGCGGCGAGCCGCTGCTCGTTCTCGCGCTGCCACTCGGTGAGCACGTCATCGGCGCCTGGATCGTCCACGGCCAGGGCCGACAGCTTGACCAGGTGCCGCACCCCGCTGCGCCTGGCCGCCTCGATCACGTTCTCGTCGTGCCGTGGCTCCAGCGGATCTCCCGTGACCACGAACACCGCGTCGGCGCCCGCGAAGGCGCGGGCGAGCCCCGCCCCGTCGGCGAAGTCGGCGCGCACCGGGTCGCCCGGCACACCGGCACGCGCGGCGGCGACCGGGTCGCGGGTCAGCGCGCGCACCGGAACGCCCGCCGCCGCCAGCCGCCCGGCCACCAGCGAGCCCACCGTGCCGGTTGCGCCGGTCACCACGACGGGCCCGGGCCCCGCCGCACTCTCCGCCGACTCCCGCCGCGCGGCGCCGTCCTGCGGCCTCGGCATCTCAGTCCTCCTTCCCGCGCCGGGGGTCCAGGTCGATCGCGGCGGCCGCTTCCGGGACGGCGATGCCCGGCAGCAGGTACCTCCACATGCGCACGATGCGCTCCGTCAGGTCCGCGCGGTCGGCGGCCAGGTGCGAATAGAGCTGGGTGCCGGTGCACGCGCCCACCACGAACTCGGCCACGTCCGCCGGGACCACGCCCTCCAGCAACTCGCCCCGGCGCCGCGCCGTTTCGAGCACCTCCGTCATGGTCGCCTTCCACCCCGCGAACGAGGTCTCGTCCCGCAGCCCGAAGCCGCCCTGCTCCACCGCCAGCCGCACACCGGCGCGCAGCAGCGGATCGACCCGCAGCACGTGCGACCACACCAGCGTGATGTCCACCAGCCGTTGCAGTCCCTCGGAGTCCAGCAGGGGCTCCACGACCGCGGACTGGCTGTTCATCACCTCCAGGGCCAGGGCCTCCTTGGAGGGGAAGTGGAAGTACATCGCGCCCAGCGTCATGCCGGCGCGCTTGACGATTCCGGACACATTGGATCCGGCGAAGCCGTGCGCGTCGAACTCCTCGGCGGCCGCGCGCACCAGCCTGTTCCGCGTGCGCAGCGCACGCTCCTGCTTGGGTTCGACCATCAGCTCCCCAACTGTCAACTCTCGACACGCAAAAAGAATGCCCTTTATGTTAATGCTTGACGGCCGCGCCTGCGGGGGGAACACCGGGGCGCGGTCTCCGGCTCCTGCCCCGGCACCGGGCCGCAGGTGTGCGACGCCGCGGCGCCCGCAGAAGCGCGCGCACGCCGCAGGAGCCTCTGACGACGTTCTGGGGAGGAACGCCCGTGACCCGGACCGCGCGCGCCATCAGCGCCGCATCCGCCTCGGCCGGTGTGCCGAAGGAGTACGTACACAAGCACGACGCCCGCGAGGTGCTGCTCACCGGCTGGCGCCCGGCGGGCCCGAACGCGGCCGAGGTCGGGGCCCGTTGGCCCGAGCTGCACGGCTTCTACGAGCCGCGGCACGGGGTGTACGACCCGCTGCTGTTCACCGAGACGGTCCGGCAGACCGTGCCGCTGCTGTCCCACGCCGCGTACGGGGTGCCGTTCGGCCACCGGCTGCTGTGGAACCGCCTGAGCTTCACCCTGCCCCCGACGCCCCTGCGCGCGGGGCCCGTCGAGCCGGTGCTGCGGGTCGCGCGCGCGGTGGCGAGGCGGCGCGGCGCGGGCTCGGACAAGCACGACACCCGCATCGAGGCGACGCTGGACGGCGCCCGGATCGCCACCGCGGCGCTGGACTTCAGCAGCGTGCCGCCCGGCCTCTACGCGCGGATGCGCGGGCGGTACGCGGATGCCGAGCAGGCGCTCTCGCGGGCCCCCGCACCCGGCCCGGCGGTCACCGCGTACCGCGTCGGGCGGGAGCGCGCGGCGGACGTCGTGCTCTCGCCCACGCCCGCGCGGGACCGGTGGATGCTGCGCACCGACCCCGCGCACCCGGTCCTCTTCGACCACCCGCTGGACCATGTGCCGGGCATGCTGCTGCTGGAGGCCGCGCGCCAGGCGGCGCACCTGACGAGCCGCCCCGGGCCGAGCGTGCTGACGGGGCTCGACGCGGTCTTCACCCGCTATGTGGAGCTGGACGAACCGTGCTGGATCACGGCGCGGGCGCTCCCCTGCGACGGGTCACGGGGCCGCCGCGTACGCGTCGTCGCCGAACAGGACGGCGCCGTGGCCTTCTCCGCCGACATCGCCTCGCTGCCCGCGGAGAACCTGGACGGCACGGTGCGTGCCGCGGGAGGCCGGGGCGCGGTGGCGGCCTGATGCTGCCGCCTGCCCACAGGTCCGCACCCCGCCGGGCCGCCGCGGCCGGACGTCGCGCGGACCGGCTCCGGCCGTGCGGGCGCCTGTCGGCGCCCGGCTTATCCCTGCGGCGTACGGCCGCGGCGAACGCCGATGACGTTCCGACGACGATCCGATGACATGTGCCCCGCCCGGTGCGGCGGGGCGCGGGGGAGTGAGCAGACATGAGGGGACAGCAGGGGATGCTGGCGGGCCGGACCGTGATGATCACCGGGGCCTCCAGCGGGATCGGCGCGGCCGCCGCGCGGCTCTTCGCCGCCGAGGGCGCAGCCGTGGTGCTGATGGCGCGCAGGAAGGAGCGGCTGCACGCGCTGGCCGAGGAGATCGCCGCGTCCGGCGGCCGCGCCGTCGCCGCGCCCGGCGACGTGACCTCGGACCTGGACGTGGAGCGCGCCTGCGCGACCGCCACGGAGACCTTCGGCGGGCTGGACGGCGCCTTCAACAACGCCGGCTGGGCGACCGCGGGGCCGCTGCTGCACGAGACGGCGACGGCGGTGTTCGACCGGGTGATGGAGGTGAACGTGCGCGGGCTGTGGCACTGCCTGCGCCACCAGATCCCCGCCATGCTCGCCTCGGGGAACGGGGGTTCGCTGGTCAACACCTCCAGCGTCGCCGGTGTGCAGGCGACCGGGGCCACCCCGCCCTATGTGGCGGCCAAGCACGCGGTGATCGGGCTGACCCGGGCAGCGGCCGCCGACTACGGCGAGCGCGGGATCCGCGCCAACGCCCTGGTCGTGGGCAGCACCAGGACCGAGCTGATGGACGAACTGCTGGCCGGCACGCCGGAGTTGGAGCCGCGGTTCGTGGAGCGCTCGGTGCAGCGGCGCATGGCCGATCCGGTGGAGATCGCCCAGGCGGCGGCCTGGCTGTGCAGCGACCGCGCCTCCTTCGTCACGGGGACCGCGATGCCGGTGGACGGCGGTTGGACGGCCGCCTAGGCGGGAGGACCGCCGCCCGGCCGGCACGAAGGACACCCGGCCGGGCGGGACGGGAGTGGCCGAAGAGACGGGAGTCACGTCCCGCTCTCCGGCCCGCTCTGACCTTGCGGAACGGGCCACGCGCCACCCCGCGCGGGGCCCGCCGGATGGTCATCGGCTTCTAAAAAAATAGCGAGCGCTCTATATTGTTTAAGCCACCACACCGGGGGAGGAATGATGGCTGCACGATCCCCACAGGCGGGGCCCGACGGCCCGCCCGTGCACATATCCGTCGATGCCCGCAGACGCCGACCGCCGTTCCGCACGGCCAGGCCGCGCCCGCTCCGCTGTCCGCGCGCCCGTTGTCGCAGCACCCCGCACGGCCTGGCGCCGCCGCTCCGGCGCCGCGCGTGCGGCCGCCCCGCAGGGGCCTGAGAACGACGCACCGGAAACCGGAACGCCGCCGCCCGGGGCACACCGTCCACCGGCGCCCCGGCTGCGGGCCGACCGCCGCCGCGCACCGCGGGCACGCCCGACGCACCGTCCGCCGGGCCCCGTTCGCGCCCCGCGCCGCACCTTCGCGAGCGCGACGGCCGCGGCGCACGGCCTCGTACGGACGCGGGAGCGCCCCCACGCGCACCGCGCACGGCGCCCGTTCCGCCACAGGGCCGGCCACCGCCGGGCCCTGCGAAACGACCGGACTGAGACACACCGGAGAGCTGCTCAATGGAATCGCCGCCAGGACTTCACGAACACGAACACCCCCTGCGTGGCCGCGTGGACGAGCTCCACGGCGCCCACGAGGCCCTGCACGCCGCCGAGCACGCGCGCGGCGTCGCCCTCGTCTTCGACGGCACGCCGGGCTCCGGCAGGACGCGGATGCTGGAGGAGGTCGGGCACATCGCGCGGCGCAGGGGCTTCGCCCTCGTACACGGCGTGCCGCGCCCGGGGAATCCCCCGGCAGGCCGCGCGGTTGTGCTGCTGGACGACGCGCACTGCGTCGGCGAGGAGGGAGCGCGCGCGATGGCGGGACTGATCGGGACGGCCGCCACGGCGCCCGCCCTGTGGTGCGTCACCCGGCGCTCGGGCTGGACGAACGGCACCGTCGACAGCGTGCTGAACGCGCTCACCGCGCAGCGCAGGTACTTCAGCCTGGAGCCGCTCTCGGAGCACGCGGCGCGCCGCCTCGCCGCCGACCTGCTGGGCGCCGAACTCGACGCGTCCGTCGCTGACTTGGTCTCCGAGGCCGCCGGGCACCCGCAGGCGCTGAAGGAACTCATCGAGGGGCTGCGCGAGGAGGGCGGCATCCGGGTCGGCGCGACGGCGCGGCTCGTCGGCCACGCGCTCCCCCAGCGGCTGCGCACCCTGGTGCAGCGGCTGCTCCTGGACTGCTCGCCGGAGTGCCGCCAGATGCTGCGGGTGGCCTCCGTGCTGAACAGACGCATCCCCTTCGAGACCATCTCGCAGATGCTGGACGTCGAGCCGGCGGCGCTGCTGCCGCTGCTGCACGAGGCCGACTCCACGGGGCTCGTCCGCACCGAGCAGGCCGATCTGGTCTTCTCCAGCCCCCTGTTCCTGCGGGCGATCCGCGAGTCGATACCGGTCGCGCTCCAGACCGCGCTGCGGCGGCAGGCCAACGCGCCGCGCCGGCGGGGCGGCAGCGCGGCGGGCGCCGCGGTGCTCACCCAGCGAAGACCGGCCATCAGGCCGCGCTCGCGCGGACGGCAGCGCCGCGTGCTCGCCGAGGCGCCCGCCGCGCCGCACACCCCGGCGAAGCCGTCAGCGGTCGCGCGGAGCGGCGACGAACCGCTCGCGGGCAACGTCGCGGACGCGGTCGCGCGCCCCGTACCCCGGCAGGCGTCCCCGTCCCGGCAGGCTTCCCCGTCGGCGGCGGGGCACGACGCCGCCTGGCAGGGGCTGACCAGCACTCAACGCGGCATCGCGCACATGGCGGTGCGGGGCTTCACCAACGGGCAGATCGCGGAGCGCGTCTACCTCTCGCCGCACACCGTCAACTACCACCTCCGCAAGGTGTACCAGGCACTCTCGGTGCGCTCGCGGATGGAGCTCGTACGCCGGGTGCGCACCCACCACGCTGCGCTCGACGATGCCTAGAAACCCCGGCCGGAGCGGCCGGTACCGCGGCGAAAGGACACCATGAGCGGTCTGGAGATCCGTGAGCTCGAGGCCTTCCTGGCCCTGGCCGAGGAGCTGCACTTCGGACGGGCGGGCGAGCGGCTGTACGTATCGCAGAGCAGGGTCAGCCAGTTGCTGCGGGCGCTGGAGAGCAGGGTCGGCGCGCGCCTGGTGGAGCGCACCAGCCGCCGGGTCAGGCTCACGCCGCTCGGCGACCACCTGCTGGCGGGGCTGCGGCCCGCGTACGACGCGCTGCAGCAGTCCGTCGACGAGGTGCGCACCGCGGCGCGCGGCATCGACGGGATGCTGCGCGTCGGCTTCCAGGGGGCGCCGGACGACCACGTCATGAACGCGCTCTCGCTCTTCCACAACAGGTATCCGGACTGCGTCGCCGACCTCGTCGAGATACCGCTCTCCGACCCGTTCGGCCCGGTGCACCGGGGCGAGGTGGACGCGGCGGTGGTGCTGATGCCCATGGAGGAGCGGGAGCTGGTGCTCGGCCCGGTCTTCTCGCGGCAGCCCCAGGCGCTGGCCGTCCCGCCCCGGCACCCCTTCGCGGAGCGCGAGTTCCTCACAGCGGAGGAGCTCGCCGAGTGCCCCCTCATCAGCGTGGGCGGGCCCGCGCCCGGGTACTGGCGGCACGCGCAGGCGCCGCCGCTCACCCCCGGCGGCCTGGCGGTGCCGTCAGGGCCTGCGGTCAACACGTTGCAGGAGGGGCTGTCGTTGGTGGCGGCAGGCCGCGGCGGGATGCTGCTGTGCCACCACACGGCGAGCTACTACGGGCGGCGCGCGATCACCTTCGTGCCGGTCGCGGGCATCGCGGACTCCTACCTCGGGCTCGTGTGGCGCCGCGACGCCGAGAACGCCCGCATCCGCGCCTTCTCGCAGGCCGTCGCGGCGACGGCGGACACGGCCGGCGTTCCCGCGCTGCCGGTACGGGGCGCGGACGAGGCGGCAGAGGTGGCGCTGGCCGGACTGCGGGAGGCCGCGCTGCGATGAGCGGTGGCGGCCGGGCGGTGTGCCCAGTCGCGCGAGGCGAGGACGGCGGCGGCGCCCGTCCCGGGACCAACCGGGGCGGGCGCCGCCGCCGTTGGCGTCTCCGGGGCCGGGGAACACCGGGGCCGAGACGACGCCCGCGGTGGCCCGCCCCCGCCGCTGACCTCGATCGATGCGTTCCGCTAATCGCTGCATTAGGGATTGGCCGTTGTTCTCCCGCGCCCCGGCCGATTTCCTGTGTGCATGACGAAAATTGACGAAGTCACAGAGGCTCCGCCGACCCCCGAGAAGTCGGCGCTGCGCGGCTGGCTCGGGGTCATCGCGGTGGCGGTCGGCACCTTCACCGTGGTCACCTCGGAAATGATGCCGGTCGGCCTGCTCACACCGATGATGGATTCCCTGCACATCGCCGAGGGAACGGCCGGACTCACCCTCACCATTACCGGTCTGGTGGCGGCCGTTTCCTCGCCGCTGCTGGTTTCCGCGCTCGGGAAATTCGACCGCAGAATCATTCTCTGCCTGTTGATGCTGGTACTGGTCGCAGGAAACCTGATGGCCGCCTTTTCGCCGAACTTCGGCGTCATGGTGCTGGCCCGCATTCTGGTCGGCATCGGCATGGGCGGCGTGTGGGCGATCGCCGCGGGGATTTCCGTACGCCTGGTTCCCGCCAAGTCGGTCGGCCCCGCCACTTCCCTTGTCTTCAGCGGTATCGCCATCGCCTCGGTGCTCGGCATTCCGGCGGGCGCCTATGTCGGCGCGGCGGCCGGATGGCGCGCGGCGTTCGTGGCGGCCGGCGCGCTCGCCTTCCTGGTGGTGCTCGCCATGGCGGTGCTGCTCCCCAAGCTGCCCGCTGAGCAGGCCGTGCCGCTGAGCGGCACGATGGGCCTGTTCGGCAACCCCCGGGTGCGCACCGGGCTGATCATCGTGGGCCTGCTGGTGACCGGCCACTTCGCCGCGTACACCTACGTACGGCCGGTGCTGGAGGAGGTCTCGGGCGTCGGGGCCGGAATGATCGGCACGCTGCTGCTGGTCTACGGCATCGCGGGCGTCGCGGGGAACTTCGCCGCCGGCTCGGGTGCCCGCCGCACCCCGCGCGGCACGCTGGTCACGATCAGCCTGGTGCTCGGCGCGACCGTGCTGCTGCTTCCCCTGCTGGGCGGTTCGCTGCTGCTGGCCACCGCGCTGATGGCGGTGTGGGGCCTCACCTACGGCGGCGTCTCGGTGAGCACCCAGACCTGGGTGCTGGCCTCGGCGCCCGAGGCGCGCGAGGCCGCGTCCTCGCTGTTCGTCGGCATCTTCAACGGGGCGATCGCGCTCGGCGCCCTGGTCGGCGGGCAGGCGGCCGACGGCGCCGGGATCACCTCGGCGATGTGGCTCGGCGGCGGTCTCGCGGTCCTCGCCCTGATCGCCACCCTGACCGGCCGCGCACCCGCGACGGGCAAGTTCTGACCGGCACGGGAGCACCGACCGCCCGCGGATCGGAACCCCTCGACCGCTGCCGGGCGGCACGCGCCGGAGCACGGGACGGGCGCCTGGGAACACACCGTTCCCAGGCGCCCGTTGCGCGTCCCGCGGTTGTCGTACGTGCTCGCCGCGCGCCCTCGCTCCGTAACCGCCCCTTCCGTACGCACCCCTTCGGCGACCGCCCACTCCGTACCCGGCCATTCCGTGAACCCCCGCCCCGCACGCGGAAGTGCCGCCGGCCGGAGCCGGCGGCACCTTGTCTGCCGGGGTCCGGCGACTAGGGGGTTTCTGACGGATCTCCGTGGGTGAAGGAGCGGCGTCCGGTGCCTGCTCTCGGCGTGCCGGCCGTAAGCCCTCGTACTGGGCGTACTCGGGCTTGCGGCCGGTGCGGCGAGAGCATGTGCCGGGCGTCGCGACGCCGCGGAGATCCGCCAGAAACCCCCTAGCCCCGCGCGCCGGCCAGGAACTCGGTGAGCGCGGCCGCCCATTCGGCGGGACGCTCCGCCGCGAGCGCGTGGCCGCAGTCGAGGGTGACCAGGCGGGCGCCCGGTATCCCGGCGGCGAGCTCGGCGGAGTGCGACGGGCTGGTGATCAGGTCCCCGGACGGCGAGACCACCAGCGTGGGAACCGCGATCCTGGCCAGGTCGGGCCGCACGTCGATGTGGTCGAACACGGCCAACTGCTCGTCCATGCCCGGCGGCAGCCCCGCGGCGAAGGCGGCGAGCTGCTCCTCGGTCTCCTCCTCGGTCCGCGCGTCCAGCCACGCGGTGCCGCCGACCACGAGGGACAGGTAGGAGGCCAGCGTCCTGCCGTCCTCGGCCGACCCGGTCTCGGCCGCGCGCCTGCCCAGCGCGCGCCAGGTGTCGATGACCATCCGCAGCCGCGGGTTGGGGCGGGCGAACCCCGCCGACAGTGCGAGCGCGGTCACCCGCAGCGGGTGGCGCGCCGCGGCCCGCACCGCGACCGCGCTGCCCATGGAGAATCCGGCGAGCGCGAAGGTCTCCACTCCCGCCGAGACCGCGCTTTCCACGAGGTAGTCCGCGAGTTCGTCGAGAGTGAGCTGCCGTCCCGGCAGCGGCGTCTTTCCTGAGCCCGGGTAGTCGGGGCCGACGACCGTGTGCCGCGCGGCCAATTCCTCGAGTACGGGGCCGAAGCTGTCCTCGATATCGCTGCCCGCACCGTGCGCCAGCAGAAGTTCGGGACCTGAGCCGCGGAGCATGGGCGGGGGTGCGGTGGAAATGTAGGTAGTCACCGTTCGAGATTAGCGGTGCGGGCATCGCCAACCGGCGTGCATTCGCGAGCTGTTGTGCGCCTCACAAAGGACTACCCGACCGGGTAGCCGACGCTCTGCTCGGGTCTACCCGGGTGAGTAGTGGATTACCGGATGGCGCGGAAATACGCTTCTCGAGTCCCAGCGCGAAGAAATCAACTCCGCTTGCCAGGAAAGGGAAAACGGTGTCCTCCTACCGCACTTACCCGCTCACCTCATACCAGCGCGACATCTGGGTCTCGGAGTCCCACGGAGAGCCGGACCCGCAATTCAACGTGGTGCTGCACGAAGAGCTCGACGGCGGCACGGACGTCGAGCTGCTGCGCGCCTGCCTGGAGCGTGCGCTCCGGCAGGACGAGACCTTCTCGGCACGCTTCGACGAGCGGGAGGGCACCCCCTGCCAGTGGATCGCCCCGCAGGACGAGGACACCGACGCGTGGGTCGCCCTCGTCGACCTCTCCGGCGAGCCCGATCCGGCCGCGGCCCGCGCCGCGTGGCAACGGCGGTCGCTGGCGCTGCCGTTCGCGCTGCGCCGCTCCCGGATGTTCACGGCCGCGATCCTGCGGGAGAGCGACACGGTGGCGCACCTGCACGTGAACGCGCACCACCTGATCGTGGACGCCTGGGCGCTGAACGAGCTCAGCCTGCGGATGTGGACCGACTACGACCGCAGGAAGGCGGGACACCCCGCCGTCCTCGCTCCTCCCCCCACGACGTCGGTCCTGCTCGCCGCCGACGCCGCCTACCAGGGCTCGGAAGCCCAGGAACGGGACCGCGCCTTCCACCGCGCGGCGCTGGAGGGCGTGGCCCCCGCGCTGTTCGGCCGCTCCCCCGCCGCCCAGGGGACTGGCGAACGGCCGCGCGCCCGGCACTCCTTCACGGTGCCGGCCGAGCAGGTGCGGGCCATCCGCGCCGGCGGCAGCTCGCCCTTCGCCTACCTCGCCGCGGTCTTCTCCGCGTACTTCGCCCGCGTGCACCGCACGTCCGAGCTGGTCTTCGGCGTTCCCTTCCGCAACCGTCAGGACGAGGCCGAGCTCCGCGCCTCGGGGCAGCGCGCGAACAGCCTCCCCGTGCGGGTGCCGGTGCCGGACGGGGCCACGCTGCGCGACCTGGCGGCCGGGGTCCGCGCCTCGACCGACGCGCTGCGCGGCCACGAGCGCCTGGCCCTGGGCGATGTGCTGCGCGCCCTGCCGGCCGACGGCACGGCGCCCCGGCAGCTCTTCGACATCACGCTGTCCTACCTGCGCCACCCCCGCCCCGACGCCGCGCGCCGCGCGAGCATCCTGGCGCCCGTGCACCGCCAGGACGCCCTGTCGGTGATGATCCACGCCTACGGCGACGACGCCGAGCTACGGGTCGACCTGGACTGCGCGCTCGACGTGTTCGGCGCCGACCTGCCCGTCGAGCGGGTCGCCGCACACCTCCAGGCGCTGCTCGACAACGGGCTCGCCCACCCCGAACTCCCGGCCCTCGCGCTCCCGTTGCTCGGCGAGGAGGAGCGCGCCGAGCTGACGCTGCGGGCGCAGGGCCCCGATGTTCCGTACGCGAGCGGGAAGACGGTGCACGGGCTCGTCTCCGAACAGGCCGCGCGCACCCCGGAGCGTACGGCCGTCACCTCGGCAGACGGTGCCGAGACGCTCGCCTTCGCGGCGCTGGAGTCCCGGTCCAACCAGGTCGCGCGGCACCTGCGGGAGCTGGGCGTGGGCGCGGGCGACCGGGTGGCGGTCATGATGGAGCGCAGCCCGCTGATGCTGGTGGCGCTGCTGGGCGTGCTCAAGTCGGGCGGCGCCTACGTACCGGTCGACCCCGGCTATCCCGGCGAGCGGATCTCCTATCTGCTCCAGGACAGCGGCGCCAGGGCGGTGCTGACCGACGAGGGCGCCGAGGCGCCGGCCGTGCCCCCGGAGGTTCCGGTGCTGCGCGCCGGCGATCTGCTGGAGGGCCCGGACGAGGCTCCGGCTCCGGTCGCGGGCCCGCGCGATCTCGCGTACGTCATCTACACCTCGGGCTCGACCGGCAAGCCGAAGGGCGTGATGGTCGAGCACCACTCGGTGGTCAACAGGCTGGCCTGGATGCAGAACCGCTATCCGGTCGGCGAGGGCGACGTGCTGCTGCAGAAGACGCCGATCTCCTTCGACGTCTCGGTGTGGGAGCTGTTCTGGTGGGCCATCGAGGGCGCGAGCCTGGCGCTGCTGCCCTCCGGCGGGCAGAAGGACCCGCGCGGCATCGTGCGGAGCATCGCCGAGCAGCGGGTCACCACCATGCACTTCGTGCCGTCGATGCTCGGCCCCTTCCTCGACCTGCTGGAGGACGAGCCCGGACTGCGCGCCGACGTCGCCTCCCTGCGGCAGGTCTTCTGCAGCGGCGAGGCGCTTCCCGCGGCCCGCGTCGAGCAGTTCAACCGGGTCTTCGCCGACGGCCCCGGAGCGGCGCCGAAGCTGGTGAACCTCTATGGACCGACCGAGGCCACGGTCGATGTGTCGTACTACGACTGCCCCGCTGACCCCGGGGCGCGGATCGAGCGGATACCGATCGGCCGCCCCATCGAGAACACCCAGCTCTACGTCATGGACGAGCACGGCGGCCTGCAACCAGCGGGCGTGCCCGGCGAGTTGTGCATCGGCGGCGTGGGCGTGGCCCGGGGCTATCTGGACCGCCCCGAGCTGACGGCGGAGAAGTTCATCGAGGACCCGTTCACCCCGGGCGGGCGGCTCTACCGCACCGGTGACCTCGCGCGGCTGCTCGCCGACGGGACCATCGAGTACCTCGGCCGCATCGACGGCCAGGTCAAGATCCGCGGCAACCGGGTCGAGCTGGGCGAGGTGCAGAACGCCCTCGCCTCGGTGCCCGGCGTCCGCGACGCGGTCGTCGTCGACCACCACTCCCCGGCGCGCGGCACCCATCTGGTGGCCTATTACGTCGCCGACACCGAGTTCGACGGGGCGCGCCTGCGCGGCGAACTGGCCTCTTCGCTGCCGGAGTTCATGATCCCGGCGCACTTCCTGCGGATCGACCGCGTGCCGCTCACCCCCAACGGCAAGGCGGACCGCCGCGCGCTGCCGGCGCCGCAGCACGCCGAGGGCCCCCGCGGCGCCGAGGACCGGCCGCGCGACGCGACGGAGACGGCGCTGTGCCGCATCTGGGCCGAGGTCCTCGGCCTGGAGCAGGTCGGCATCCACGACGACTACTTCGCCCTGGGCGGCGACTCCATCCTCATGCTGCGCGTCCGCGCACTGGCCGAGAAGCAGGGCATCCGCTTCTCCCTCACCGACCTGATGCAGCACCCCACGGTGGCGGGGCTGGCAGGGCGCACCACGGCGGCCGTCGGCGGCATGACGGAGCTGGAGCCCTTCGAGCTGGTCTCCGGGGTCGACCGGGCCCGGCTGGAGGGAAGGCAGGACGCGTATCCGCTCACCCGGCTCCAGCTCGGGCTGCTCTACCACAGCCGCGCCGAGGAGAACTCGGCCGTCTACCACGACGTGTTCCGCTACAGCTTCGTCCTCGACTGGGACGAGGCCGCCTTCCGCGCCGCCTTCGGCGCGCTGACCTCCCGCCACCCCGTGCTGCGCTCCACCTTCGACCTGGGCGGCTTCTCCGAGCCGCTGCAGATCGTGGACGCCGCGGCGCCGGAGGCGCTGGAGATCGCCGACCTGCGCGGCAAGGACGCCGAGTCCGCAGAGGCCGAGATACGCGGCCATGTCGAGGAACGCCGCTTCCACCGCTACGACTTCGAGCGGGGGCCGCTCCACCACTTCCGCGTCCACCTCTGCGAGGACACCGTCGAGCTGGTCCTCAGCTTCCACCACGCGATCCTCGACGGCGGCAGCGTCGCCAACCTCGTACGGGAGCTGCTGCAGGACTACCTGCACCGCCTGGGCGCGCCCATCGGCCCCGTACCCGAGCAGGCGCTGCCCTCGCCGGCCCACCACGTGCTGGCCGAGCGCTACGCGCTGGACTCCGAGGAGAGCCGGGGGTTCTGGCGGGAGTACCTGGCGGACGCGGAACCGCCCGGTCTCCAGTCCTTCCGGCAGCACAGGGCGCCCTCGGAGCCGGAGATGCTGACCCGCGTGGTCGACCTGCCGGACGAGCTCACCGCGGCGGTGCGCCGCCTCGCGGCCGAGCGCCGGCTTCCGGTGAAGTCCGTCCTGTTCGCCGCGCACACCTTCACCCTTGCGCTGTACGGCGGCACCCGGGACGTGACCACGGGCCTGGTCACCCACGGCCGCCCCGAGCACGAGGGCTCCGAGCGGATCGCGGGGCTGTTCCTCAACACGGTTCCGGTGCGCCTGGACGCCGCGCCGGCGAGCTGGGCCGAGGGGGTCGCCGAGGCCTTCCGGCAGGAGCAGGCGACGCACGCGCACCGCCGCTACCCGCTCAGCTCCATCCAGGAGGACCTGGGCGCGACCGTCTTGGACACCGCCTTCAACTACATCCACTTCCGGCAGCTCTCGGAGGTGTTCCGGCTGCCGGGCGTGGCGATGCGCGACTTCCGCACCTGGGAGGAGACCAACTTCCAGTTGCTGGTCAACGCCATGACCGATCCGACGGACGAGCGGATACGGCTGCGCGTGGACTGCCACGGCCGTACGTTCACCGCCGAGCAGGCAGACCTCTACACCGACGGCTTCACCGCCGTGCTGCGCCGGATGGCCGAACACCCCGACGAGGCACCGGACTTCGCCTTCCTGCGCCGCGGCACGGAGGCGTACGGGGCGGAGGCGTACGAGGCGGACGCGGGCCGGGCCGGCGCCCCCGCGGGGCAGCCCCTCGACGTCGTACGCGCCCTCGAAGCGCAGACGGCCCGCACTCCGCACGCCCCCGCGCTCTCCACCGGCACGCTGAGCTGGACGTACGCCGAACTCGGCGCGGCGTCCGACCGCGTGGCCCGCAGGCTCATCGCGCTCGGCGCCGAGCCGGGGGCGCGCGTCGGCATCGCCATGGAGCGCTCCCCCGAGGCCGTCGCGGTCATCCTCGGCGTGCTCAAGGCCGGGGCCGCCACCGTCCCGCTGGACACCGGCTACCCGCAGGAGCGCCTCGCCGACATGGTGGAGCAGGCGCAGCCCTTCAAGGTCGTCTCCGACCCGGGGACGGCCGACCAACTGGCCGCGCCCGAGCACCTGTTGGCGGCCGAGGAGCTGCTGTCCGCCGCGCCGCAGGAGTCCCTGGGCGAGCGGGAAGGGCCCGCGGAGCACGCGCTGCCGTCCCTCGCGCCCGGCTCCACCGCGTACGTCCTGTTCACCTCGGGATCGACGGGCCGGCCCAAGGGCGTGGCCCAGGTGCACAGGACGCTCGCCCACCTGATCGCCTGGCAGAACGGCAGGGCCAG
The DNA here is from genome assembly GCF_039605595.1 of Streptomyces odontomachicola. NCBI lineage: Bacteria > Bacillati > Actinomycetota > Actinomycetes > Kitasatosporales > Streptomycetaceae > Streptomyces > Streptomyces odontomachicola. Next base: position 200,748 of record NZ_JBCFOK010000008.1, read on the forward strand.
CGGGGTGACCGGCGGGGTCACGGCGCAGTACGCGCCGCTGAGCTTCGACGTCTCCTTCCAGGAGATCTTCTCCACGCTCTGCGGCGGCGGCACCCTGCGCCTCCTCACCGAGGAGGAGCGCCGGGACATGCCCGCGCTGCTGCGCCTCCTGGACGCGGAGAAGGTGGAGCGCATCTGCCTGCCCTACGTCGCGCTCCAGCAACTGGCCGAGACCGCCGACACCCTGGGCCTCGTACCCCGGCACCTGAAGGCGCTGCTCTCCTCCGGCGAGCAGCTCCGGGTCACCGACGAGATCCGCGGGCTGTGCGCCGCGATCCCCGGGGTGCTGCTGGAGAACCAGTACGGGCCGACCGAGTCGCACGTGGTCACCAGCCACACCATGGAGGGCGACCCGGCGCTCTTCCCGGCGCTGCCCCCGATCGGCACCGCCGTCGACGGCTCGGGCGCCGAGGTGCTGGACGAGCGCCTGCGCCCCGTGCCCGCCGGCGTGCAGGGCGAGATCTACCTCTCCGGAGCCTGCCTGGCCGCCGGATACCTGGGCCGCCCCGACCTGACGGCCGAACGCTTCCTGCCGCACCCCTCCGGCGATCCGGACAGGCGGCTCTACCGCACCGGCGACCTGGGCTTCACCCTTCCCGACGGCGGCATCGTGTGCCTGGGCAGGGCGGATTCGCAGGTGAAGGTGCGCGGCTTCCGGGTGGAGCCCTCCGAGGTGGAGCTGGCCATCACCCGCTTCGCCGCCGACCACCCCGGCATCCAGGAGGCGGCCGTGGTCGCCCGCACCCGCGAGGGCAACGACTCCTTCCTCGCGGCCTTCCTGGTCGGCGACCCCGAGGAGGCGGCGCTCGACCTGCTGGGCAAGCAACTGCGCAGCGTCCTCCCCGAATACATGATCCCCTCGCACTACGAGTGGCTCGCGGCCCTGCCCCTGACCCCCAGCGGCAAGCGGGACGACGCGGCGCTGCGCAAGGCGCCGCTCTCGGTGGGCGGTTCCGGTGACGCGACCGCGCCGCGCGACCCGTACGAGCAGGCGCTGGTGGAGATCGTCGCCGAGCAGCTGCACCTGCCGGCCATGGGTGTCTTCCAGGACATCTTCGCGCTGGGCGGCACCTCGCTCACCGCGATGCGGCTGGTCGTGCTGATCGAGCAGCGCTTCGGGGTCCACGTGCCGATGGCGGACTTCGTCGCCGCGCCGACCGTGGCGGCCCTCGCCGAGCGGCTGCGCAAGGGCGGCGGGGACGTGGCCTTCGACCCGCTGGTGCCGATCCGCACCGGCGGGGAGCGGCGGCCGATGTTCTTCGTGCACCCGATGGGCGGCAACGTCCTGTGCTATGTGCGGTTCGCCAAGTACCTGCCGGACGACCAGCCCTTCTACGCGCTCCAGGCGGCCGGCGTCGAGCCGGGCACCGACCCGCTGCGCAGCGTCGAGGACATCGCCGCCTCCTACATCGAGGCCATCCGGCGCGTGCAGCCCTCAGGCCCGTACGTCATCGGCGGCTGGTCCTTCGGCGGCTTCGTCGCCTTCGAGATCGCCCGCCAACTGCGCGCCGCGGGCGAGGAGATACAGCGCCTGGTGCTGCTGGACACCACGGCGCTCAACCCGGGCCGCCGCCTGACCACGGGCGACGACGCGCTGCTGGGCTGGTTCTTCTGGGAGCTGCTGTGGCTCCAGCGCGGCGGCGACTCCCCGCTGGAGGTGATCCCCGCCGAACTGACCACGCTGGAGGAGAAGTTCGACTTCATCGCCCAGATGGCCATCGACGACGGGGTGCTCCCCGCGGGCAGCACGGGCGCGGTCGTACGCCGGCTCTTCCACGTGTACGAGGCCAACTGGCGGGCCGCGTTCGCCTACCGGCCCGAGGTGGCCGACCAGGACATGGTCCTGATCCACGCCTCCGAGCCGCTGCCCGAGGTCCTGGACTCCATGCACACCGCGATCGACAGCATGCACAGGGACCCCTCGAACGGCTGGCGGGAGCGCACCCGCGGCGAGCTGGCAGTGATCAATGTTCCCGGCGACCACCTCACGATCATGGAGGAGCCCCACGTGGGCCACATGGTCCAGGTCGTCATCGATGCGATCGGGCAGTGAGATGACTCAGACACGACACGGCAACCGCACCCCGGAAGGCCGGAAGAAGGCCCTGGTGGCCGGGGCCGGCATCGGCGGACTGACCGCGGCCGTCGCGCTGCGCGAGGCCGGCTTCGACGTCACCGTCCACGAGCGGGCGAGCGAGCTGCGGGCCGCGGGCTCGGGCCTGTCCGTGATGAGCAACGCGATCACGGCACTCCGCTCCCTCGAGGCGGGCATCGAGCTGGAGAAGCACGGCAGGGTCCTGGAGACCTACCACGTCAGAACGGCGGGCGGGCGGCTGATCAGGGAGTTCCCCTTCCCCGACATCATCTCCAGGCTGGGCGTGCCCAGCGTCCTGATCACCCGCTCCGACCTCCAGCAGGCGCTGCTGGACGCCGCCGCCGGGATACCCCTCACGCTCGGCTCGCAGGTCGCGGGCTACGAGCGGGAGGAGTCCGGCGGGGTCAGGGTGACCTTCGAGAACGGCACGGAGGAGCACGCCGACGTCCTGGTCGGCGCGGACGGCTTCCACTCCGCCGTGCGGCGGCAACTGGTGGGCGCGGGCGAGGAGTCCACGGACAGCGGCTACATCGTGTGGCTGGCCGTGCTCCCCTTCTCCCACCCGCACTTCGCGCCCGGCTCGGTCACCCACTACTGGGGCAGCGGCAAGCGCTTCGGCATGGTCGACATGGGCGACGGCCGCCTCTACTGGTGGGGCACCAAGAACATGCCGGCCGCCGAATCGCACGCCTGGCAGGGCGGCAAGGAGGACGTACGGCGCGCCTACGCGGGCTGGGCACCGGTGGTGCAGGACGCCATCGACGCCACGCCGGAGGAGTCCATCCTCGCGGTGCCCTCGCGGGACAGGCCGTTCCTGGAGCGCTGGGGCAGCGGCCCGGTGACCCTGCTGGGCGACGCGGCGCACCCGATGCTCACCAGCCTCGGCCAGGGCTCGGGCATGGCGATCGAGGACGCGGTGGTCCTGGCCCGCAACCTGCGCGGCGCCGCCGACATCCCCCGCGCGCTGCGCCGTTACGAGGACGAGCGCAGGGAGCGCACCCGCGGCATGGTGGCGGCCTCCCGCGCGATCAGCACCTTCGAGCAGTCCGAGGGCCCGGTGCGCAAGGCCGTGCGGGACGCCTACTTCAGGTTCCTGCCGCGGAACCGGCTGACCCGCACGCTCGAGGACGCGCTCACCTTCACCGCCCCGTCCGCCTGAGCACCGGAACGACCGAGTACCGGAACAGGAGAGAACCTGTGTCACTCACCACCAGACCCCTGTCACCACACGGCCGTTCGGTCCTGGTCACCGGGGCCTCCTCGGGCCTCGGCAAGGCCTGCGCGCTGACGCTGGCGCGGAGCGGCTTCCGGGTCTTCGCCGGGGTACGCGACCTCGCCGCCGGCGAAGAACTCGCCGCCGAGGCCGGCGCTGGCCGCATCACGCCGCTGCGCATCGACGTCACCGACGGCGAGACCATCGACGCGGCGGTACGCGAGGTCACCGCCGCACTCGGCGGCCAGGGACTGTGGGCCCTGGTCAACAACGCGGGCATCGCCGTCTCCGCGCCCCTGGAGTGCGTCACGCCCGAGCGGCTGCGCAGCCAGCTCGACACCAACGTGGTCGGCCAACTGGCCGTCACCCAGGGCTTCCTGCCGCTGCTGCGGCGCGCGGGCGGCCGGGTCGTCAACGTCACCTCGGGCCTCGGCAGCGTCGCGCTCCCCTACATGGGCGCGTACGCGGCGGCCCAGTTCGCCAAGGAGGCGATCTCCGACGTGCTGCGCAGGGAGCTGCGCCCGCACGGCGTGGCCGTCTCCGTGGTGCAGCCAGGGGCGATCATGACGCCGATCTGGGGCAAGCTCGCGCACGGCGCCCGCACCTCGCTGGACGCGCTGCCCGAGGCGGTGCTGGAGCTGTACCGCATCCCCTTCAACCGCTTCCTGCACCAGAACGAGCAGCACGCGCGGCACAGCCGCACCACGCCGGAGGACTTCGCGCGGGCGGTGCTGCGCGCGCTGACCGCCGAGGAGCCCAGGACGCGCTACCGCGTCGGCAGGGACGCGGTCTCCTCCGGCGTGCTCAAGCGGGTCCTGCCCGACAAGGCGCTCGACCGCCGCCTGAGGCCGCTCGCCGAGTGACCCCACGAGCGGGGGCGGCCGGGACACCACGGACCCGGCCGCCCCCGCTCCGGCCCGCTCCCCCACCGACATCCCGCGCAGGAAGGCCACTTCAGTGACTGCCACTTCAGTGACTGCGACCGACACGAAGACCACGCGGGGCCCGGCGGCCGGCGCGGGGCCCGCCGCCCGCGCGGACCTGCTGCGCCGCCACCGCCCCACCCTGGAGCGTGCGTTGGAGGTGATCTCCACGCGCGAGAGCTGGTCGCCGTTCCCCGAGGGCGAGGAGGGCTATCCGCCGGGCGCCGCAGCCGACGGCGAGGCGGCCTTCCGCGCACTGCTGGACCGCCCCTTCGACCTGGACCAGCCGGGCGGCGACGGCGCCGTGGGCCCCGCGCCCGAACAGGGCGGCGAGATCTCCCCGTACGGCTTCCCGTTGGGCGTCTCCTACCCGCACGCCGATGCCGACCGGCTGCTGCCCGCGCTGCGGGACGCGCGGGAGGGCTGGGCGGCGGCCGGGCCCTGGGAGCGCGCCGCGGTGTGCGCCGAGATCCTCTTCCGGCTCAACTCCCGCGCGCACGAGCTGGCGCACGCGGCCGTGCACACCAGCGGCCACAACTTCCTGATGGCCTTCCACGCCGGTGCGGTGCACGCGCAGGACCGCGGCCTGGAGGCGGTGGCGTACGCGCTGCGGGAGCAGACCCGGATCCCGTACGAGGCGGTGTGGAGCAAGCCCATGCCGGGCGGGCGGCCCTTCGTCCTCGACAAGACCTTCACGGCCGTGCCGCGCGGCGTCGCGCTGGTGGTCGGCAACCGCGTCTTCCCCGCGTGGAACGGCTATCCGGGGCTCTTCGCCTCGCTGGCCACCGGCAACTCCGTGCTGGTCAAGCCCCATCCGCGCGCGGTGCTGCCGCTGGCGCTGACCGTGCGGACCGCGCGCGAGGTGCTCCGCGAGGCGGGCTTCTCCCCCGACCTGGTGTGCCTCGCCGCCGAGCGCCCCGGCGAGGAGCTCGCCGCCTCGCTGGCCGTACGCCCCGAGGTGCGGCTCATCGACTACTCCGGGACCACCGCGTTCGGCTGCAGGCTGGTGCGCGAGGCCGGGCAGGCGCGGGTACGCACGGCGACCTCGGCCGTCAACGCGCTGCTGATCCACTCCACCGCGCACTACCGCGACATGCTGGACAACCTGGCCTTCTCCCTCGCCCTCTACAGCGGCCAGCTGTGCACCAGCCCGCAGAACCTGCTGATCCCGCGCACCGGTATCGCCACGGACGAGGGCCACAAGAGCTTCGCCCAGGTGGTGTCCGACCTCGGCGACGCGCTGTCCACGCTGCTCGCGGACGACGGCACCGCGTGCGCCGTCCTCGGCGCGCTGGTCGGACCCGATGTGGCGGCGCGCGTGGAGCACGCGGCGACCGGCGCGGTGGGCCCCGTAGCGGTGCCCTCGCGTACGGTCGCGCACCCCGACTTCCCCGGGGCGACGGTCCGCACGCCGCTGGTCGTACGGCTGGACGCCGACGACCCCGCCGACCTGGCGACGCTCAAGACCGAGTGGCTGGGCCCCGTCTTCTTCGCCGTGGCCGTCGACTCGGCCGCCGCCGGCACCGCGCTGCTGCGCGAGACGGCCCAGGAGTGCGGCGCGCTGTCGGCCGGCGTCCACACCACCTCGCCCGAGGTGGAGGAGGAGCTGGAGCGCGCCTGCGCCGCCGCGGGCGTGCTGCTCTCGGTGAACCTCCGCGGCGACTGGTACATCACCCAGTCCGCCGTCTACTCCGACCTGCACTCCACCGGCCTCAACCCCTCGGGCGACGCGCCCTATTGCGACGGCGCCTTCGTGGCCGACCGCTTCCGCACCGTGGAGGTACGCAGATTCCGCGAGCCCTCCTGACACCCGGCCACGGCCCAACGGCCCCGCAGCGCCCCACACATCACCGAACCGCAGGGAGGTTCCCCATGCCCGAGCTCGTACTGTCCCGGAACTGGCCACACCACGCGACGCCCGCACCGGCGCGCCGGTCGGGCTGGCTCGGCGACGCCCTCGCCGAGGAGCCGGACGACGGCCGCAGCCCCTCGCTCCAGGACGAGCTGCACTGCGACGTCTGCATCGTGGGCGGCGGCTTCACCGGCCTGTGGACCGCGATCGAGCTGCTGGAGCGCGCACCGGGAACCGACATCGTCCTCCTGGAGGCCGACGTGTGCGGCGGCGGTGCGAGCGGGGCCAACGCCGGGTTCCTGATGCCCATGTGGGCGCGGTTCAGCAGCATGGTGGCGATCGGCAACCACGAGGAGGCCAGGTGGCTGGGCGAGTGCTCGGCCCACGCCGTGGAGGAGATCCTCGGCTTCGCCGACAAGCACGGCATCGACGCGGGGCAGCGGCGCGGCGAGTGGATGCTGGCCGCCTCGTCACCGGCCCAACGGGGCGCCTGGCAGCGGACACTGGAGGACCTGCACCGCGCCGGGATCGAGCCGCTGCGGCAGATCTCGGGCGCCGAGGCGAACGCGGCGGTCGGCACCGGTTCGCACTACGGCGGCGTCGTCGACCCCGGCTGCGCCACGCTCCAGCCGGCCAAGCTCACCCGCGGGCTGCGCCGGGTGGCCCTGGACGCGGGCGTACGCATCCACGAGCGCACTCCCCTGCTGGCCCTGCGCACCGGCCCCGGCGGACGCACCGAGGCGGTCACCCCGTACGGCAGGGTGACCGCCGACCGCACCGTGCTCGCCCTCAACGCCTGGGCGGGGCAGCTGGAGGATCTGGGGCGGCGCATGGTCACCATCGCCAGCGACACGATGCTCACCGAGCCCGTGCCCGAGGTCTTCGACGAACTGGGCTGGGGCGAGGGCGTCTCGGTCTGCGACGCGCGGCGGCGGCTGAACTACTACCGCAGGACCCCGGACGGGCGCCTGCTGTTCGGCAAGGGCGGTGCGGGGACGGCGTACGGCGCAACCGGGCCCGACACCCTGTGGGGGCCGCCGCTGCGCGGGGCCGAGATGCGGGCGCAGCTCCGGCGGCTGTTCCCCCGGCTCGCCGAGGCGCCGGTCGAGTCCGCGTGGACAGCGCCGGTCGAATACTCCGTCACCTCGCTGCCCTTCGCCGGCTGGCTGCGGACCGTTCCCAACGTCTGCTACGCCACCGGCTACTCCGGCGACGGCGTGGGCCCCTCCCGCCTGATGGCCAAGGTGCTCGCCTCCCTCACCCTCGGCGTCAGGGACGAGTGGTCGCGCTGTTCCCTCGCCACCACGCCGGGCGGCCGCATACCCGCCGACCCGCTGCGCTCCCTCGGCACCCGTGCGCTGATGCCCGCGCTGCGCGCGGTGGAGGCGCGCGAGGACCGCGGCGGCCGCGCGCCGCGCGCGGTCAAGCGGCTCTCGGACATCGACCCGTCCGCCTTCCGCAGCCGGCGCGGCGACCGGGCGGGCGCGGGCCGCTGACCTGCGCGTACGGCTGCGGTACGGGCCGCGCCGCCGTCGCGCACGCCTCGCTGCCGCACAGGATGCGCACCTCATAGGTGCATGCGTGCGCGCTCACGCACATAATGAGGGCGAGCGACCCGTACGGCGCCGGAAGGGGAACCGCGTGAGCGCGCACCACACCCACGAGCACGGACACACCCACGAGCACGGACACACCCATGAGCACGGGCACACCCACGAGCACGGACACGCCCGCACCCGGCTGCTCCGGTGGCGGCACCGCCTCGGGCACGTGCTGAAACCGCACTCGCACGAGGCAGCGGACAAGGTCGACCGCGCGCTGGAGTCCTCGGCGCGCGGCATGCGGGCGCTGTGGATCTCGCTCGCGGTGCTGGGCGCGACGGCGGCGGCGCAGGCCGTGGTCGTGGCCTGGTCGGGCTCGGTCGCGCTGCTCGGCGACACCGTGCACAACGCGGCCGACGCGCTGACCGCCGTGCCCCTGGGCATCGCCTTCGCGCTGGGCCGCCGCGCGGCGAACCGCCGCTTCACCTACGGGTACGGCCGCGCCGAGGACCTGGCGGGGGTCGTCATCGTGCTGACCATCGCCGCCTCGGCGGTCGTCGCCGCCTGGACCGCCGTCGAACGCCTGCTGGCGCCGCGGGAGATGGAGCACGTCGGGGTGGTCGCGGCCGCCGCGGTGATCGGCTTCGCCGGGAACGAGTGGGTGGCCCGCTACCGCATCCGCGTCGGCCGCGAGATCGGCTCGGCCGCGCTGGTCGCCGACGGGCTGCACGCGCGCACCGACGGATTCACCTCGCTCGCCGTCCTGTTCGGCGCGGGCGGCGCCGCGCTCGGCCTGCGCTGGGCCGACCCCGTGGTGGGCCTGCTCATCACGCTCGCGATCCTGCTGGTGCTGCGGGACGCGGCGCGCGAGGTGTTCCGGCGGATCATGGACGCCGTCGACCCCGCGCTGCCGGAGGCGGCCGAGCGCGCGCTGCGCGGCGTCGAGGGCGTACGCGAGGTCGGCGAGCTGCGGATGCGGTGGATCGGTCACCGGCTGCGCGCCGAAGTGGCGGTGGTCGTCGACGGCGCCCTCTCCGTACGCGCGGCGCACGACATCGCGGTGCGCACCGAACACGCCCTGCTGCACGCCCTCCCGAAGCTCTCCGCGGCCCTGGTGCACGCCGACCCCGCGCCCGTACCGGGGGAACGGGATCCGCATCACGCGCTGGCGCACCATCTGACGGCGTGAACAGCGAGCCACCGCGTGAACCGCTCAGCGGCCGCCCTTGCGGCCGCGCCCGCGCAGCGCGTGCTCGATGGCGTAGAACACCGGCGGCGTGACGAACATGAAGAACCAGTTCCCCGTGGCCCAGCTCAGCCCCACAGCGGCCACGCCGCCCAGCGGCACGGCGGCCCGCGAAAGCGGCCCCCTGGTGCCACCCTCGGCCACCTCCCCCTGCCCCTTCTCCGGGACGGCGACCTCCCCGCGGCCCTTCTCCTCCCCCTCGAACTCGGGCCCAGGCTCCGGAAGATCCGTGAACAGCGCCCGCACTTCACCCCGCGTGCGCGCGGCATCCAGCCGCTCCGCCCGCCCCTCGTACTCCTCGACGGTCAGCCGCCCCACCCGAAGATGCACGGCCAACCCCTCGAACGCCTTCTCCTTCTCCTCGTAACCGACCAGCAATCCGGATGATTTGGGCTCCTCCACGCAAGCGAGCATATGCAAGAAGGCAGAAGCGGGTCGATGTACGAGCCACGGAGGGACCGGGAGAACGGCCCGCGCCGCACGGGGGAACGCGGCGCGGGCCGAACTACCAGGGTATTAGGGAGAGTTACGGGGTGGGCAAGCGGGGCCCGGGGCGGGGTCCGGGTCAGGGGAAGGTGAGGATCGGCTTGATCGTCTCGCCCTTGGCCGCCGCCTGGGCCGCCGCTTCGGCCTCCGCGAAGGGGTACTCGGCGATCAGGCGCTCCACCGGGAGCCTGCCCTGGCGGTGGAGCCCGACCAGGCGCGGGACGAACTCGGCCGGTACGACGTCGCCCTCGATCACCCCGTGCAGCGTGACCCCCTTGGTCATCGCCGCCATGGTCGGGAACTCGGCCTTGCCGATGCCGACCAGCGCGAGCGCCCCGCGCCGCCGCAGCGCCGCGATGGCCTGGGTGATCACCGCGGGCTGCCCGGTGGTGTCGATCGCGTGCTGCGGGCCGCCGTCGGCGAGATCGCGTACGGTCGCGGCGACGTCCTCCACGGCGCCCGGGTCGATCGCCTCCTTCGCGCCGAGTTCCTGGGCCAGCGCGCGGCGCGAGGCGACGGGATCGACGACGGTCACCCCGCAGCCCTCGGCGACGGCGGCCATCACCGCGCTCAGGCCCACGCTCCCCGCGCCGAACACGACGAGGCCCTCCTCCGCCGCGGGCCGCAGCACGTTGAGCACCGTGCCCACGCCGGTCTGCACGCTGCACCCGAGCGGCGCGGCCACCGCGGCGGGCAGGTCGGAGGGCACCTTCACGGTGTTGCTCTCGTACGCGACGGCATGCGTGGCGAGGCTCGACTGCCCGAAGAAGCCGCCGTACACGGGGGAACCGCCGTCGGTGAGCGGCGTGCTGCCGTCGCTCCGCGCGCCCGCCGCGTTGAGGGCGCTCGCCGAGGTGCAGTACGCCGGGTGCCCCGCCGTGCACGGCTCGCACGCGCCGCAGCTCCGGAAGCTGAGGCACACCGTGTCGCCCGGGGCCACGGTGGTCACGTCCTCGCCGACGGCCTCGACGACGCCGGCGCCCTCGTGGCCGAAGACCATGGGCAGGCGGGCCTCGGGCCAGACCTGGCGCATGCTCAGGTCGGTGTGGCAGATGCCTGCGGCGGTGATCCTCACCAGGACCTCGTCCCGCCGGGGCGGTTCGAGCTCCAGCTCACGCGTGGTGAAGGGGCCGCCGGGCGACTCGACCACGGCTGCCTGGATGCGCATGCGGGTTCTCCTTGGGGTCGGTTGAGGGGCTGGTGACGGGGGCTGGTTGAGGGGCCCGCGCGGGCTCAGTCCCGTTCGAGCAGGAAGTAGAAGTGGCGGCCCTCGTCGAGGACGCCCTTGCCGTTCATGACGCCCAGCAGCGTGTCGGCGTCGACGGCCTTGAAGTGGTCGAGCACCGGCTGCCCGTCGTAGACCATCGTGGCGGTCACCTCACCGCGGAACTCCACCGGCCACAGGCTCGCCTCCCCCTTGCCCAGCTCCACGTTGGAGTAGAGCGCGCCGTCCTCGCCGCGGCAGATCATCGGCTCGGCGCGGGAGGGCGAGTGGAAGTGCTTCCCGTACCAGGCGGCCGCGCCGAGCATGCCCTCCACCCGGTGCCCCGTGGAGAACGCGCTGCCCCGCCACATGCCCAGGATCTCCTCGGGCCGCACCGTGTCCAACGCGGCCCAGATCAGGTCCAGTTCCCCGGTCTCGGCCTCGCCTCCCGCCTCGCGGATGGCGGAGATCCGCTCGCGCGCCTGCTGGGTGTCCATGCGGGGTGTCCTCTCGTCGGGGGCCGCGTTCGTCGTCGACCGGGCCACGTTCACTGGTCCACGTTCACTGGGCAACGACGCTAGCTGGCGGGTTCAGAGCGCGGAATCCAGGTCCGGTGCGACCTCGGCGAGCAGGGCCTCCCCCTCCGCCGGCGAGAGCGCCGCGTACTCCCGCTGCACCTGCCGCCACCACCGCGCCTCGTCCTCCGTACGGGAGAGCGCCTTGCGGGGCAGCGCCTCGGAGACCTCGCCCGAGGGGAGGCGCAGGCCGCGGGCCGCGGCGCACAGCGCGGCCCTGATGTAGAGCGCCTCGGCCGCCGCCTGCGGATTGGGCGGGTCCTCCGCCTCCTCCGCCGCCTCCTCGACCGCGTCCTCCGCCGCGTGGAACAGCCCCGGCGGCGCGTACCCCCGCAACTGCTCGACGCCGTCCGCGATCTGGTGGACGCGCGAGCTGAGCCGCACGCCCAGCGGCAGCGACCAGTCGGTGAGATCGCGCCACAGCGGAGTCGGCCGGCCCGCGCCCCGGCCCCGCCCGGGGAGCGCGTTCTCGAAGGCCAGGTCGGGGAAGACCCGGATCAGGTCGCGCCACAGCGGCTCCAGCTCGCGCAGCAGCCGGAACCCGGCCCAGCGCGCGACCGCCGCGCGCACCGTCGGGATGCTGGACCCCGCGGAGAACGTCACCAGCAGCAACGGCGGCATGACGCCCGTGAGTCGGGCGACCGTCGGCGCGAGCTCCCGCCCGGCCTCGGGCGCCGCGACGGCGGCCCAGATGAAGACGGTGCGGATGACCACGTACAGCATCCCGATCACCATCGCCAGCGCCATCAGCGACAGCCCCGTACGCAGCGGCCGGGTCTCCGCGCGGCGCGCGGCGCTCGCCCACTGGTAGCCGGTGACGGAGCAGGAGGCCGCCAGGTACGCGTAGATGACCGACAGGAAGGCGGCGGCGCCCCACTCCCCCGCGTGCTCGGCGGCGAAGTCGACCGAGCCGCCCCCGCCCCTGCGGTCGACCAGCGCGAAGAACGCGAAGGTCAGCGCGACCACCACGCCCAGCGCGACGCGCGGCGAGATCCGCGCGATGAAGCGGGAGATGACCACGTAGCGCGGCGGGCTCTCCTCGTCGCTGCGCCCGTACGCGGCGCCCACGTACGCGATGATCGAGGCGATCGCCGCGGTACCGAGGCACTCCTGCGCGAGTACGGAGACCTCCGCGACCGGCGCGTGCGCCACCGAGGCCGCGACGGCCGGGGTCTGGAGCCAGGCTGAGGCCGCGAACCCGGCGTAGCAGCCGCACAGCGCGCGCCGTTGCAGATCGCCGTAGCGCAGCGAGGCGGGCGCGCGCCACAGCGCGACCACCGTCAGGAAGACGGCGGCCGTGTACTTGAAGAAGGCGAGCGTGAACAAGCGGTGCCGTCCTGGTCGTTAATGGGCCTGGTCGCGGGGGCCGCGCGGCGGCGCCACCGGGTGGCTGAGGGTGTGTTCCAGGCGGCTGACCAGGTCGTCCCCGGCGGGGCCCCGGCGCCGCGCGATGCGCTGCTCGATGAGGTAGGCGCCGAGCTCGGCCTCCTGCTCCTGCACGGTGCCGTAGCGCGCACGCGCCTGGACGGTCACCTCGCGCCCGTACCGCTCCACCAGCCGGCGCAGCCCCTCGCCCGGCAGGAGTTCCCGCAGCTCCTCGGTGGAGAGGGTGGTGAAGTGCTCCAGCCACTCGTGGACGATCTCGTGCAGGATGACGTGCTCGGTCTGGCTCTGGGTGGGGCGCGGCCGGTACAGGATGATCGTGACGTCCTCGCCGAACCGGGCGCGCAGGCCGCACGCCTGGCGTATGTCCTCGCAGTGCGGGACGGGTGCCAGGCGTATGCGCTGGCCGCGCAGCGCCTCGATGTTGGCGACAAGACCGCCGATGCTGGGCTCCTCCGGCAGGGGAAGGTCCCGCAGTCGCCGCTCGGTGTGCTTGCGCAGCTTCCTCAGTGTGAACACGCCCGCCCCTCTGGCCCCTTACGTCGTCGCCTCCACCACACGCGACGCCGGCCGCCGATCCTTCCAGTGATCAGGTACATGCACAAAAGAGCCCGGGAGGCGGCACGAGGAGACGACACGAGGAAGCGGTACGAGGCGGGAGGCGGCACGAGGAAGCGGTACGAGGCGGGAGGCGGTACGTGGCGGCGGCGCGCTAGTCCCCCTTCTCCGCCTTCGCCTCCGCCACCAGCGCGTTCAGCTTGGCGAGCATGTCAGCCGACAGGCCGTCCTCGCCCCGGAGCTGGACCGCCACCCCGCCGTCGCGGTGCTGCGCGAGGAAGCGGACCGTCTCCAGCACCTGCTGCACCATCTCCTCGTCGGACTGGAAGAAGTGCGGCGTCACGTCGAACACGGCGGCCAGCCCCTGGAAGAGCAGCGCCTCGGGAACCTGCTCGAAGATCTCCTCCGGCTCCCGCTCACCGGTGCGCAGCGCGCGGATCTGGCTGGGGCGCACGAGCCCGGCCACGTTCGCGCGCTCGTTGATCGCCTCGGCGATGTCCGCGTCGGTCGGGCGACTCCCCGAGGGCAGGTGCGTCAGGAGGTGGGTGATCTTCTCCGCGAGGGTGGTCGGCGTACGGAGCGCCGCCGGGGTCTCCGGGCCCGGCTCCTCGCTCGGCTCCTCGCCGAACGACCGGTTCTCCGCGGCCCGCAGCTCCTCGACGGTCACGCCGTAGCGGGGGGCCAGCTTCTCCGCGTACTGCGGGTCGAGCCTGCGCACCCGCCGCTCGGCGTTCCGTACGGGCACCGAGCTGCTGGTGCCGATGATCTCCGCGGCCGCCTTCCGCGAGATCCCGGCGTCGCACCGCAAGTCCTCCAGGTCCGGGGCGCCTTGACGGGGAAACAGGTCGTCGATGTCCTCGCCCAGCGCCTCGGCGAGCGCGCGCAGCTTCTCCGGCGGCGGGGTGGCCTCCCCCGCGAACCACGCGCTCACCCGTGGCGGGGTGACCCCGACCCGTTCCGCGATGGTCTTCTTCTGGACGTCGCGGAGCTGCCGCGCGCGCCGAAGACGGCCGGCATCGAATTCGCGTTGCACCGGGGGCTCCTGAGCTGCTGTAGGGGGCGACAGAAGGACTCTAGAACACCGGCTTGATCACGCCGCTGAAGTCCGTTAAGTTTCGTGATCGAGGGAGCGCGGGTCTCCTCTCCGGCGCCCTGCAGCCCCTCGCCCCTTGGTGACGCGCGTCCACACCGCGCCGTCCCTCGGACCGACCCGGCCGGTACCGGGGGAGTTTCTCCGGCCGGGCCGGTCCGCCCCAGGACCGGCATGGATGCACCACCTCCCCCCCCCCTCCACCACACGACACCGGACCGCACAACCCCACCCCCCACACCACCGCAGTGGGCCGGGCTCCGCTACGGGGGTACGGAGCGCGGCCCACTGCGGGTCGGTACGTGGAGGGGTGTTGCGCGGTGGTGGGGTGTTGCGGTGGTGGGGCGGTCGTACGGGGGTGTCGCGGCGGGCCTGCGCGGCGGGTCGGCGGGGCGGGTCGGCGGGGCGGGTCGGCGGGGCGGCGCGGTCGTACGGGGAGTCCCCCACTCACTCCTCATCCGCGCTGGTCAGGGCCTCGGTGACCATGCGGGTGGCGAAGTCGGGGTCGTCCGTCATGCGGTTGATGCGCTCGGCGAGCAGCAGCGCCGTGGCCTCCAGGGGCGTCATCTCGTCCTGGGTCCAGCCCCCGTACTGCTTGCGCCACAGACTCGGGCTCAGCCCCGTACCCGCGGCGACGAGCAGTCCGGCCATGGTGGGGACGGCCTCGGGCGGCACACTCCTGGGCATCATGCGCAGCGTGGCCACCATGTCGGGCACCACATGCGCGATGACGTCCTCTTCGTGGTCCTCGTACGCGAGCCGCAGCCACCGCATGTAGAGGTAGACGAGCGTGCAGGTGCCGTCGATCACGCCGTCGGCTCCCCCGGGCCCGAGCGAGGCGATGAACTGGCCCACCATCGCCCGCTGTTCGGGATCGGACTCGGTCCGCCCCTCGTGAACGCCCTTGAGCCGCGAGTCGATCATCATGAGCGCCGCGCTCACGTCTCCGGCCGGGGCGTACCGCGGATCACAGGACGACGACACAGACTTCCTCCAACCACACCAACCAACCCGGCCGCGACCCCGCGACCCCGCACCCCCGAACGGTAGACCCCCGGCACCGTGGGGGTCCGGCGAACGCGGGGAGAGGACCGGTCCGTGGGGAGGTGGGGCGATGCGGGAGCGGCCACACCGGCAGGTTGGCCCACCACTCCGAGATGAGCAGGGCAACTCCTAGGCTCGCCTCGATCGAGAAGTGAGGCGTGGGGTTACGGAGACTCCGCGGACGTCGTCGCTGCGTACGTACGCCACGAGGAGGCACCATGGTAATTCCCATTCATAACCCCAGCGGCGACCGGGAATTGCGGCACGGCGAGAGACTCGTCCGTCTCGGCGGACCGCTTCCGATGGTCGGCGTCACCGTTCTGGTGATCTCCGGCGGAATCGCCGTCAACGTCTGGGGGCTTGACGCAGTGCCTCGCTGGTTCTTCCCTGCTTGGGTTGCCGTGTTCTCCGCGATCGCGCAGGGACTCATCTGGTCCGGCATGCACTTCCTGCGACGCGCACGGGGCTGGAGCAGCGGCGCCGTCGGATACTTGTGGCTCGGCGCCGCAGTCAACTCCCTGACCCTCACGTACCTGTGGCCCTACCCCTTTCTCCTCATCCCTTGGCTCGCCCCCGCAATCGGCACCATCGCCAAGCGCCGCCTCGCCCGTGAGGACGCGCGAGGACATCGACACGCTCACTCGGGGCAATGCGATACGTGACAGCCTGAATTCCGGGCCGCCCAGCGGTATTTGGCCGGGGCAGCCCTCCTTTACCCGCGCGGAAAGGCACGCGGCGGTCGCTGTCGTCATGTCGTGACGGGCCCACCGCTGCCGGACACGCAGGCCGACACACAAGCCGGACGCGCAACACAAGCCGACGCGCAACCGGACGCACAAAGGGGGCGGCCCCCATGACCGCCCCCTCCGCTCGGCGGATCCCTCATGGACCCGCCGCACGCCCCCGCCTCAGTCGCGTTCCGCGTCCGCCGGCAGCCTGCGCAGCTTCATGTCGTCCGCCGTGCTCGCGTCGAAGCCGAAGTCCAGCATCTTCGCCGCGTCCTTGTACCGGTCCTTGCTGTTCAGGATGGCGCCGGTCAGAGTCTTGCCGTCGCGCGTGGCGGCGAACACCAGGCAGCTCCCCGCCGCCGTCGTGGTGCCGGTCTTGATGCCGACGACGCCGTTGTACGAGCCGAGGAGCTGGTTCGTGTTGTCCCACGAGTAGGTGCGGGTGCGGCCGTTCGCGGCCGGCGCGTCACCCTTGTACGTCTTGGACTTCACGACCGTACGGAACGCGTCGTGCTGCATCGCGTCCTCCGCCAGCTTGGCCAGATCGACGGGCGTGCTCTTGTCCGAGGCACTGCCGTCGAAGGAGTTGAACTGGGTCTTGTCCAGACCGAGTTCATCGGCCTTCGCGTTCATCTTCGAAACGAAGGACTTGGTCCGCGCGGCGGTCGTGTCACCGTCGCCGAAGGTGTCGGCCAGCGCGAAGGCGGCGTCAGCGCCCGAGGGCAGCAGCGCCGCGTAGAGGAGCTGATTGACGGTCAGCTTGTCGCCGGTCTGCAGGTCGGCCTGGCTGGTGCCGTGCTCCTGCACGTAGTCGCGGTACTCCTGCTTCACCTCGACCTTGCGCTCGAGGTCGACGCCCGGGGAGTCGAGTACGACGTCGGCGACCATGATCTTCGCAGTGCTGGCCAGGGGCCGGGGCGTGTCCGCCGCCTTGGCGAACTTCGTGTCGCCGCCGTCCAGCAGCGCGGCACCCTTGGCGGCCACGGTGGGCGGCTCGGGTGACGCCACCGCTGTGGCGACGAGGGGGGTGGCGACGAGAAGCGCGACGCCGCCGGCTGCGGCGGCGAGCGTCTTCCGCCTGGTCAGAATCTTGGCAGCCAAGAAGGGGTGCTCCATATCTGTGTTGTTGGTCATGGCGCTGCGGAGGGGTACAACCGAGCGCTCATATGAGGGACGTCACTACACAGCAGTTCGGTTGTCACCCAACATGACAATTCTTCACGGAAGTCGACAGGACACGACACCGACCCCCACCATCCCGCGCTCAACTCCCGTACCACCGCGAGCGGTTCGTTCAAGACCCGTCGTGACACCGCGGACAACACTGACCGCATGACCGAGCAGAACTTCACCCCCGCACTGGGCCGCCTCCCCCTCCCCCGCCTCTACGACTCCGTGATCGCCCTGACGCGGGAGCGCCTGTGGCGCAGCATGCTCGCCATGCACGCGGGACTCAGACCGGAGGACGTCGTGATCGACGTCGGCTGCGGTACGGGGTCGACGGCCCTGCTCCTGTACGGGATCGAGCCGGGCGCCCGCGTGATCGGCGTCGACCCCGACCCGGAGATGCTGGCGATCGCCCGGCGCAAGGCGCAGGCGGCGGGCGCCGAGGGAGTGGACTGGCGGGCCGGCATGGGCGACGCACTGGAGGAGGTCGTCGACACCGGGAGCGCCGACACCATCGTGTCCAGCCTCGTACTCCACCAGTGCCCCGTAGCGACGAAGCGGGCGATCCTCGCCTCGATGCGCGAAACGCTGCGCCCCGGCGGCAAGGTGGTGATCGCCGACTTCGGGCGGCAGCGCACCCCGTTGACGCGGCTTGCCTTCCGCGTGGTGCAGCTGGCGGACGGCCGCGAGGACACGCAGTTCAACGCCGACGGACGGCTGCCGGGGCTCATGTACGAGGTCGGCTTCCGCCACGTACGCGAAACCGGCACCGTCTCCACGGTCAACGGCTCGATCTCCCGCTACACGGCCCACCGCACCTGAGTACCGCGGCACCCACGTCACTCACGCCCGCAGCGCCCGTACGACTTCCGAAGGCGTGACCCCCATCATCCGGCGCATCTCCCGCGTGAAGTGGGCCTGATCGGCGAAGCCGCCCGCGAGCGAGGCGTCGCTCAGCGACCGCCCCTCGCGCAGTGCCTCGGCCGCGCGGGCGAGCCGCCGCCAGATGCGCCAGCGCGTGAGCGGCATCCCCAACTCCTTGCGGGCCAGGGCACGGAGCCGCTGCGCGGAAAGCCCGACCTTGGCGCCCAGTTCCACCATCGAGATCGGCTCGTCCATCGCGTCCAGCAATACGTGCATCGCGGCCAGCAGCCGTACGTCGAGTTCGCGCGACGGACGGCCGCTGGCGAGCCGCACGTCCTCCACACGCAGAGCGCGCATTCCGGGGGCCGGGGTGATGCCGTCACCGCATTGCAGCCGCAATTCATCGGCGAACGCGCCGTGCGGCTCGACGAAGAAGGTACGCATCACCGCCACCGGAGCCAGCCGGTGAGCAACCATAGGAGGAACGATCAGCGCCGCCTCCCGATAGCGGCTCCCGGACGCATCATCCATGCCCACGTCCCCGGAGACACCGACGGCCACCTGAAATGCGGCATGCCGATGAACACCACTCCCGGAAACACCCCCTTGATAGAACGCATAACCGTCCCCGACAGCAAAACGCACCGCCCCCGCCCCGTCCCCGTACGGCATCGCTATAGCGTCCCTCCAGCTCTCACGGTCCCGCCGCCGCGGCGACGGAGGGGCCCATCGCCTTCCATGCGCGGTTGACCGACGGACGGCCCGACACCGACGGACGGCCCGACACCGACAGTCGGTCATCACTGGACTCATCTGGGCACCAGCCGTAATGACGCACCAGTTCGCCACGGACGCGATCGAAGTGGCGCAGGCTCTTTCGCACAGGGCGCCTTCCAGTAGATGAGGCATACGGGCTCGTCGAGACCGAGATAGTCGGCGATGGCTCGGACCGGTGGCCTGGACCGGCGCTACCGCGATGTGCCGCCGGCTTCGACGCCGGAACCGTGCGGGTCGGGCCGCGCCCGGCCGGCGGCCCCCGCGGGCGCAGCCGGCATGGGGGTGCGGAGGGCTGTTTCCTGTCCGCCGACCCCATCGTGGGCGGCAACGCCTATGGCTACGTCAACGGCGACCCGCTGAACCGCTGAACCGCTGAACCGCTGAACCGCTACGACCTCAACGGCAAGTGGGGCTGGTTCGAGAAGAAGTGGAAGCGTGTCAGGAGAAGCCGCTTCGGCCGGTGGGTCGGCCGAACCCTCAACCAAACCATCGGACTGGGCTTCAGTGTCGGCTGTAGTTCACCGCAAGGGGCGTCGTCCCGGCCCGCCGTACGCCTGGACCGACGCGAGCTGTCAACCTTCCACGACGGCCTGGCCGGGCCTGCGGTCCGGCCGGGGGCCCGGTGCGGCGAGCCCGCTGAGTCCGGCTGGTACCGGTTTCACAGCGCGATCACGATTTTGCCGTGCACGTGCCTCTCGGCCTGCATCGTCACGGCTTCGCGAATCCGCTCGGGCGGGAAGGCCGCCGCTATCGGCACCGTGATCTCGCCGGCATGGATCGCCTCGGTGATCCGTTCCATGGCGCCCGGAGCCGCATCGAGGGCGCCCATCTTGCGCACACCGGGCGGCGGGGCGGGTCCGTCGGCCACCACGGAGATCCGCTCGGGTGCCACACCGAGCTCGAGCGCGGTCTCGGCCGCCTCCCTTGCGAACAGGTCGGTCGCGGCGGTGATCCCCTCGGGCGCCAAGGCCCGCACCCGGTCCGCCAGGCCGGGACCGTAGGTCACGGGTTCGGCGCCGAGCCCGCGCAGGAACTCGAATGTGCCCTCGGAGGCAGTGCCCAGCACCCGGGCCCCCGCAAGCTTCGCCAACTGCACGGCAAAGACGCCCACGCCGCCCGCCGCGCCACCGATCAGGACCGTGTCCCCGGTACGGGGCCCGATCGCGGCGAGCGCGGCGGAGGCCGTCAGACCGGCCACCGGAAGCGTGCCCGCCACCTGGTCACCGATGCCCTCCGGAGTGGGCCACAGCGATGCCGTGGGCGTCTTGACCAGCACGAAGTCGGCGACGGACCGGCCGATCGCGGCCCCGAACACCCGGTCCCCTGCGGAGAATCCGGAGGCCTGGGCGCCCACTTCGTCCACCACTCCGGCGAAGTCGCTGCCGAACCCGGCCGGCAAGGTGATCCCGAACCGCGCCGCCATGTCGGGCCGGTTGGTGATTTGCCAGTCCATCGGATTCAGCCCGGCGGCCGTGACCCGGACACGCACCTCGTCCGGCGCGGCGTGCGGCTCGGGCATCTCCTCCAGTTCGAGAACTTCGGGACCGCCGAATCGCCGATATCGCACAGCTTGACTCATCGGAGAACTCTCCTCGCCAGTGATGGGACTTGGTCTCATCGACCCTACACCAGTGATGGGACCAAGTCCCGTACACTGCTCCCATGGCTCGCTGGCAACCCGACGCACCCGGACGACTCGCCTCTGCGGCCCTCGACCTCTTCGAGGAGAACGGCTACGACAACACGACCGTGATCGAGATCGCGGAACGCGCGGGGCTCACCAAGAGCACGTTCTTCCGGCACTTCCCGGACAAGCGCGAAGTGCTCTTCGACAGGAGCACGTTGAGCGGGCTCCTCGTCGAAGAGATCGCCTCGGCGCCACCGGTGACCGGGCCTCTCGACGCGGTGGCGGACGCGCTCGATGCGCTCGGCCGGACGTTCTTCACCGCCGACCGCCGCGAGTTCAGCCGCCGTCGCCAGGCCGTGCTGAACGCCCATACGGAACTGCGTGAACGCGAAGCCCTGAAAAGGGTCGACCTCACCTCCTCGATGATCGAGGCCCTCGAACGCCGCGGATTCCCGAGCCTGACCGCGCGCGTGGCCGCGGAACTGGGCTCGCTCGCCTGGAAGATCGCCTTCGACTGGTGGATCGAGCCCGACAACAGCGAGGGCTTCGGCGCGCTGGCACGGCGAGCACTCTCCGAAGTGCGTGCGGCCGACGCCGCGATCTAGCACTGCAGCAGCACTTCACCATTCCCGCTGGTCAAGTGGGGCTTTTCGAGTCCATCGGGCTGATGCGGTGTCAGCTTGAGGGCTTGCGGAAGCCGTCCGCCCCGCGGGTGCGACCGGCGTCTGCGGGCACCCCGCCGAGAATGCGGGGACAGGCAGCAACGGGCCTGCGGGCGGCCGAACTTGACGAGCCGTTCTTGCGGGTGGGCGGCCGGTTTGGCCGGGGCCCGACGCGGTGCGGGATGACCTGCAGGAGTATGCCGCCGAGCGGCTCGGCGCGTCTTGCACGGCGGCTCTTGACGGTCGCAAGCCTGATGACGCTGGTCCTGAATGTGGCCGAGCCACTGCTGACCGGCCAGCTTGGCAAGACCGCCTTCGACTCCGTCGGACCGGTACTGCCGATCGACTGGGCGGCGGTCGGCCCCGGCCTCCTCAGAGCCATCAGCACCGCACAACCGGCTCCGTTCATGCCATCGCCGTCGCGAGAGGAGCTCTGCGATCAGCAGGCCCCAACTACCCGACAGGTTCCGAGCCACGAGCAGACCCTGCTCTCCCAGGCGCGCGAGGAAGACACCCAGCACTGGCGGACACACCACCGCCCCATCTCCGCCGAGACCCTCCGCAAACGACTCCACATCGGAATCGCCAAAGCCCGACAACTCGTCAACACACCCCGCAGCGGAGGCTCGGCGCAGCCTCAGGCCACCGAGACGGGACGACTCCACCTCCTCGAATAGAGGACCCAACGAGGTCTGGGGATCATCCCGTAGGCGCGGGGCCGAGCGCCCGCGCGGCGCCGACACGGGCCGACGGGACGGAGCCGCGGGCACGGACGAGGCCCCGGCGCCTTCGGCGGGGTGCCGCGGCGGCCGGGGCCTCGGAGGTCGGTCGTCGGTTCCGGGTCAGCTGACCCGGTTCAGCTTCCACTGGTCGCCGTCCTTCTTGCAGTTCCACTCGGAGGGCGCCGGGTCCAGCTTGTGGGCCTCGTCCGTGGCGGCCTTGAGGCAGGCGTCCTGGGTGGGGTACAGGTCGCCCTCGGCGGCGGAGGCGCTGCCGGCGGCGAACAGGGAGAGGCTGGAAGCGGCAGCCGCGCCGGCCAGGACCAGGGCCGCCTTCTTGTGGAACGTGCGCATGAGTCTCTCCTTTGTTCGATTGTCCGTGTCGGTTCAGACGGACTGTTCAAGATCGACTTGATCATGGGCCCGGCGGATCGCTCAACCGTGCGAAGTGCCCTGTTACGCGACCATGACCGAGCGCGGACGTGCGGAACGCCTGTGAGGGGCAGAGGCGTTCGGCCCGGCCCCAGCAGAGCCCGAGACAGCGGCGCTGCGCACTCGGGCCTTTGCTGGTCAGGTTCCGGTTTCGGTTCCGGCTTCGGTTCGAGTTCCGGTGTCGGCTGCGCTTCCGGACGCGGGGCCGGCGGCGGTCTCCGCGGGGGCGGGCGCGGGCAGTTCGGCTGCCACCAGGGAGCCGCCGCCGGGCCGTGGTCCCGTCTCGATGCCGCCGCCCGCCAGCCGTACGCGCTCCCTCAGCCCGATCAGCCCGTGGCCACCGCTGGGCGGCGGCGCCCGTACCTCGGCGTACACGTCGAGCAGGTCGGCGCGGACGGCGTCCAGGCCGGTGAAGGAACGGAGTTCGATGGCGGGTCCGAGGTCACGTGTGGGGCCTCCAGGCGGCACGGCCTTGTGCAGGCGACCAGACCCATCACGCGGGACGAGTCTTGGCGGACGCGGCAGCCAACGAGTTTCTCCATTGGCCCCGGCCAGCGCGCACGCTGCCGGGGCCAATGAAGGGACTCGTTGAAGACTTCTTCACGCCACATATCAGTCGCTTCCCTCCGCGCGCCCGCTTGGCTGTCTCACCGCGTTGCGCCCCTGCTGCTTGGAACGATCGCGAGGCGCAGGCGGGGGGGGAGGGACCGCTCCATCCTTCCATTACGCGAGCCACCCCTCCGATGCGCCGCGCATAGGGAGTTCTGCTTCCGCGTGAGCCGCCGGCCCTGAAGAAGAACGGGTAAAGAATCCCCGTTTCGCGCCTCCGCCCGGTCATCCGCCCCCGGGGGGAAGCCTCAACGGGCTGCGCCGAAACTCCGCCGCCAGGGCCGTTCCGGCGAACTCAGCACCGGTCAAACCACACAGG
The DNA here is from genome assembly GCF_039605595.1 of Streptomyces odontomachicola. NCBI lineage: Bacteria > Bacillati > Actinomycetota > Actinomycetes > Kitasatosporales > Streptomycetaceae > Streptomyces > Streptomyces odontomachicola. The sequence continues at coordinate 223,901 of NZ_JBCFOK010000008.1, forward strand.
AGCAGGCCGGGGCGACCACACCGCCAACGAGCCCCGCACAGCACCGACAACGAACGAGGCCCTGACCGTCACCGGTCAGGGCCTCGTCTATATCGGTCCGCTCGCGCGTTGGTCACGCGGTTGGTCACGTGGACCCATACGACCAGGGCAATTTCCTGGTCAGGGCCTGTTGATCATGGTGTCCGAGGGGGGACTTGAACCCCCACGCCCGATAAAGGGCACTAGCACCTCAAGCTAGCGCGTCTGCCATTCCGCCACCCGGACTAGGTGTGTGTCGTCCGCGGGCCCTTGGGCGTCGCGGCGACACGGAGACTGTAGCAAGAGTTCGGAGTGGGTTTCACCTGCGTTATTCGACATATGGTCCTGGTGTGAGTGGAACGTCCGGATATGTCGTTGTGGAGCGGCGGCCCCGGCCGCTGTCGCCGTTGCGGGAGCATCTGCGGGACACCTTCTGGTTCGCGCCGGTGGTGGGGCTGGTGGGGGCCGCGGTGCTGGCGTGGGCGTGCGGGGGCGTCGACGTGTGGATCGTGGACGTGCTGCGCGGCACCGGGGACGACGGGCTGCTGCGGGAGGCGGTGCGGTTCACCGGCGACGCCAAGGGGATCGTGAGCATGGTCGGGCCCGCGATGCTCACGTTCATCGGGGTCGTGTTCTCGATTTCCCTCGTGGCGATGCAGATGGTGTCGGGCCAGTGGTCGCAACGGGTCATGCGGCTGTACGTGCGCAACCGGATCACCAAGGGCACGTTCTCCGCGTTCCTGGCGACCTTCGTGTTCGCGTTGCTCGTGCAGACGCAGTACGACACCGAGCGGGACATCCGCTATGTGACGGCGGTCCCCGTGGCGACCAGCGCCGTCGCGGTGGGGCTCGTGGTGCTGAGCCTGCTGCTGTTCATCGCGTACGTGAACTCGATCATGAAGCTGATGCGCGTCAGCCACGTACTGGACCGGATCGCCAAGGAGGCGGCGGGGACACTGGGCGCCGACGCCGAGCCGTACGAGGGGGAACCGCCGCCCCCGTACGACCGGGTCGTCAGCTACCGCGGGCGGAGCGGGGTCCTGCGGGACGTGCACGTCGCGCGGCTCGTGCGGATCGCGCGGCGGCACGGGGTGGTGCTCCATCTGCTGCCCCGCATCGGGGACTTCCTGGTGCCGGGGACACCGGTGTTCGGGGTGTCGGGCGAGGCGCGCGGGCGGCTCGGCGCGCGGGGGCTGTGTGCGGCGCTGAGCGCGGGGGTGGAGCGGACGTTCCACCAGGATCTCGGCTTCGGGCTGCGGCAGTTGGCCGACATCGGGCTGCGGGCGCTGTCGCCCGCGGTGAACGATCCGACGACGGCCGTGCAGTGCGTGGACCGGATCGAGCAGTTCCTGGGGACGGCCGCCGCCCGGCCCCTGGGGGTGCTGCTGCACAGGGACCGGGGCGGCGGCGTACGGCTGGCGCAGGATCTGCCGGACTGGGCGTCGCTGGTTGACCTCGGTTTCGCGGAACTGAGGACGGCGGCGGCCGGGAATCCGCAGGTCTCGCGGCGGCTGGCGGCGGCGCTGGATGACCTGCTGCGGCTGGCCCCCGAGGAGCGGGCCAGGCCCCTGCGGGAGAACCGGCGGCTGCTCGAACGCGCCGTGTTGGCGCGGGTGCACGACCCGGACGAGCAGCGCTTCGCGCTGGAGGCCGACCGCCAGGGCATCGGCTGATCACGGACCGGAAGGCAATTCCTGGGCCCAGCCCCGCCCCGCACAGCCGCTACGCCGCCTCCGGCCGCAACCGGTACTCCGGGAAGTTGCCCGGGAGTCGCTCGCCCGGCGGGCCCTCGGTGACCGCCCGTACGAGGAGGTCGCCGCCGACGAAGGCGCCGCGCCAGGAGGCCCCGTAACCGCCGAAGAGCTCGGAGCGGTCGCCGCGCGAACGGGGCGTCCCGTGGCCGGTCTTGAAGGCGCGGATCTGCGGTGCGAGGCGCTCGTACAGCTCCCGGTCGTCCGTGGAGAGGGTGGCGACCAGGGCGCCGTTGCTCGCGTTCATGGCGGTGAGGAGCTCCGCCTCGGTGTCGGCGAGTACGAGGGTGTCGACAGGGCCGAACGGCTCGGCGTGATGCAGCGGGGAGGCCGGCGGCGGTGAGAGGAGCGTGGTCGGAGGCAGGTACGCGGAGGTGTCCTGACCTGGGAGGAAGCGGCCCTCGGCGAGGGTGCCGCGGTGCAGAGGCACCGCGCCGCGGTCGACGGCCTCGGCGGTCCGGCCGGCGAGCTCCTTGGCCTTCGCCGCGTTGATGAGGGGGCCGAAGTCCAGTTCGGGGAGCGGGTCTTCGGGGTGCGCGACGGCCAGCGGGTGGCCGAAGCGGAGGCCGCGTACGGCGGGGAGGTACGCGGCGAGGAAGTCGGCGAAGGCGGAGCGCTGCACGACGAAGCGCGGGTACGCGGTGCAGCGCTGCTTCCCGTAGTCGAAGGTCTTGCGCAGCAGCGGGGTGAGGGCCTCCCAGCCGGTGAAGTCCCAGATGCCCCAGCAGTTGAGGCCCTCCTGTTCGAGGATGTGGCGTTTGCCCAGGTCGGCGACGGCGGTGGCGACGCGGGCCCCGGTGTCGCGGCCGCCGACGAAGGAGACGCAGCCGATCTCCGGGGCGCGCACCAGCACTTCGGAGAGCTCGCCGCCGCTGCCGCTGAGCAGGGTGAGCGGCAGGCCCTCGCGTACGGCGAGCGCGCAGGCCAGGGTGAGCGTGCAGAGGCCGCCGTCGGTGGGGGTCTTGGCGATGACCGCGTTGCCCGAGAGCGCCTGGACGAGCATGGCGTGGGCGAGCACGCTCATCGGGTAGTTCCAGCTCGCGATGTTGGAGACGGGGCCGTGGAGGGGCGCGCGGCCTTCGAGCATGCCGTCGATGTGGTCCACGTACCAGCGCACTCCGTCGAGGGCGCGGTCGACGTCGGCCTGCGCCGCCTTCCACGGCTTGCCGATCTCCCATACGAGGAGCAGTGCGAGGGTCGCGCGGTGCTCGGCCAGCGCGTCCAGCGCGGCGGCGACGCGGGCGCGGCGCTCCGGCAGCGCCAGGTGCCGCCACGCGCGGTGCTGGTCGAGGGCGGCGCGTACGGCGGCGCCCGCGGACCGCGCGTCGAGCAGGGGTGGGCCCGCGAGTGCGCCGCCGTCGACCGGGCTGGTGGAGGGCAGCGGGGTGCCGTCCGCGTGCCAGGTGCCGTTCCAGAGGTTGCGGACCCGGCCGTCGGCGCCGAACGCTTCGGGCGCGAGGGCCACGCAGCGGGCCCAGGCGTCGGGCCAGGACATACCGGGCTTGAGCATGAGGGTCGGGGTGGAGGGTGCCTGCGTCGTTCCCATGTGAAGCTCCGCTCTCGTTGCACGTACGGGCGGGGATGGGCGTGCGGGGTGGTGTACGAACTCAGGTGTGCGCTCCGGGCGTTGGGCCTCCGGGCATGGGGCTCCGGGTGTGGGGCTCCGGGTGTGGGGCTCCGGTGTCGGGGTCGGCCTCGAACGCGCCGAGGCAGTCGGTGTGCGCGGTGCCGACCACCGGATCGCCGCCGATGCCCACGCAGGTGCTGAAGCCGATGTCCCGCAGCTCGTGCATGAGCTGGTACGTGAGCGTGCCGGACTTGGACACCAGGCCCAGCGGGCCCGGCTCGGGCGCGATGTCGGCGGGGATGATGCCGGCGACGGACTGCCCCGGGCTGATCAGACCCGGGCAGTTGGGGCCGACGATGCGGGTGCCGCGCTCCTCCGCGTACGCGCGGAAGGCCACCGTGTCGTGCACCGGGACGCCCTCGGTGACGACCACGGCGAGCGGTGTCCCCGCGTCCGCCGCGTCCTCGACGGCCGTACGCGCGAAGGGCGGCGGCACGAACAGCACCGACACGTCGGCGCCCGTCGCGCGCACGCCCTCGGCCACGCTGCCGAAGACCGGGAGCGTGCGGTCCTCAAGACGCGCCGTGCTGCCCGCCTTGCGCGGGTTGACGCCGCCCACCACCTCCGTACCGGCGGCGAGCATCCTGCGGGTGTGCTTCGCGCCCTCGCTGCCGGTCATGCCCTGGACGAGGACCCTGCTCTCCTTGCCGAGATAGATCGACACGCCGTGCCTCCTCTCGTGACGGTCGGGCCGCGGTGGCGAGTTCGGCGGCGCGTCGGGCGGCGCCGTCCATCGTGGGGCGCTGCTCCAGCAGCGGGTGCGGGCACGCGGCGAGGAGCTCGCGGCCGCGCGGCGCTGTTCCCGTCGAGGCGCACGACCAGCGGTTTCGTCAGCCGTACGCCGTCGAGCGCGGTCACGACGCCCTCGGCGACCGCGTCGCAGGCGGTGATGCCGCCGAAACGTTGACCAGGACGGAGCGCACTGCGGGGTCGGCGAGGACGAGGGAGAGCGCTTCGGACATCACGCGGGCCGAGGCGCCGCCGCCGATGTCGAGGAAGTTCGCCGGGCGCGCCGCGCTGCCCGCGACCGCGTCGAGGGTGGACATGACGAGCCCGGCGCCATTGCCGATCACGCCGATCACGCCGACCTCGCCGTCGAGCCGTACGTAGGCGAGGCCCTGCTCGGCGGCCCGCGCCTCCAGGGGGTCGCCGGCGATCTCGGCGTCTCCCCAACCCGCGTGCCGGAAGCGGGCGTTGGCGTCCAGCGTGATCTTTCCGTCGAGCGCCACGAGGGCCCCGCTCCCGGTCCGTATGAGGGGTTCACCTCGACCAGCAGCGCGTCCTCGGCGATCAGAACACGCCAGAGCGCGCACAGCACTTCGGCGGCGTCCCGCGGGAGCCCGGCGGCCGTGGCGATGCGGGCCGCGGCCGCCGGCGTGACGCCCTCCGCCGGGTCGACCGGCACCCGCGTGACCGCGCCGGGGCGGGCCGCCGCGACCTCCTCGATCTCCATTCCGCCCTCGGCCGAGGCGCAAGGCGGCACTCCGAGCCTCCTCCGGCGTGTCGGCGATTTCGGCGTCCGGCACCAACACGCCGTGCTGCGCCAGGAGTTGGCGTTCCTCGTACACGTACAGATCCATCCGCGCTCCTCGTGTGTGTCCGGCCGGCTGCCGTGTCCGGCCGACTGTGTGCATCCGGCCGGAAAGGGCCGTCGTCGGAAACGAATCGCTGCGCGCCCCCTGGACATCACCCGGACTCTGCGGGATAACGAGTTTCATACAGGATAACGTCGACTGTATGCAATCTCCGGTCACGGCCCGGTGGTTGGCGCCGCAGGTGCGGCACCAGTGCGCCGACTCCCGGGCGCAGAGCGTGCGAAGGGACGCGGATCTCCATGCCCGAGGAAGCGGAACAAGGCCCCCAGCAGGAGCGGATATCCGGCGGTCATCTGGTCGCCAAGGCACTGAAGGCCGAGGGCGTAGAGGTGATCTACACGCTCTGCGGCGGCCACATCATCGACATCTACGACGGCTGTGTGGACGAGGGCATCGAGGTCGTCGACGTACGTCATGAGCAGGTCGCGGCGCACGCGGCCGACGGCTACGCGCGGCTCACCGGCAAGCCGGGATGCGCCGTCGTCACCGCGGGCCCCGGCACCACCGACGCGGTGACCGGCGTGGCCAACGCCTTCCGCGCCGAGTCACCGATGCTGCTGATCGGCGGTCAGGGAGCCCACACCCAGCACAAGATGGGCTCACTCCAGGACCTGCCGCACGTGGACATGATGTCGCCGATCACGAAATTCGCGGCCACCGTGCCGGACACGGCGCGCGCCGCCGACATGGTCTCGATGGCGTTCCGCGAGTGCTACCATGGGGCGCCAGGCCCCTCCTTCCTGGAGATACCCCGCGACGTGCTGGACGCGAAGGTGCCGGCGGACGGCGCGCGGGTGCCGGAGGCCGGGCACTACCGGGCCTCCACGCGGCAGGCCGGCGATCCCGAGGCGGTCGAGAAGCTCGCCGACCTGCTCGTGCACGCCGAGCGCCCGGCGATCCTGCTGGGCGGCCAGACCTGGACCTGCCGCGCCACGGACGCGGCCACCGAGCTGGTGCGGACGCTCGACGTGCCCGCGTACATGAACGGCGCGGGGCGCGGCACGCTGCCGCCGGGCGACCCGCACCACTTCCAGCTCTCGCGCCGGTTCGCCTTCTCCAACGCCGACCTGATCGTGATCGTGGGGACCCCGTTCGACTTCCGCATGGGGTACGGGAAGCGGCTCTCGCCGGACGCGACCGTGGTGCAGATCGACCTGGACTACCGGACGGTGGGCAAGAACCGGGACGTCGACCTGGGCATCGTGGGCTCGGCCGATCTAGTGCTGTCCGCGGTCACCGAGGCGGCCTCCGGGCGGCTGAACGGCGCGGCGGCGCAGCGCAAGGCGTGGCGGGAGGAGCTGCGCGCCGCCGAACAGGCCGCGGTGGAGAAGCGGTTGCCGCAGCTGCGCTCGGACGCCTCGCCGATCCATCCGTACCGGCTGGTCAGCGAGATCAACGACTTCCTGACCGAGGACTCGATCTACATCGGGGACGGCGGCGACATCGTCACCTTCTCCGGGCAGGTCGTGCAGCCCAGGTCGCCGGGGCACTGGATGGACCCGGGGCCGCTGGGCACGCTCGGCGTCGGCGTCCCCTTCGTGCTGGCCGCCAAGCAGGCGCGCCCGGACAAGGAGGTCGTGACGCTCTTCGGCGACGGCGCGTTCTCCCTCACCGGCTGGGACTTCGAGACCCTGGTGCGCTACGACCTGCCGTTCGTCGGCATCGTCGGCAACAACTCCTCGATGAACCAGATCCGTTACGGCCAGAAGGCCAAGTACGGCGAGGAGCGCGAGCGGGTCGGCAACACCCTCGGCGACGTCCCCTACGACCAGTTCGCGCGGATGCTCGGCGGCCACGGCGAGGAGGTGCGCGAGCCCTCGCAGATCCGCCCCGCGCTGGAGCGCGCACGGGAGTCGGGCAAGCCGTCGCTGATCAACGTCTGGGTCGACCCGGACGCCTACGCGCCGGGAACGATGAACCAGACCATGTACAAGTGAGGTGAGCTCTGTGACCAGCATGAACATGAGTGAGGGCAGGGCGCTCGACGGCGTGCGCGTCCTCGACATGACGCATGTGCAGTCGGGTCCCTCGGCCACCCAGCTCCTCGCCTGGCTCGGTGCCGACGTGGTGAAGCTGGAGGCGCCGAGCGGGGACATCACGCGGAAGCAGCTCCGCGACCTCCCAGACGTGGACTCGCTCTACTTCACGATGCTCAACTGCAACAAGCGGAGCATCACCCTCAACACCAAGTCGCCGCGCGGCAAGGAGATCCTCACCGAGCTCATCGCGCGCAGCGATGTGCTGGTGGAGAACTTCGGGCCGGGCGCCGTGGACCGGATGGGCTTCACCTGGGAGCGGATCCAGGAGATCAACCCGCGGCTGGTGTACGCCTCGATCAAGGGCTTCGGAGAGGGCCCGTACACCAACTTCAAGGCGTACGAGGTCGTCGCGCAGGCCATGGGCGGATCGATGTCCACCACCGGCTTCGAGGACGGCCCGCCGCTGGCCACCGGTGCGCAGATCGGCGACTCCGGCACCGGCGTGCACACCGTCGCCGGCATCCTCGCGGCGCTGTTCCAGCGCGAACGCACCGGGCGCGGACAGCGGGTACAGGTCGCCATGCAGCACGCGGTGCTCAACCTGTGCCGGGTGAAGCTGCGGGACCAACAGCGGCTGACGCACGGGCCGTTGGCGGAGTACCCCAACGACGACTTCGGCGACGAGGTGCCGCGCTCGGGCAACGCGAGCGGCGGCGGGCAGCCGGGCTGGGCGGTCCGGTGCGCGCCGGGCGGGCCCAACGACTATGTGTACGTGATCGTGCAGCCGGTGGGCTGGCAGCCGATCTGCGAGCTGATCGGCCGGCCCGAGCTGGCCGAGGACCCCGACTGGAGCACCCCCGAGGCGCGGCTGCCCAAGCTGGGCAAGATGTTCCAGCTCATCGAGGAGTGGTCCGCCACGCTGCCGAAGTGGGAGGTGCTGGAGGCGCTCAACGCGCGCAACATCCCCTGCGGCCCGATCCTCTCCACCAAGGAGATCGTCGAGGACGCCTCGCTGGCCGACAACGGCATGATCGTGGACGTGCCGCACCCGCAGCGCGGCAGCTTCACCACCGTCGGCTCCCCCATGAAGCTCTCCGACTCCCCCGTCGAGGTCACCGCGTCTCCCCTGCTCGGCGAGCACAACGAAGAGGTGTACGTGGGCGAACTCGGCCTGGGCGAAGAGGAGATACGGCTGCTCGAGACGGACGGAGTGATCTGACCCATGGCGGACGCGAAAGCTGTGCGCGAAGTGCTGGAGGACGTACGGGCCGACGGCAGGACCGCGCTGACCGGGCCCGAGGGGCGGCGCGTGGCCGAGGCGTACGGGATACCCGTGCCGGCCGAGGGGCTGGCCGAGTCGGCTGACGAGGCCGTCGCGCTGGCCGACCGGATCGGGCCGCCGGTGGCCATGAAGATCGTGTCGCCCGACATCCTGCACAAGACCGAGGCGGGCGGCGTGATCACCGGGGTGTCCTCGGCGTCGGCGGTGCGCGGCGCGTTCACCGAGATCGTCGCCAACGCCCGCGCGTACGACGCGAAGGCGCGCGTCCACGGCGTACAGGTCCAGCAGATGGCGCGGCCCGGCACGGAGGTGCTGGTCGGCACGGTGACCGACCCGACCTTCGGCAAGGTCGTGGCCTTCGGGCTCGGCGGCGTGCTGGTGGAGACGCTCAAGGACGTGACCTTCCGGCTGGCGCCCGCGAGCGAGGAGGACGCGCTGTCCATGCTGGACGGCATCCGCGCGGCGGAGGTGCTGCGCGGCGTGCGGGGCGGCGAGGCCGTGGACCGCGCCGCGCTGGCCGGGCTGATCCGCGGCGTGTCCCAACTGGCCGCCGATTTCCCGGAGATCACGGAGATCGACCTGAACCCGGTGTTCGCCGCGGCGGACGGCGTACAGGCGGCGGACATCCGGATCCTGCTCGGGGACGGTGCCCCGAAGGAGCGGCGCCGCTACTCCAAGGAGGAGATCCGCACGGCGATGCGGAGGCTCATGCAGCCGCGCTCGGTCACCGTGGTCGGCGCCTCCAACGAGCCGGGGAAGATCGGCAATTCGGTGATGCGGAACCTCGTGGACGGCGGTTTCCCCGGCGACATCCACCCGGTGAACCCGAAGGCCGATGACATCCTCGGCCTGAAGGCGTACAAGACGGTGAAGGACGTGCCGGGCGAGGTCGATGTGGCGGTCTTCGCGATCCCCGCGAAGTTCGTCCCCGGCGCCCTGGAGGAGGCCGGACGAAAGGGGATACCGAACGCCGTGCTGATCCCCTCCGGCTTCGCCGAGACCGGTGAGCACGAGCTCCAGGCGGAAATCGTGGCCATCGCCGAGCGGTACGGGGTGCGGCTGCTGGGGCCCAACATCTACGGCTACTACTCGACGTGGCAGGACCTGTGCGCCACCTTCTGCACCCCGTACGACGTGCGCGGAGGCGTCGCGCTGACCTCGCAGTCGGGCGGGATCGGGATGGCGATCCTCGGGTTCGCGCGGAGTACGAAGACCGGTGTCTCGGCGATCGTCGGGCTCGGCAACAAGTCCGACATCGACGAGGACGACCTGCTCACCTACTTCGCCGAGGACCCGCACACCGAGGTCGTCGCCATGCACCTCGAGGACCTCAAGGACGGCCGGGCCTTCGTGGACGCGGCGCGCGAGACCGTACGCGAGAAGCCGGTCGTGGTGCTCAAGGCGGGCCGCACGAGCGCGGGAGCCAAGGCGGCCGGTTCGCACACCGGGGCGCTGGCCGGGGACGACGCGGTGTACGACGACGTGCTGCGGCAGGCGGGCGTGATCAGGGCGCCGGGCCTCAACGAGATGCTGGAGTACGCGCGGGCGCTGCCGGTGCTGCCGACGCCGCGGGGCGACAACACCGTGATCATCACGGGTGCGGGCGGGTCGGGGGTACTGCTCTCCGACGCGATCGTGGACAACGGGCTCCATCTGATGGAGATCCCAGCGGACTTGGACGAGGCGTTCCGCCGCTTCATCCCGCCGTTCGGCGCCGCGGGCAACCCCGTGGACATCACGGGGGGCGAGCCGCCCTCCACGTACGAGGCGACGATCCGGCTGGGCCTGGAGGACCCGCGCATCCACTCGCTCGTGCTGGGCTACTGGCACACCATCGTCACCCCGCCCATGGTCTTCGCCGAGCTCACCGCGCGGGTCGTGGCCGAGGCGCGCGAGCAGGGCATCCACAAGCCGGTCGTGGCCTCGCTGGCCGGGGACACGGAGGTCGAGGAGGCGAGCGCGTACCTCTTCGAGCACGGCGTGCCCGCCTACCCCTACACGACGGAGAAGCCGGTCGCGGTCCTCGGCGCGAAGTACGCCTGGGCGCGGGCCGCCGGGCACCTTCCACCGGGACCCGTGTCATGAGGGCCCGGCCCGCGAGGGCGGCTTACGACTGAGGCGGCAGGACGCACCACCCCGCGGCCCGACGCGGATCGGCGCGGCTCGACGGGGCGACGCACAGAGGGATTTCGACAGGGGGCGCTGACGGAAACCTTCTCCATGCAAGGGGTGCGACATGACAACCACCGAAGTGCCGTCGGCCGTCCCGTACCGCGAGGTGACCGACCGGAACGGGAGGGTGTACCGGGTCGGTGAGACCGACCGGGACATCATGGGGCGACCACGCTGGGTCATGGTGCTCTGTCCATGGATCGGCATGCTGGGCATCAGCTCCTCGGAGTACGCGTTCACCTCGGCCGAGGACACCCTGCACACGGCGCACGCGTGGAGCAGCGGGCACATCTTCTGGCTCATGGGGGTCTGGGTCTTCTTCCAGGCCGCCATGGCCTTCCCCGCCGGCCAGTTGCGGGAGAGCGGCAGGCTGCCGGCGCGGAACGCGATGATGCTCGGCGCCGCGGGGACCTTCCTCGGCTATCTGGCGCTCGCGTTCGCGCCGCATGTCGCGCTCGCCTACCTCGGCTTCGGCGCCTTCAGCGGCATCGGCGCCGGGCTGGTGTACGCGACCTGCGTGAACATGGTCGGCAAGTGGTACCCGGAGCGCCGCGGGGGCAAGACGGGGCTGGTCAACGGGGGTTTCGCGTACGGCTCCGTACCCTTCGTCTTCCTCTTCACCGGCTACATGGACCTGAGCAACTACCAGGGCGTGCTGGTGCTGGTGGGGGTCGTCTGCTGTCTGGCGGTGGCGGCGGCGGGCTGGTTCTTCAAGGACCCGCCGAAGAACTGGTGGCCCTCCCACGTCGATCCGCTCAAGCCGCCCGCCGACAAGCGCATCGTGCGCTCGCTGGAGAAGAACCCGCCGGCGGTGAAGCAGTACACGCCGCGCGAGGCGGCCCGCACGCCGGTGCTGTGGATGATGTGGTTCTGCCTGCTGTGCACGGCCGGGATCAACATCTTCGGCATCGCCTTCCAGGTGCCGTTCGGCAAGGACATGGGCTTCGCGGGCGGCATCGTGGCCACGGCCATGTCGCTGAAGGCCGTGGTGAACGGCACGGGCCGGGGCGTCATCGGCTGGATCTCCGACAAGTACGGGCGGCGCAACACGCTGGTCATCGTGTGCCTGGTGCTGGGGAGCGCGCAGTTCGGGGTGCTGCTCTCCGGGTCGATGGGCAACATGCCGTTCTTCCTGTTCTGCTCGATGGTCTCCGGCTTCGGCGGCGGCGCGATCTTCCCGCTGTTCGCCGCGATGACCTCGGACTTCTTCGGGGAGAACTACAACTCCGCCAACTACGGCATGGTCTACAGCTCGAAGCTGGTCTCCGGGCTCGTGGGCTCGGGCATGGGCGCCGTGGTGGTGTCCGCGTGGGACTACCAGGGCGCGTTCGTCCTGGCCGGCTCCATCGGCATCGCCTCGGCCCTCCTGGCCCTCTTCCTCCACCAGCCGGGCAGGCCCAACGCCCGCCGCATCGTGCCCAATCCACACCCGATCAGCCGCGAGGCGATGTAGCGCGGGCCCGGCTTCGCCGGGTGCCGCCGTGAACGGCCCTCCTCCCACCGCGCCGGGAGGAGGGGCACATCCCACCCGAAATCGATCAGCCGCGAGGCGATGTGACATGACGGCAGAGGACATGGTCCGGGCAACTCCCCAACCTGTGCGCTTCGTTCGTGATGCGCAGGGACGGGAGTACCGGATCGGCGAGAGCGACCGCGACCTGCTCGGCTATCCGCGGCGCACCATGGTGTGGCTGCCCTGGGCGGCGATGCTGGGCATCAGCATCTTCGAGTACGCCTTCGGCGCCGCCGAGGCCACGCTCTCGCGGGCGCACCACTGGACGTCGACGGGCACCTTCTGGACGCTCAGCGTCTGGGTGTTCTTCCAGGCGGCCGTGGCCTTCCCGGCCGGAAGGCTGCGCGAGAAGGGCCTACTCAGCAGCCGCGCCGCGATGCTGATCGGCTCCGGCGCCTCGCTGGTCGGCTGCGTGAGCCTGGCGCACGCGCCGTCCATCGCGTGGGCGATCCTCGGCTTCGGCGTGCTCGGCGGCACCGGCTCCGGGCTGGTGTACGCGACCTGCATCAACATGGTCGGCAAGTGGTACCCCGAGCGCCGCGGCGGCAAGACAGGCTTCGTCAACGGGGCCTTCGCGTACGGCTCCGTACCGTTCATCTTCCTGTTCTCCTACGGCTTCGACGAGGGCAACTACCGGATGGTGCTCGACCTGGTCGGCCTGTACGTGCTGCTGCTCACCGCCATCGCGGGGATGTTCTTCAAGGACCCGCCGAAGAACTGGTGGCCCGCGCAGGTCGACCCGGTGGCCCGCGCGGCCGACGCCCGTACGGGGCGCGCGCTCGCCAAGAACCCGCCCGCCGCAGGGCAGTTCACGCCCCGCCAGGCGATCAGGACCGGCATGCTGCCGCTGATGTGGGCGTGCATGCTGTGCACGGCCGGCGTCTCGATCTTCGGCATCTCCTTCCAGGTGCCGTTCGCGAAGGAGATGCACTTCGGCCCGCTGGTCGCCGCGTCCTCGATGGGCGTCATGGCGATCATCAACGGAACGGGGCGCGGCCTGTGCGGCTGGCTCTCCGACCGGCTCGGGCGGCGCCAGACCCTCACCGGGGTGTGCCTGGTGCTGGGGCTGTCGCAGTTCGGGGTGCTGTGGTCGGGCACGGAGCACCTGGAGGTGCTGTTCCTGTTCTTCGCGTTCCTCTCGGGGCTCGGCGGCGGCGCCTTCTTCCCGATGTTCGCCTCCCTGGTGCCCGACTACTTCGGGGAGAACCACAACGCCTCCAACTACGGCCTCGTCTACAGCTCCAAGGTCGTGAGCGGCCTGCTGGGCAGCGGGCTCGGCGCGGCGGCCGTGGCGGCCTGGGGCTACGACGGCGCGTACGTGCTGGCCGGCGCGATCGGCCTGTTCTCGGCCGCGCTCTCCCTGACCCTGCGCCGCCCCTCGGCTCCCCCGCAGACGGCGGCCACGGCAGCGGCGGCGTAGCGGAGCGGCGCGCGGCGGTACGGGTTCGGCGGTACGGGGTACGGCGGCGCAGCGGGACGGATGGCGGCGGGGCCCGGGCACAAGGTCCCTACCGAGCACGCGGCGGGCCGTGGCCCCATGGAGAGCTCGTCCGCCGTGTGAGCCACTGCCCGAGTGCCCGAGTCGCCGAGCCGCCCGAGGAGATGGTCGATGTCCGCGCCGCTGCTCACGCCGGAGCGGGACGGCATCTCGGGCCCCGTACCGCCCGCGCCGCAGCCCCCGCAGGGGGACCGGCGCGGGCGGCGGCGTCCGCACGGGCGCCCCGCGCGGCTCCCCGACCGCTGGCGGGAGTTCCGCCGCACGCCGCTGTTCCCCGCGACGGTGCTGACGCTGCTGACCGCCGCGGTCGCGGGCCTGCTCGCCGGCACCTACTCGTACGTGATGGCCAAGCCCGAACCCCGTACCCTCCCCGTCGCCGTGGTCGGCGACTCGGAGGCGGAGCGGCGCGTGGTCGGCGCGCTCGACCGCGAGCTGCGCGCCTCCCTCGTACCGCACGAACACCGCACGCTCGCCGAGGCGCGCACGCATCTCGACCAGCGCAAGGACTACGCGGTGCTGTACGAGCGGCCGGGCGGGGCCTTCCGGCTGGAGACCTCGGGGGCCTCCGGCGCCTCGGTGGCCGAGGTGCTGGCGAAGGCCGCGCCGCACGCGGCGCGGGACACCGGCGCGCGGCTCACCGTGCGCGACGTCCACCCGCCCCAGCCGTCCGATCCGAAGGGCATCGCGCTCTTCTACCTCACCTTCGCCGCCGTCATGATCGGCTTCCTCGGCGCTGGCCAGCTCTCCGCGCACGCGCCCGGGCTGCTCGCGGGGCAGCGGATCGGGTTCACGGCCGCGTTCGCGCTGCTGGGCGGGTTGTGCATCTACGCGGTGGCGGAGTGGTGGCTGGGCGTGCTGGCGATGCCGTTCCCCGTGCCGTGGCTGATCCTGTCGCTGACGATGTTCGCCTCGGGGATGGTGTTCACCATGTTCGGGGCGCTGCTGCGGCGTTGGGCCCTGCTGCCCACGTACGGGCTGATGGTGCTGCTCGGGGCGCCCTCGTGCGGGGGTTCGGTGCCCACCGGGCTGCTGCCGCGGCCGCTGGCCGCGCTCGGCTGCTGGCTGCCGCAGGGCGCGGCGGTGGACGCGCTCAGCGCGGCGGTCTACTTTCCGCGCTGCCAGCCGGTGCGGTCGCTGCTGGTGCTGGGGGCGTGGGCGGCGGTGTCCTGCGCGGTCTTCTGGGCGTGGCGGCACCGGCATCCCGGCGGGCCCGCGCCGCCGGGCGGTGCGCACAGGCGGGCGGAGACGCGCCGCCTCCGCCCTTCCGCCGCGGGTTAGCCCTCGTCGCTATCCCTCGTCGCTTTCGCGGTTGTGGTACTTGCGGCGGGTGTGCTCGGTGTGTTCGCGCATCACCGCGGTGGCGCGCTCTCCGTCGCCGGCCGCTATGGCGGCGATCAGTTCGCGGTGCTCGATCCAGGACTGGGCGCCGCGCTGGCGGGCGACCGGCGTGTAGTACCACCTGACCCTGCGGTCCACCTGGGCCGCGAGCTCCGCGAGCACGGCGTTGCCCGCGAGTTGGATCACCTTCGCGTGGAAGGCGGCGTTCGCCTCGACGACGGCGTCCACCTCGTCGGCGGCGACCGCGGCCTCGCCGCGCTCGCACAGCTCCTCCAGCGCGGCGGTGCCCTCCTCGTCCGCGTGCGCGGCGGCGAGGCGTGCGGCCTCGGCCTCCAACAGCGTGCGTACGGTGAGGAGTTGGTCGGCCTCCTCCTCCGTCGGCTCGTGTACGAAGGCGCCCTGCGCGGGGCGCAGATCGACCCAGCCGTCGGTGTTGAGCCGCTGCAGCGCCTCGCGCACGGGCTGCCTGGACACCCCGAGCTGCTGGGCGAGTTCGCTCTCGACCAGGTGCTGGCCCGGCTTGAGCGACCGGGTCGTGATGAGTTCGAGCAGCGCGCCGTACACCCGCTCGCGCAGCGGCCCAGGCCGCTCCAGCTTGGGCACGGCTCCCTGCGGCAGTCCCGCGGACAGCATGTGCGGCCCCCCAATTGTGCGGTGGACGGTGGACATTGGCTTTTGTCTACAGTCTACGAGAGCGGGTGGGGGATCCACCGCCGCACATGGTGATCTGCAGCACGCGCGGAGGGGGTTGCACCTCTGCGCAGGCCACACTGCCACCGCCGGAGCGGCCCGCGGTGGTCACCTTCCGCCGCGGCGGAAAGGGGGTTTCGCTCACGCGGACGGCAGCCCCCCCTTCCCGCCGCAGCGAGAAGCAGCCCAGCGCCAGCCGTCGGCGGGCTTCGCTCGAGTCGCTACGCCGTTGCGAAGCGGGTCAGTACGTGGGACGGGCGGGCTCCCGGCAATGCGCGGGCGAACTGCTCGTAGTAAGCGAGCTCCTCCTTGTTGCGGAGGTCCGGCGCACCCGGGGCCGCGCAGGCCGCCTCGTACTCCGCATCCGTGTAGCGGGCCGTCCACAGCGGGCTCAACACCCCCTCCGCCCCGCTGCCCGTGCCGAACTGCTCCTTGCGGCGCCACAGGAGGCGGTCCGGGAGCCAACCGGTGAACGCCCTCCGCAGGTGGCCCTTTTCCATGCCGTCCTGCTCCAGGGCCTTGCACTCAGGCGGCAGCGACATCGCGTGGCCGATCACCTCCGCGTCCAGGAACGGCACGCGTGCCTCCAGACCGTGCGCCATCGTGACGCGGTCGCAGCGCTGGAGGTTCAGGCCGTGCAGCGACCCGATGGTGCGGCGCAGCTCCGCGTCCAGCGCCCCGGGCTCGGCATGCTGCCGGTGGTAATACCCGTACCCGGCGAAGAGCTCGTCCGCTCCCTCCCCCGTCAGCACCGCCTTCACATGCCGCGCGGCCAGCCGCGACAGGAACCAGTTCGGCACCGCGCTCCGGATCAGGCTCGCGTCGAACGACTCGACACACGCCACCACTTCCCCCAGCGCGGCCTCCGCCTCCCCCGCGTCCAGCAGCGCCTCGTGGTGCTCCGTACCGAGGAAGTCCGCCGCGTCCCGCGCCGCCAGCAGGTCGGGCGAGCCCTCCGTACCGACGGCGAAGGTCTTCAGACGCCGGCCCCGTTCCGCGTACGCGTCCGCCGCGACCGCGGCGACCAGGCTGGAGTCGAGCCCGCCCGACAGGAAGACGCCGACCTCGACGTCCGCCATCAGATGCCGCCGCACCGAGTCAGCGACGACCTCGTACGTCGCCTTCTCCACGGTCTCCTCCGGCACGTCCTCCCAGCTCACGCCGTCCTCCGGCGCGGGTACGGGGTCGGCGAACCGCCGCAGCCCGTCCTCCGGCGTCCAGTGGCATCCTGGCGGGAAGATCTCCGCGTACGGCAGCAACTCGGCGTCGAAGGCGCGGAGTTCGGAGGCGAAGTACACCGCGTCCTCGGTCCTCGCCCAGTACAGCGGCTTGATGCCGATGCGGTCGCGGGCCGCGACGAAGCGGCCGTCGGGCGTCGCGGCGCACAGCGCCCACATGCCGCGCAGCCGCTCCAGCGCGCCGGGCCCCCGCTCGCGGAGCAGCACCAGCGCCGCCTCGGAGTCGGAGGAGGAGGCGAAGCGGCCCTCGCCCAGTTCGGTACGGAGCTCGGCGTGGTTGTAGATCTCGCCGTTGCAGACGAGGGCCCAGTCGCGGCCCTCCCCGTACCCGCCGGTCAGCGGCTGCCGCCCGCCGTCCAGGTCCACGATCGACAGCCGCCGGTGGCCGAGCCAGGAGCGCGGGCCCACGGCGAGCGCTCCGCTGTCGTCGGGGCCGCGGTGCGCCAGGCGGTCGAGCATGCGCGCGGGGCCCGCGCCCGCGCCGCACTCCGTGCCGCGCCCCTCACTCGTAGTGCTCGTAGTGCTCGTACCTCGGTCCGTCCTCGTCCTGTACATGGCTGCGATTCCGCACATGCACGCGACCCTAGGCAGCTCGCGTGCAGATCCGACAACGGCTGTTGCTCCATACGCACGCCGACATGGCACCCTGTGCCCATGACGAACGACGCGGAAGCGGGCGTGACCAGCGCGGACACCGGACCCGTCGCCCCCTCGGGGCTCAGCAGCGTGCACCGCGCGCTGGACGTACTCCGGGTACTCGGCCAGGGCCCGATGCGGGTGCAGACGGTCGCCGAGGCGCTGGGCAAGGAGAAGACGCAGATCTCGCGCACGCTCAAGGCGCTGGCCGAGGCCGGTTTCGCGGAGCGGGACCCGCGCACGATGGAGTACCGCCTCGGCTGGCAGCTCCTCGCGCTCGCCGCCTCGGCCGGCGAGGACCGCCTCCGGCGGGAGGCGCCGGCGGTGCTGCGCGAGCTCGTGCACCGGCTCGGCGAACCCGCCTACCTCACCGTGCTCTCCGGCCACAGCGTGGTCACGGTGCTCACCGAACGCACCTCGCGCAGCCTCCAGGCGCACGAGTGGATCGGCCGCAGTTCACCGCTGAACTGCACGTCGGCGGGGCGGGCGCTGCTCCTCGGCCTGCCCGAGAGCGAGGTGTCGGCGCTCCTCGGCACCGGCGGCGAACCGCTGCCCGGCACCGAACACGCCCCGCGCGACGCCGAGTCGGTCCTGGAGCGGCTGCGCGGCGAGCGGACGCGGGGGTACGTGGTGGCCGCCGAGGAGTACGAGCCGGGGCTGGTGGGCGTGGCCGTGCCCGTACACGATCACCGCGGCGCGGTGGCGGCGGCGGTCAACGTGTCGGCGCCGGTCTTCCGGATGCCGCCCGAGGCGCTGCCCGAGGTGATCGAGGCGGTACGGGAGGCGGCGCACGCGCTCTCGGCGCGTCTCAACGGGGCGTGAACACGCAGAAGTTGAATGACTTACATCTGGCCAGGAGCCGCACCCGCTCTCTAGGGTCCGTGACCATGACCCCCGGCATACTCGACCGCTCCCGCAGCGTCGCCCCACCCGGCTGGAGCCGCTGGCTGGTGCCGCCCGCCGCGCTGTCGGTGCACCTCGCCATCGGACAGGCCTACGCGTGGAGCGTGTTCAAACCGCCGCTGGAATCGGCGCTCGGACTCTCCGGCACGGCCAGCGCCCTCCCCTTCCAGCTCGGCATCGTGATGCTGGGCCTCTCGGCGGCCTTCGGCGGCACCCTCGTCGAACGCCGCGGCCCCCGCTGGGCCATGACCGTCTCCCTCGTCTGCTTCTCCTCCGGCTTCCTGCTGTCCGCGCTGGGCGCGGCGACGGGCCAGTTCTGGCTGATCGTGCTCGGCTACGGGCTCGTCGGCGGCATCGGGCTCGGCATCGGCTACATCTCGCCGGTGTCCACACTCCTCAAGTGGTTCCCGGACAGACCCGGAACGGCGACCGGCATCGCCATCATGGGCTTCGGCGGCGGCGCGCTGATCGCCTCGCCGTGGTCGGCGCAGATGCTGGACGGCTTCGGTTCCGACCGCAACGGGATCGCCGCGGCCTTCCTCGTACACGGCCTGGTGTACGCGGCGTTCATGGCACTCGGCGTGCTGCTGGTGCGGGTGCCGCCCGAGGGGTGGCGGCCTCCGGGCGCGGCGCAGGCGCCCATCAGCGATTCCGCGGCCGCCGGGACTCCCCGCGTCTCGGCGCGCAGCGCCCTCCGCACGCCCCAGTTCTGGTGCCTGTGGGTGGTTCTGTGCGCCAACGTCACCGCGGGCATCGGCATCCTGGAGAAGGCCGCACCGATGATCACCGACTTCTTCTCCGCTACGGACACGCCGGTGACGGCGTCCGCGGCGGCCGGCTTCGTCGCCCTGCTCTCGCTCGCGAACATGGCGGGCCGCCTCCTCTGGTCCTCGGCCTCCGACGTGATCGGCCGCAAGAACACGTACCGCGTCTACCTCGGCGCCGGCGCGCTCCTCTACCTCGCGCTCGGCCAGCTCGGCGACTCCTCGAAGCTGCTGTTCATCTGCTGCGCGCTGGTGCTGCTGTCGTTCTACGGAGGCGGGTTCGCGACGCTGCCCGCGTATCTGCGCGATCTCTTCGGTACGTACGAGGTCGGCGCGATCCACGGGCGGTTGCTGACCGCGTGGTCGACGGCGGGCGTACTGGGCCCCCTCCTCGTGAACCGGCTGGCCGACTCCGCGGAGTCCACCGGCGGCTCCGGGCCCGTCCTGTACGGCACGTCCCTGACCGTCATGACGGGCCTCCTCGTCCTGGGCTTCGTAGCCAACGAGCTGATCCGCCCGGTGCACGCGAGGCACCACGTACGCGACACGGCGCCCGCCACGAAGGAGGCCACAGCAGATGACCACTGACACACCACCCCGCCGAAGGGGCCTGATCACCTTCGCGTGGCTGTGGGTGGGCCTCCCCCTGGCTTACGGCCTGTACGAACTGGCCCAGAAGGCGGCCCAGTTGTTCACGGGGTGAGCCTCCTTGCCGGGGCACGGACCTACCTCTGAGCTGACCGGCCTGCTGCGGACACCGCCGCCATGCCCGCACCCATGCCCGCACCGCAACACCTCGACCGGGGGCTCTCCGGGGGCCCGCTGCCCCGGGGCGTAGATCGGGACGTTGTCGCCCGGACACAGCTCACACAGGCCGAGCCGGCATTGGGGGGGAGAGCGGAGCGCGCCGTGCGGGGATCATGCGGCGCGGCCTCGCTCCGTCTCCTCCGCCGGGCGGAGACAGCCCGGGTCGGCGTCCCACTCACGCCCGCCGCCCGGGGGGCGAAGCTGTACGCATCCGCCCGCGTGGTCCATGACTTCGCCCATGCGGCCGGTCTTCGTGTCGACGGCCAGGGTTCCGATATCCGGCGCTGTCGTGCTGTCCATGTCTCAACTCCCGGCGCGGCCGACGGCACCTCGTGCACCGCCTGAGCGGTCGCCATGCCGCTGACGCTAGGGAGAAAGGCGGGGCGGCAGCCACGAACTTGCACTGACTTGCTCACCCATTGTCGCTGCAGTTCGGAGCATTGACGGGGGTTCAGTTCAGCGCAACTGTTGTGCAAGTCAGAGCAAGTGCTCGGGTGGGAGGCAGGCATGTCCGTGGAATTCATCGGCATCGATCCCGATACCGATCGCGATCACTGCCCTACGGTGTGGACGGACCGCGAGGCGGGCGAACTTCTGGTGCAGGGCTGGAAGCCGACGGATCCGGTGCGGGCCGCGTGCGAGGCGGCCAGTCCGGCGAAGGGGCCGGTCCCCGAGAGCGAGGCCATCGTGCGGATTCCGGCCCGCATGGTGCCGTTGATCAGGAAGGCGTGCGATGCCCTCGATGAGCGTCCCGAGCTTCGGTGAACTGCTGAGCCGGTGCCGGTACTCGGCCGTGCACCTGGAGATGCGCGACAGCTACGCGACCAACGAACGCTTCGAGGCGTGGAGGCGCGGCGAGCGGATCGACTGGGAGGACCGCGCATCCTGGTGGCACCCTTACGACCAGCTGATCGCGGACACCGTCGCACGCGGCGTGGCGGTCCGGCGGGCCCGCATCGTCTCGGAGCCGGTGAGCGAGTACATCCGGTGGGAGCACTACGTCACCCGCGCCAACGTGACGGCCGGTGAGCAAGTCCGCTGGCTGCCGCGCCGGTTGGCCTCTGACCTGGCCTTGCCGGGCAACGACTACTGGTGCTTCGACGGCGCTCTGCTGCGCATCCATCACTTCTCAGGTGACGGGGACGTCGTCGAGGACGAGCTCACCGACGACGCGGCTACGGTGAAGCTCTGCGCCACGGCGTTCGAGGCGGTGTGGAAGCGCGCGATCCCGCACGAAGCGTACGAAGTCTGAACACGGAAAGACCGGACAGCCAGCCCATGCCCCCGCATCCCCCGGCCCGCGTGCAAGAAGCGCGGGAGTCTCTCGCCGCCCGCCTGCGCGACCTGCGGCTCGATGCTGGGATCACGGCGCGTGAGCTGGCGGCCCGGTGCCACTGGAGCGAGTCCAAGTCCTCCCGGATCGAGCACGCCAAGACCCCTCCCTCCGACGCCGACATCCGCGCCTGGTGCCACGCATGCGACGCCGAAGAACAGGCGCCGGACCTCATCGCGGCCGGCCGCCAGGCCGACTCCCTGCACGTCGAGTGGAAGCGTCTCCAGCGCAGCGGGCTCCGCCAGCTCCAGGAGTCCTGGGTGCCGCTGTACGAGCGCACCCGCAACTTCCGCGTGTACTGCTCCAACGTCATCCCCGGCTTCTTCCAGACCCCCGGTTACGCCACCGCGCTCCTGTCCTCCATCGCGGCCTTCCGCGGCACCCCCGACGACGTGCGCGAGGCGGTCGCCGCCCGCATGGAGCGCTCCCGCGTGACCACCCGCGGCGACCACCGATTCGCCGTACTGATCGAGGAGTCCGTCCTGCGGCATCGCGTCGGCGACGCCGACGCGATGGCCGCCCAGCTCGGAGCGCTGCTCTCGTCGATGGCGCTGCCGTCCGTCTCACTCGGGATCATCCCGTTCGGCACCCAACGCAGCATGTGGCCGCTGGAAACCTTCACGATCTTCGACCGCGACCGGGTGCACGCCGACTCACTCAGCGCGGCCGTCACCCTCACCCAGCCGAGCGAAGTCGCCGTCTACGCCCAGGCCTTCGAGGAGCTCGGCCGCATGGCCGTATACGGGGCCGAAGCACGCGAGCTCATCACGGCGGCGCTCGCCTCATTGGGCGACTGAGCCCCACGGCCAGTCGCGACTGCTCGTACGCACCCCTTCGCGGACGCCGCAGACCAGGCGGAGGCCCGGCCGGAGGCGCGGAGCGTCGTAGGGCGGGCCGTCGCTCACGAGTCGGGCGCAACCACCCACCCGAATCCCGCCGCAGCGAGAAGCGACCACACGCGGACCCGACCGGCGGTCAAGACGCGAAGCAACCACACACGCGCAGCCGTCAAAAGCCTTGTCGGCCCAACTCGTCGTCTGTATACAGTATTCCATCGCCTCGCTCAGCCTCCCGGACAGACGGACGGAGAGCTCCATGAAGGTCGCAGTCGTCGGTGCCGGAGCCATCGGTGCCTATGTCGGGGCCGCGCTGCACCGCGCCGGCGTCGAGACCCATCTGCTCGCGCGCGGCCCGCACTTGGCGGCGATGCGCGACCGCGGCGTCCACGTACGCAGCCCGCGCGGCGACTTCACCGCGCGCGTGCACGCGACGGACGACCCGGCGGCGATCGGGCCGGCCGACTACGTGTTCCTCGGCCTGAAGGCCAACGCGTACGCGGAGTGCGGCCCCCTCGTGGCCCCGCTCCTCCACGACCGCACGGCGATCGTCGCCGCGCAGAACGGCATCCCGTGGTGGTACTTCCACGGCCTCGGCGGCCCGTACGAGAACCGCCGCATCGAGGCCGTCGACCCGGGAGGCCGGGTCAGCGCCGTCCTGCCCCCGGAGCGCGCGATCGGCTGCGTGGTGTACGCGGCCACGGAACTCGAATCCCCCGGCGTCGTACGCCACGTGGAAGGCACCCGGTTCTCCATCGGGGAGCCGAAGCCCCACACAACCCGTCCCAGCCGCTGCGACGCGTTCGCGGAAGCCCTGCGCGCCGGCGGCCTCAAGTGCCCCGTCGAGGACGACATCCGCAACGACGTGTGGGTCAAGCTGCTGGGCAACATCGCGTTCAACCCGCTCAGCGCGCTCTCCCGCGCGACCATGGCGCAGATCTGCCGCCACCAGGACACCCGCGCGCTCGTGGCGACGATGATGCACGAAACCCTCGCCGTGGCCCGGGCGTTGGGCTGCGAACCCGGCGTTTCCGTCGAGAAGCGCCTCGCCGGGGCCGAGCGCGTCGGCGAGCACAAGACCTCCACGCTCCAGGACCTGGAACGCGGCCGCCCGCTCGAACTCGACGTGCTGCTCGCCGCCGTGGTGGAGCTGGCCGCGCTCACCGGCACCCCGGTCCCGAAGCTCTGCGCGATCCACGCGGTGACCGACCTGCTCTCCCGCACCCTCAGGGACCCGGCCCCGGCGGCCTAGAGCCCGAGGCCCGCGACGTACGCGACGTATGCGACGACGACCGCGATTCAAGCCGAGGAGCACCACGCGATGACCTCGAAGATCCCGAAGAACCCACGGCAGCAGCGCGCACGCGGCAAGCAGAAGGACTACACGCGCCTCACCCACCCCCTCGTACGCGACACCCGCGACGAACCCTTCCGCCGGGCCACCTGGGAAGAGGCCCTGGAGCGAGCAGCGGACGGCTTCCGCCGCACCCACGAAGCCCACGGCCCGGACGCCTTCGGCATGTTCTCCTGCGCCCGCGCGACCAACGAGATGAACTACGTGGCGCAGAAGTTCGCCCGCGTCGTCATGGGCACCAACAACGTGGACTCGTGCAACCGCACCTGCCACGCCCCCAGCGTCGCGGGGCTGTCCGCCGCCTTCGGCTCGGGCGGCGGCACCTCCTCGTACGAGGAGGTCGAGCACACCGACGTGATCGTGATGTGGGGCTCCAACGCCCGCTTCGCGCACCCGATCTTCTTCCAGCACGTCCTGCGCGGCATCCGCAACGGCGCGCGGATGTACGCCGTGGACCCCCGCCGCACCTCGACCGCCGCCTGGGCGGAGAGCTGGCTCGGCCCGAACGTCGGCACCGACATCCCGCTCGCGCACGCGATCGGCCGCGAGATCATCCACGCGGGCCTGGCGAACCGCACCTTCATCGACCGCGCCACCAGCGGTTTCGAGGAGTACGCCGCCGAGGTCGAGCCCTGGACGCTGTCCGCGGCCGAGCAGGTCACCGGCGTACCGGCCGACGCGATCCGCGACCTCGCGCACGCGTACGCGACCGCCGAACGCGCCCAGTTGTGCTGGACCCTGGGCATCACCGAGCACCACAACGGCACCGACAACGTGCGCGCGCTGATCAACCTGTCCCTGCTGACCGGACACGTCGGCCGGTACGGCGCCGGACTCCAGCCCCTGCGCGGGCAGAACAACGTGCAGGGCGGCGGCGACATGGGCGCGATCCCCAACCGGCTGCCCGGCTTCCAGGACCTCCTCGACCCGGTCACGCGGGAGAAGTTCGAGGCCGCGTGGGAGTCCCCGATCCAGCCGCGGTACGGGCTGAACCTCACCGACATGTTCGCCGCCATGGGCACCGGAGCGCTCCGCGCCGTGTACTGCATCGGCGAGAACCCGGCCCAGTCCGAGGCCGACAGCGAGCAGGCGGTGGAGCATCTGCGCGCCCTCGACCACCTCGTCGTGCAGGACATCTTCCTGACGAGGACCGCCGAGCTGGCGCACATCGTGCTCCCCGCGACGGCCGCGTGGGCGGAGACGGACGGCACCACGACCAACAGCGAGCGGCGTGTGCAGCGGGTGCGCAAGGCGCTGGCGCCGCCGGGCGAGGCGCGCGAGGACATCGACATCCTCTGCGACCTTGCCCAACGCCTGGGCCACGACTGGAAGTTCGAGGACACGCGCGCGGTGTGGGACGAGCTGCGCTCGCTCTCGCCCGACCACTACGGCATGACGTACGAGCGGCTCGACGAGCACCGCGGCATCCAGTGGCCCTGCCCCAGCACGGAGCGGCTCGAGCCCTCGTACCTGCACGGACGCCTGTGGGACCGGGACCCGGAGCGGCGCGGCGCACGCGCCCCCTTCGGCATCGTGCACCACGACCCGCCCGTGGACCTGACCGACGACGAGTACCCCCTGCGACTGACGACGGGCCGCCGCCTCGACTCGTACAACACCGGCGTGCAGAGCGGGAGTTTCGCGTCGCCGCTGCGGCGCGGCGAGTACGTGGAGCTGAGTCCGGAGGACGCGGCGCGGTACGGGGTCGAGCCGGACGAGGAGGTGCGGGTCGTGTCGCGGCGCGGCACGGTGCGCGCGCCGGTGTGGGTGGACACCGGTCTGCGGCCCGGGCTCGCCTTCATGACGATGCACTTCCCCGACGAGGTGGACACCAACTCCCTCACGATCGAGGCCAATTGCCCGATCGCGGGGACGGCGGAGTTCAAGGCGTCGGCGATCCGCGTGGAGAAGCTGCCCGAGACGCTGTCCCGACCCGTTCGAGTGGGCTGAGGAGCCGCCATGGACCTGCACTTCGGCGACGGCAAGCCGACGGACGAGGAACGCGGGGCGGTGGACGCCCTGTTGGGCCCGCCGGAGTCCGCATGGGAGGGCGCGGACGACCGCAGCGACAGCGACCTGCGCTGGGCGCGCGGCGGGCGGGACGCCCGGGAACGCCGTGACCTGCTGCTTCCAGGACTGCACGCGCTGAACGACCGCGTCGGCTGGATCAGCGAGGGCGGCCTCGCCTACCTGTGCCGCCGCCTGACGGTTCCCCCGGCGGAGGCGTACGGGGTGGCCACGTTCTACGCGATGTTCTCGGTGAAGCCGCGGCCGGCGACGACGGTGCATGTGTGCACGGACCTGGCGTGTGGTTCCTCCCTGCGGAAGGCCATGGAGCGGGACTTCGGCCCCGCGGGCGAGCCCCGCGACGGCGCGGCGTGGCACCCGAGCCCGTGCTTGGGGCTGTGCGACAGGGCGCCGGCGGCGTTGGTGGTGAGGGCGGGGCCGGACGCGGACCCAGACGAGATCCCGTACGAGGGCTCAACAGACCCCCAGCCAGCAGGGGTTCGGGGGCGCAGCCCCCGAGGGGGGTCCGGGGGCGCTCCCCCGGTTTCGGGAAGGGGCGGGGCAGGGGAAAAGCCCCGCGCCACAGCGGCACTGGCGCCGACCACTCCGGGCGAAGTCATCGCCGCAGCCCGCGCCACGGAGGCAGCCCCCGCAGAACCGAACCCCGCAACCGCCGTACCCCAGTCCGGCGACCCAGCCCTCACTCTCCTCTCCCGCGTCGGCACCACCGACCCCCTCTCCCTCGACGACTACCGCGCACACGGCGGCTACGCGGCCCTCCGCCGCGCCCTCGCCCTCGGCCCCGCCGGCGTGATCCGCGAGGTCACCGACGCCGGCCTGCTGGGCAGGGGCGGCGCGGCCTTCCCCACAGGCCGCAAGTGGCAGGCCACCGCCTCGCAGCCCGCCCACCCCCACTACCTGGTGTGCAACGCGGACGAGTCCGAGCCCGGCACCTTCAAGGACCGTGTGCTGATGGAGGGCGACCCGTACGCGCTGGTCGAGGCGATGACCATCGCGGGCTACGCCACCGGCGCCCACCTCGGCTACCTCTACCTGCGCGGCGAATACCCGCGCGCACTGCGGCACCTGGAGAACGCCCTCGTACAGGCGAGAGCGCGCGGCCTGCTCGGCGAGGACGTGATGGGCAGCGGCTACGCCTTCGACATCGAGATACGCCGCGGCGCCGGCGCGTACATCTGCGGCGAGGAGACCGCGCTGTTCAACTCCCTGGAGGGGCTGCGCGGCGAGCCCCGCTCCAAACCCCCGTTCCCCGTCGAGAAGGGCCTGTTCGGCAAGCCCACCGCGGCCAACAACGTCGAGACCCTGGTCAACGTCCTGCCGATCCTGACGGGCGGCGCCCAGGCGTACGCCGCGATGGGGACCGGCGGCTCCACGGGCCCCAAGCTGTACTGCGTCTCCGGCGACCTCCCCCACCCCGGCGTCTACGAGCTCCCCTTCGGCGCGACCCTCCGCGACCTGCTCACCCTCGCGGGCGCGCGCCCCGACACCCTGCGCGCGGTGCTCCTCGGCGGCGCGGCGGGCGGCTTCGTAGGGCCCGGCGAGCTGGACATCCCCCTCACCTTCGAGGGCACCCGCGAGGCCGGCACCACCCTCGGCTCGGGAGTCATCCTGGCCATCGGCCGCGAAACACCCCTCCCCCAACTCCTCCTCCGCATCGCCGAGTTCTTCCGCGAGGAGTCCTGCGGGCAGTGCGTGCCCTGCCGCGTCGGCACCGTACGGCAGCAGGAGGCGCTGACCCGGCTGCTGGACCGCAGGGGCGCCGAGGCGGCCGAGGACATCGCCCTGCTCCGCGACGTGGGGAAGGCGATGCGGGACGCCTCCATCTGCGGGCTCGGCCAGACCGCGTGGAACGCCGTGGAATCCGCCATCGACCGCCTGGGGGCCTACTCATGACCGCCGTTCCGCTCGAACCCCCGCGCCGCCTCCTGGAATTCACCCTGGACGGCGACCCCGTACGCGTACCCGAGGGGTCCACGCTGCTGGACGCCTGCCGCACGGCGGGCAAGGACATCCCCACGCTCTGCCAGGGCGACACCCTCACGCCGAAGAACGCCTGCCGCGTGTGCATGGTGGAGGTGGAGGGCGCGCGCACCCTCGTACCGGCCTGCTCGCGCCGCGCCGAGGAGGGCATGGAGGTCCGCACCGGCACCGAACGCGCCCGACACAGCCGCCGCCTGGTACTCGAACTCCTCGCGTCCTCCACGGACTTGAGCACCACGCCACGCGCAGACGAATGGCTCACGGAATACGAGGCGGACCCGGCCCGCTTCGGCGCGGAGGCGGCCCGCCAGTCCTCAGGACCCAAGATCGACAACGACCTCTACGTCCGCGACTACGACAAGTGCATCCTCTGCTACAAGTGCGTGGACGCCTGCGGCGACCAGTGGCAGAACACCTTCGCCATCGCCGTCGCCGGCCGCGGCTTCGACGCGACGATCTCCACCGAGCACGACGCGCCCCTCCCCGACTCGGCCTGCGTCTACTGCGGCAACTGCATCGAGGTGTGCCCGACGGGCGCGCTGAGCTTCACGTCCGAGTTCGACATGCGGGCCGCGGGCACATGGGACGAGGAGCGCCAGACGGAGACCACGACGGTGTGCGCGTACTGCGGCGTGGGCTGCTCCCTCACCCTCCACGTCCAGGACAACGAGATCGTGAAGGTCACCTCGCCGCACGACAGCCCGGTCACCCATGGCAATCTCTGCGTAAAGGGCCGCTTCGGCTACCAGCACGTTCAGAACCGGGAGTAGCACATGGGACGGGTCACCGAGCGCAGGAAGGTCACCCGGATCCGCGAGGGGCGGGTCGTGGGGACGCGGCCCGACACGCTGGTCGCCGAGGAGCCGCTGGAGATCAGGCTGAACGGGAAACCGCTGGCCATCACCATGCGCACCCCCGGCGACGACTTCGCGCTGGCCGCGGGCTTCCTGGTGAGCGAGGGCGTGCTCGGTGCCGCCGCCGAGCTGTCGGGCATCCGCTACTGCGCGGGCGCCACGGACGACGGCGGCAACACCTACAACATCGTGGATGTGCGGCTCGCCGACGGTGTGCCGGTGCCCGACATAGCGCTGGAGCGCAATGTGTACACCACCTCGTCCTGCGGGCTGTGCGGCAAGGCCAGCCTGGACGCGGTGCGCACCACCGCGCGCTGGGACATCGACCCGGGCGGCGTGCGGCTCACCCCCGAGGTGCTGGCGTCGCTGCCGGACCGGCTGCGCGCGGCGCAGCGGGTCTTCGACCGCACCGGCGGGCTGCACGCCGCCGCGCTCTTCTCCGACGAGGGCGAACTCCTCGACGTACGGGAGGACGTGGGCCGCCACAACGCCGTGGACAAGCTCATCGGCCGCGCGCTCCAGAACGACGGGCTGCCGCTGCGCGAGTCCGTGCTGATGGTGTCGGGGCGGGCCTCCTTCGAGCTCGCGCAGAAGGCGGTGATGGCGGGCATCCCCGCGCTCACCGCGGTCTCCGCGCCGTCCTCACTCGCGGTGGACCTGGCCGAGGAGACGGGCCTGACCCTGGTCGGCTTCCTGCGCGGCGCCAACATGAACGTGTACGCGGGAGAGCACCGCATCGCGCTCCCCGCTCCGGCGGGCGGCGCCTGAGCGGCGGCCCGCTGCACGGGATCCGGCCCGGCCGGCGGGGAGCGCCCCCTGCGCCGGCCGGGCCCTTCCCGGAGAACTCCGCGTGGCGCGGCTGCGCGTCGACTTGTCCGGTTCATGCCCCGGTCGTACCTTCCGGCTCACGACATGGGACATCCCATGTCGTTCGTCGTGTGAAGGGACGAACGCATGACGCACCCCGTGCCACAGAGACCCCGCAGCTCCCGCAGACCTCGCAGACCGGCCCTCCCGGTCACCCTCCTCTCCTCCCTGGCGGTCCTCGGCGGCCTGCTCACCGCCACGGCGCCGGCCGGCGCCGCACCCCGGTCCGCTGACGCCCCCTTCGAGGAACAGGTCCTCTTCAAGCCCTCCGACGAGAAGGGCTACGCCTGCTTCCGTATACCGGCCGCCGTACGCACCGAGCGCGGCACCCTGCTGGCCTTCGCCGAGGGCCGGGTGGACGACTGCTCCGACGCGGGCGACATCGACCTCGTACTGAAGCGCTCCACCGACGGCGGCCGCACCTGGGGCCCGCTCCAGGTGATCAACCAGGGCGGCGGCGACACCCACGGCAACCCCGCGCCGGTGGTGGACCGGCGCACCGGGCGGATCCTGCTCGCCGAGACGTACAACAGGGGCCGCGGCGACGGCCGCAACTGCGAGCTGCCGTGCGACCGCAGGCCCCACCTCCAGCACAGCGACGACGACGGCCGCACCTGGTCACGGCCGCGCGAGCTGACGGACCAGCTCAGGCCGCCGTCGTGGAACGCCTGGTACGCGACCGGCCCCGGACACGCGATCCAGCTACGGCACGGCCGGCACGCGGGCCGCCTGGTCGTGGGCCTGAACGCGGAGAGCGCGCACGGCACGGAGCTGACACACGCCCACGCCGCGCTCGCCTACAGCGACGACGGCGGCCGCTCCTGGAGGGTGGGCGCCACCGACACCTACCCGTACGGGGCCGACGGCGGCATCCGGCAGAAGCCGCAGGAGCTGACGCTCGCCGAGCGGCGGGACGGCTCGCTGTACGTCTCGGCGCGGGAGACCGGGGGTACGGATCTGGGCCACCGTACGGCGACGGTGAGCCGCGACGGGGGCGCGACCTTCACCGCCCCCTTCCGCGCGCTGCCCTCCCTCTACACCCCCCAAGTCCAGGGCTCCGTCCTCCCCTTCGGGCCCGGCAGGATGCTGCTGTCCGCGCCGGCCGATCCCGAGCGGCGCCGCACGATGATGATCCGCAGCTCCTGGGACGAGGGCCGGAGCTGGGAGGGCGCCGACCGCGGGCGGGTGGTGACGCGCGACTGGTCCGGTTACTCGGATCTGGTGCGGGCCGATGCGGCGCACGCGGGGCTCTTCTACGAGGCGGGTCCAGTCGACGCCCGCGACGAGATGCGGTTCGCGCGCTTCACGGAGTCGTGGTTGGGGCCGCGGCGCGGGCCCGATCCGAGGACGCCGGATCTCGCGCCCGGGGC
Organism: Streptomyces odontomachicola; assembly: GCF_039605595.1. Lineage (NCBI taxonomy): Bacteria > Bacillati > Actinomycetota > Actinomycetes > Kitasatosporales > Streptomycetaceae > Streptomyces > Streptomyces odontomachicola. The sequence goes on from NZ_JBCFOK010000008.1 coordinate 254,334, forward strand.
GCGGCCCGCCGCGGTGTTGGGCGGGGCCCGCCGCGTCTCGGGCCGTTTCGGCGACGCCCTGGCCTTCGACGGTGTGGACGACGCGGTCCGCCTGCCCTTCCGGCGCGAACTCCCCCTGGGCGAGCGGCCGTTCACGGCCTCCCTGTGGTTCCGCTCCACCGCTTCGGCTGGTGAGCAGCCGCTGCTCTGGATGGGCGGGGTGGGGGCTCAGCCCCATGTGCGGCTGGTCGGGGATCCCGCGCACGGTGCGCTGAACGCGGCGGTGCGCACGCCCGAGGGCATCACCGAGCTCTCGGTGAAGGTGCCGTTCTCCGACGGGGGTTGGCACCGCGCGGAGCTGCGCCGCGCGGCGGACGGCACGTTGCGCCTGACGGCGGACGCCACGACTTCGGAGAAGCCCGGCGTGCGCGGCACGGTCACCGAGGGCTCCCCCTTCGGTGTCCACGTGGGCCAACGGGTGGACGCCCGGGCGGAGTTCACCGGCGCGGTGGACGAGGTACGGGTGCGCACGCCCTCAGGCGACCTCCTGCACCTGCCCATGGACAGGCTGAGCCCGTAGGGGCGGAGGCGACCCCGTTGCGTACGGGGCGGGGCGGGAGCAGGGGCTGCGGTCCGCTGTGCCCACCCGTTCCGCCCCTGCGGAACGATTGCCCACAGCTCAAACGGGAGGCGGACACCCAACCTGCGGACGCCGCAGACCGGGCAAGGCCCGACCGGAGGCGCGGAGCGTCGTAGGGCGGGCCGTCACTCACAAGGCAGTCGGAACCACCCACCCGCATCCCGCCGCAGCGGAAAGCAACCACGTTCGGCGGCCGTCGGCGGTCAAAGCGCAAAGGCTCGGGCCCACCGCCCAAAGCGAGGCACCACGCAAAAGCCCTCAGTGCGAAGACGCGTCAGCCAGCGAGGGGGCTCCCTCATCACGTACCGGCCCCTCATCCGCAGGCTCTCCCTCGCGCGGCGACCACCGCCGCGCGAGGACCGCACAGACCATCAACTGCATCTGATGGAACAGCATCAGCGGCAGCACAGCGAGACTCGCGTGCGCGCCGAAAAGCACGGACGCCATCGGCAACCCCGCCGCCAGCGACTTCTTCGACCCGGCGAAGGTGATCGCGATCCGGTCCTCGCGCACGAAGCCGAGCCGCGGCGCCCCGTACCAGGTCAGGCACAGCATCACGGCCAGCAGCACCGCCTCGACGCCCACCAGCGCCAGCAGCCGCAGCGGGGTCACCTGGCCCCAGATGCCCTCGGTCATGCCCTGGCTGAAGGCGGTGTAGACGACGAGCAGCACGGAGCCGCGGTCCACGTAGCCCAGCACGCGCTTGTTGCGGGTGAGGAAGCCGCCGATCCAGCGGCGCAGCACCTGCCCGGCGATGAACGGCGCGAGGAGCTGGCAGGCGATGCCCAGCAGCCCGTCGGCGCTGAGCGCGGCCTGCCCGCCGATGAGCCAGGCGACCAGCAGCGGCGTGATCACCATGCCGAGCAGGCTGGAGTAGGTGCCCGCGCAGATCGCCGCGGGGACGTTGCCCCGCGCGATCGAGGTGAAGGCGATGGACGACTGCACCGTGGACGGCACGAGGCACAGGAAGAGCAGTCCGCTCTGGAGCTCGGGGCTCAGCACGTACGGGACGAGGCCGTGCGAGGCCATACCGAGCAGTGGGAAGACCGCGAAGGTGCAGGCCACCACGGCCAGGTGCAGCCGCCAGTGGCGCAGTCCGTCCACGGCCTCGCGGGTGGAGAGCCGGGCGCCGTACAGGAAGAACAGCAGCCCGACGGCGATCTTGGTGGCCCATCCGAAGCCCACCGCGACGCCGCCGCTCGCGGGCAGCAGCACGGCGAGGACGACGGTCCCGACGAGCAGGAGGATGTACGGGTCGACCAGTCGTGCTAGGCGGCGCATGATCTCCCTCGGTACTCTGCGGTGGCCCCGGCCGGTCGTGCCGGGCGGATACCACGGTACGGAAGTCTTCTTCCGGCGCGACGCGCAGGCTCGGCGGACCCGGCCCTCAAGATCGACGGGACCCTGCCCTCAGACCCTCCCCAGCCCCGGCAGGGCCCCGCTCGCGGAGGTTCCGTGCAGATATTCCGGCCACCTCGCAACGAGGGGGCACAGGCGTTCCGTTGTGCCCCCAATTGCCCGCCGTGACCAGCGATGACGCCCCTCCCTTCGACGCGGTGTATCAGATACGGTCGCTCGCGCTGTGTGTCATACAGCACGTCAGGAATGTCGAGGAGCACCCCCGTGCACGAGTTCACCGTCCCGCCCGTGGCAACGGCGCCCCAGGTCGGCGGGCTGGCTGACGTCGTCTTCGAGTACGCGGACGACGACCCGCAGCGGATCGCGCTGGCCCGCAAGAACGCGGCGGGCACCTGGCAGGACGTCCCGGCCGCCACCTTCCGCGACCAGGTCATGGCGCTGGCCAAGGGCCTGCTGGCCGAGGGCATCAGGTTCGGCGACCGCGTCGCGATCATGTCGCGCACCCGCTACGAGTGGACGCTCTTCGACTTCGCGCTGTGGACCATCGGCGCCCAGGTGGTGCCCGTCTACCCGACGTCCTCCGCCGAGCAGGTGTGCTGGATGCTGCACGACGCGGAGGTCTCCGCCGCTGTCGTGGAGCACGACGACCACGCGATGACCATCGCCTCGGTGATCGACAGGCTCCCCCGGCTCAAGCGGCTGTGGCAGCTCAACGCGGACGCCGAGGGCGAGCTGAGCCGCGCGGGCGAGGGCCTGGACGACGAGGTGGTGCACCGGCACCGGCGCGCCCTGACCCCGGACACGGTCGCCACGATCATCTACACCTCGGGCACCATGGGCCGCCCCAAGGGCTGCGTCATCTCGCACGCGAACCTCATGGCCGAGGCGGACAACATCGTCGGCAAGTACGACCCGGTGTTCCGCTCCAAGCCGGGCGAGCCCGCCTCCCTGCTGCTGTTCCTGCCGCTCGCGCACGTCTTCGGGCGGATGGTGGAGGTCGCGGCGATCAGGGGCCGGGTGAAGCTGGGGCACCAGCCGGTGATGGCGGCCTCCGCGCTGCTGCCGGACCTGGCCGAGTTCAAGCCGACCTTCGTGCAGGCGGTGCCGCACCTCTTCGAGAAGATCTTCCAGGCGTCCCGCCGCAAGGCCGAACTCCAGGGCAAGCTCAGCGTCTTCGAGAAGGCCGTGGACGTGGCGGTGCGCTACGCGGAGGCGGCCGAGGCCAAGAGCTTCGGCACGGGTCCGGGGCCGAGCGCGTCGCTCAGGCTCCAGCACCAGTTCTTCGACAAGACCGTCTACCACAAGCTGCGGCAGGCGATGGGCGGCAAGTGCCGGCACGCCATGTCCGGCGGCTCCGCGATGGAGCGCCGCCTGGGGCTGTTCTTCGACGGCGCCGGGATGCGGATCTTCGAGGGGTACGGGCTGACCGAGTCGACCGCCGCCTCGGTGGCCAATCCGCCGGAGCAGACCCGCTTCGGCACCGTCGGACGCCCGATCCCCGGGACGACCATCCACATCGCGGACGACGGCGAGATCTGGCTGCACGGCGGGCAGATCTTCCAGGGCTATCTGAACAACCCCAAGGCCACCCAGGAGACCCTGCACGACGGCTGGCTCGCCACCGGCGACCTGGGCTCGCTGGACGAGGACGGCTACCTCACCATCACGGGCCGCAAGAAGGAGATCCTGGTGACCTCGGGGGGCAAGAGCCTCTCGCCGGTGCCGCTGGAGGAGCGGGTACGGGCGCACCCGCTGGTCGCCCAGTGCATCGCGGTCGCCAACGACAGGCCGTACGTCTCGGCCCTGGTCACCCTCGATCCCGAGGCCGTGCAGCACTGGCTCCAGATGCGCGAGAAGCCCGAGCTCCAGCCGGCCGAGCTGGTGCGCGACTCCGACCTGGAGACCGAGATCCGGCGGGCCGTGGTCGCGGCCAACACCCAGGTCTCGCAGGCCGAGTCGATCCGCACCTTCCGGATACTGGCGGCCCAGTTCACCGAGGAGAGCGGTCTGCTGACGCCCTCGCTGAAGCTGAAGCGGAAGGCGATCGAGAACGCGTACGCGGTCGAGATCGAGGCCCTCTACCACAACTGATCACGGCTCTGACCTGCGGCTCCGTACGAGGTGGCCGGAAACTCCGGGTCCCGGGATGTGCCCCAAAGGGAATGCGCGGAAGGGGATGTTCGTTGATCCTGTCGGCAACGGATTCGTCGACATGGACGTGAGGACCGACCTCGTGAGCAACGTTCCCTCCATCACCCTCAACAACGGCACCACCATGCCGCAGCTCGGCTTCGGCGTCTGGCAGGTGCCGGACGACGAGGCGGCGAGCGCCGTTGGCACCGCGCTCGAGGCGGGCTACCGCAGCATCGACACGGCTGCGATCTACGAGAACGAGAAGGGCACGGGCCAGGCGCTGGCCTCCTCCGGCATCCCCCGCGAGGACCTCTTCGTCACCACCAAGCTGTGGAACAGCGAGCAGGGCTACGACAGCACCCTGCGCGCCTTCGACCGCTCCCTGGAGCGGCTCGGCCTCGACTACGTCGACCTGTACCTGATCCACTGGCCGGTCCCGGCCGAGGACAAGTACGTCGACACCTTCAAGGCCTTCAAGAAGCTGCAGGAAGAGGGCCGCGCCAAGGCCATCGGCGTGTCCAACTTCCAGCCCGCGCACCTCCAGCGGGTGATCGACGAGACCGGCACCACCCCGGCGCTCAACCAGATCGAGCTGCACCCGCACCTCCAGCAGGGCGTGCCGCGCGCCTTCCACGCCGACCACGGCATCGCCACCGAGGCGTGGTCGCCGCTCGGCCAGGGCAAGGACCTGCTCCAGGAGCAGGCGCTCCAGTCGATCGCCGAGAAGCACGGCAAGAGCCCGGCGCAGGTCGTGCTCCGCTGGCACCTGCAGATCGGCAACGTGGTGATCCCCAAGTCGGTGACCCCGCACCGCATCAAGGAGAACATCGACGTGTTCGACTTCGAGCTCGACGGCGGTGACCTGGACGCGATCGGCGCGCTCAACACCGACACCCGGCTCGGCGCGCACCCGGACGAGATGAACTGGCTCGGCTGACACGGGCCGTGCCCGCAGCGCCCTTTCGGGCCTCCCGTCGCCCCGTGCGGCTCCGGCGTATTGCCGGGCCGCACGGGGCGCCGTAATTTCCGGGCATGGAGCTTGAGTTACGGCATCTCAAGATAATCCGGGCGATAGCCGAAGCGGGCAGTGTGACCCGGGCCGCGACCGCGCTGGGCCTGGCGCAGTCGGCGCTCAGCGGTCAGCTCAAGAGGATCGAGCGGGCGCTGGGCGGCCCGCTCTTCGAACGGGGACGGTGCGGGGCGCGGCCCACCGCACTGGGCGAACTGGTGCTGGAGCGCGCCATGGTCCTGGTGCCCGCGATGCGGGAACTCCAGGACGAGGCGCTGCGGTTCACGCGCCGCAGGGAGAGACCCGAGGCCGTGCGGCGGCTGCGGATCGGCGGCACGCACGGGCCGCTCCTGGGCGGGCTGCTGGACCGGCTGGCCGACGCGTATCCGCAGGCCGCGCTCAGTACGTACACGGCCTGGTCGGTATGTGAGATCAGCGAGCTGGTCGCCGCGGGGCGTCTTGACTACGCGCTGGTGGGGGTGTGCGGCGACAGCCCGCCGCCCGCAGCCGACCGTCTCGACTGGCGGACGGTCGGCCGCGACGCGGTGCACGTGATGCTGGCGGCGGCCCATCCGCTCGCCGGGGAGCGAGAGTTGGAGCTGGGCAAGCTCGCGGCGGAGAGCTGGGCGTGCGTGCCGGGCGACGGCTGCTTCGCCGACTGCTTCGCTGCCGCCTGCGCGCGGGCGGGCTTCACCCCGGCGGCGCTGTACGAGGCCGACACCGCCTCGTGCATGCACCTGGTACGGGTGGGGCGCTCGGCGGGTCTGTGCAGGGCGAGCTCGGCGCCGGAGCCGGGGGTCGTCACCGTACCGATCGCCGGAACGCCGTTGCGGTGGCGGCACGTTCTGGGCTGGTCGCCGGGTGCCGTGCCGGGCGGGGTGGCCGAGCACGTGCTGGCCGAGGCGCGGCTGAGCCACGCGGAGGCGACCCGGCGCGCGGGCGCGGCCGGGGGCGCGCCGGGGTCCGCCATCTCACCGTGAGAGGGGGCAAGTGCTGGCTCCCCCGGGGCTGTTGAACCGACTACTTTCTCGGAGCACCCCCGACACGAGGAGAACACGATGCTCCGAAAGGCAGGCGTGGCAGCCGGAACCGCCATAGCGGCCGGCGCCCTCGCCCTCACCTCCTTACCCGGCACGGCGGGCGCGGCACCGGCTCCCTCGCCCTCCCGCGCCGCCACCGCGGCGCCCGCGGCCGACCCGGCCGTGCTCCACGCGCTCCAGCGGGACTTCGGGCTGACGGCGTCCGAGGCCGAGGCGCGGGTGGCCAACGAGTACAGAGCGGCCGGTACGCAGAAGGAGCTGGGCAAGAAGCTCGGCGACGACTTCGCCGGCGCGTGGCTGACCGGCGCGACCTCCCGCCTCGTGGTGGCCACCACGGACGCGGCGCAGCGCGACGCGATCACCGGCGCCGGCGCGAGCGCGAAGGTCGTCCGGCACAGCATGGCCGAACTCGACGCGGCCAAGGGCAAGCTGGACCGCGCCGCGCAGAAGGAGCAGGGCCGGGCGCCCGAGCTGTGGTCGGTCGACGTGCGCAGCAACAGCGTCGTCGTGCGCACGGGGAATCCGGCGGCGGCCCGTGCGTTCGTCGCGAAGAGCGGCGCCGACGCGGACGCGGTACGGATCGTGAAGTCGGCGGAGAAGCCGCGCACCTACTACGACGTGCGGGGCGGCGACGCCTACTACATGGGCGGCGGCCGGTGCAGCGTCGGCTTCGCCGTCACCAAGGGCACCCAGCACGGCTTCGTGACGGCCGGGCACTGCGGCAGGACCGGCACGGCCACCACCGGCTACAACCAGGTCGCCCAGGGCACCTTCCGCGGCTCGACCTTCCCGGGCAACGACTACGCGTGGGTCGGCGTGAACACCAACTGGCAGGCGACGCCGTACGTGAAGGGCTCCAGCGGGAACGTGCGGGTCGCCGGTTCGCAGCAGGCGGCCGTGGGCGCCACGATCTGCCGTTCGGGCTCCACCACCGGCTGGCACTGCGGCACGATCCAGCAGCACAACACCAGCGTCACCTACCCGCAGGGCACCGTGCGGGGCGTGACCCGCACCTCGGTCTGCGCCGAACCGGGCGACTCCGGCGGCTCGTTCATCTCCGGCAGCCAGGCCCAGGGCATGACCTCCGGCGGCTCCGGCAACTGCCGCTCCGGCGGTACGACGTACTACCAGCCGGTCAACCCGGCGCTGCAGGTGTACGGGCTCACCCTACGAGTCGGCTGAGTGTTCAGCTAGCGCCGTGGCCCGCCGCGATCTCCTCCACGCGGCGGGCCAGTGCGATGTCCAGCTCCGTGATCTTTCCGCCGACGCTGTGGGTGTTCACGGTGAGCGCGAGGGTGTTGTAGCTGAGCGTCATGTCCGAGTGGTGGCCCAGCTCCTCCTGGATGGCGGCCACGTGGATGACCATGGCCGCGGCCGGCAGGTGCTTCGGGAAGGCGTACTTGCGCGCGAGCAGATCGCCCTCGACGCTCCATCCGGGCAGGTCCCCGAGAGCGTCCTCGATCTCCTTGGCGGTCAGCGGCTCCGGTGCCATCTCTTTTCCTCACGCCGGGGAAACAATGCCTGTCCCCTCAGCGTATGGGGCTCCCCCGTGATGGGGCATCTTCCCCGCTATGACCGCCGGTCGGGTCCACTGTGGGCCGCCTCCCGCTGCGGCGGGATCCGGGTGGGTGGTTCCGACAGCCTTGTGAGTGACGGCCCGCCCTCCAACGCTCCGCGCCTCCGGTCGGGCCTTGCTCAGCGCAAGGCGTGGTCGCTACCGAAGTGCGAGTTGCGGCTTGCTGTGGGTCGCTTGCCGCCCGCCCCGTCCCGTACGCAACGGGGCCATTGACGCGCCCCGCGCGACCATGCACGCTCCGCCGCATGGTCAGCACCCTGAACGTGCCTCTCATCGACCTCTCCGAGTGGTACAGCGGAGACCCCACGAAACGCGCCTCCCTCGCCGCCCGCGTCGACCGCGCCTGCCGCGAGGTGGGCTTCATGCAGGTCACGGGCCACGGCGTACCCCGTGAGACCGCCGAGGGACTCGCCGCAGCCATCGACGGCTTCTTCGGCCAGGCCCCCGAGGACAAGCACCGCTGGCGCACCCCGGACCCCGGCATCAACCGCGGCTACAGCCCCCCACGCGCGGAGAAGCTGAGCCACAGCCTCGGCGTCGCCTCCCCCGAGGACCTCTTCGAGGCGTTCAACGTGGGCTCGGAAGCCGGCGAGCGTCCCCCGACGGGCGCGGGCGCCGACGCCAGCCCCGAGGACCACTCGCCCAACATCTGGCCGCAGGGCGTGCCGGGGTTCAGGCCCCGCGTGGAGGCCTGGTTCGGCGAGGCGAAGCGCGTCGCCGAGGACCTGACCGACGTGTTCGCGCTCTCCCTCGGCCTCCCGGAGGACTTCTTCCGCGCACGCTGCCGCCGCTCCATCGACGTGCTCCGGATGAACAACTACGCCCTGCCGCCCGGCGAACACCGCGTCGACACCGGCCAGATGGGCATGGGCGCCCACACCGACTACGGCATCGTCACCGTGCTGTGGGCCGACGCGGTGCCCGGCCTCCAGATCCTGGACGGCGACGGGGAGTGGCACGACGTGCTCCCCCGCGAGGACGCGCTGCTCGTCAACCTCGGCGACATGCTGGCGCGCTGGACCAACGAGCGCTGGCTGTCCACGCTGCACCGCGTGCTGCCCCCGACGGACGCCGAGGGTCGCCTGGTGCGGCGGCGCTCGGCCGCGTACTTCCACGACGGCGACCCGGACACGGTCGTGGAGACCCTGCACGGCTGCGTCTCGGCCGAACGCCCCGCGCGGTACGGGCCGATCACCGTGCGCGAGCACCTGCGCCAGAAGCTCGCGGGCTCGCGGGGCCTGGAGCTGAACGAGGAGGCCGGTCGCGAGGCAGCTCGCCTCAAGTAAGCGGCAGCCCGCCTCAAGTAACCGGCGGGCGAAAGGGAGTTCACGGCACGGCGGTCCCGTACGCCGCGAGCAGCCCCAGCAGCGCCGCGCCCGCGATCAGCCAGGCCACGTAGTCGCCGATGTGCCCCGACTGGAGCCGCCGCACGGGGTGCATCGCGGCCGCCAGGCGTCCCGGGCGCGGGCTGCGCACGCCGAGCGCGGCGATGCCGCAGGCCAGCGCCGTGGAGAGGAGGCCGAGCAGCACGCCGGAGAGCGTCCAGGAGGCGGGCACCGCGTGGACGGCCGGGGCGGTCGCGCCGTCCAGCACGGCGGCGGCGTACGCGTGGTGCCCCGCGAGGAGCCGACCCGCCCGCCCGGCGCCCTCGGCGAGCCGCGGCACGAGGCCGGCCGCCAGGGTGAGCGCGAGCAGCGCGGCGGGCACGGCGAGCATGGTGGCGGGCGCGGCGCCGAGCCGTTCGTGCTCGGCGGTCTCGGGGTCCTCGTCGCCCGTGGTCTCCTCGCGCGCCGCGCCGCCGCTCTCGTAGGGGCGCGGGCCCATGCCGCGGAAGATGCGGGCAGCCGCGCGCAGCACCGCTCCCCCGGTGACCGCGGACACCAGCACGAACAGGCCGGTCAGCCAGTGCGCGTACTGGCCGGCGGCCTCCTCGGCGACCGCCTTTCCCAGCGCGGAGCCGAACGGCGGCAGCCCGCACAGCCCGAGCCCGCCGAGGGTGAACAGGACGCCGGTGACGGGCATCCCCCGTCCTCTGCCGTGCAGTTCGTGCTCGTCCACCGAGCCGCTGCGGTCCAGCAGCACGCCCGTGCAGGCGAACAGCGCGGCCTTCACCCCGGCGTGCCCGAGCACATAGAGCGCCGTCCCGGCCGCCCCCTCCGGGCTGAGCACGGCGATCCCGGTCAGGAACAGCCCGGTGTGCCCGATGGTGGAGAAGGCGAGGAGCCGTTTCAGGTGGCGCTGCTGCCAGCACATCGCGGCGCCGAGCAGCGCGGTGACCACCCCGACGGTGAGCAGGGTGCGCTGGGCGACCTCGTGCGGAACGCCTCCGGCGGTGGCGAAGACGGTCCAGTACACGCGGGCCGTCCCGTACACGCCGAGCTCCACCATCACGCCGGACAGCAGCAGGCACACGGGGGACGGCGCGACGGCGTGCGCGTCCGGGAGCCAGAAGTGGAAGGGCACGGCCGCGGCCTTGGTGAGCAGGCCCGTCAACAGCAGCACGAACGCGGCCAGCACCAGCGGGTCGCTGTCGTGGTGCTCCAGCGCCCGCCCGAGCTGGGCCAGTCCGAGCTCGCCGGTGCGCGCGTACAGCAGGGTGATCCCGAGCAGCATCGCGTACCCGCCGAGCGAGCCGGTGACCCCGAAGGCCAACGCGCCCTGGAGCGGCCGCCGTTCCTCCACGCGGTAGCCGGTCAGCGCGTAGGCGACCACGCCCATCAGCTCGTAGCAGACGAAGAGGTTGAACAGGTCGCCCGTCAGGCAGAAGCCGCACATCCCCGCCTGGAAGACCAGGACGAGGGCGGGGAAGGAGCCGCGCTGCCGTGCCTGCGGCTCGCCGAAGTACCGCCAGGCGTAGACGAGTACGGCCACCACCAGTACCGACACCAGCGCCGCGAGGCCCAGTCCCGCGGGATCGCCGGTGAGCGCGATGCCCACGCCGCGCCCCTGGGCGTCCGGGCGCCAGCCGCCCAGCCACTCGACGGCGTACGACCGCTCGGGGCCGAGGGCGCTCAGCGCCGCGACGGCCAGCGCTGCGGTCGCGGCGGCGACGGCGCAGCCGACCGTCTCGCAGACCACCCGGGGCAGCCGCCTTCCCGCCGCGACCAGCAGCGCCGCGCCGAGCAGGGGTACGGCGACGAGCAGCGGCAGCAGCGGCGCGGGGTTCACCTGCCGCTCACCCCTTGAGCTCGGAGAGCTGGTCCGGGTCGACGGTGCCGTACCGCTTGCCGAGCTGGAGCGCGAGGGCCAGCAGCAGGGCGGTGACGGTGGCGCCGACGACCACGTCGGTGAGGGTCAGCGCCTGCACGACCGGGTCCACGACGGGGGCGCGGGCGGGCGCGTCGGAGAAGACCGGCGCGGTGCCGCCGCGCCGGTAGCCGACGCCGAGCAGCAGCACGTACGTGGAGGACTGGGCGACCGTGAGGCAGCCGACGGCGTGCAGCAGATTGCGGCTGGTGACCAGCCCGTACACACCGATGAGGAAGATCCAACCGGCGGTCAGGTACGGCAGGTACGTCATCTCACGCGCCCTCCGGGGCGATCTCGACGGCCTGGTCGAGGAAGCGGGCGAGCAGCACCACCACGCCGCAGGCGACCTCCATGCCGACGGCCGCGTTCAGCACCGGGACCGTGCCGCCCGAGGCGAGGGTGTTGAAGGTGCCCGTGGGCAGCACGTTGGCGAGGAAGGCCGAGCCCGCGAGCATCGCCGCGAGGCCGGTCACCAGGTAGGCGCCCTCGGCCACGGCGTCGCCCACCTCGTACGGGCCGAGCGGGCGGATGCGCTCCAGCGCGGGGTAGTCGACCGCGACGTACAGCAGGTGCAGCGCGGTGGCCACGACGACACCGCCCTGGAACCCGCCGCCGGGGCTCAACTGCCCGTGCGCCACCACATAGAGCCCGGTCACGAGCGCCACGGGCAGCAGCGCCAGCCCGTAGCCGCGCACCCGCGCGGGCACCCGCACCGGATGCGGCCGGGTGATCTCCTCGTCGGGCGCGCGGCGCAGCAGCACGACGGCGCCGAGCACCGCGGCGAACAGGATGGTCTCCTCGCCGAGGGTGTCGAAGGCGCGCTGGTCGAAGTTGACCGAGGACACGGCGTTGGCGGTGTGCCGGGAGAGCGCGGCGCGCACGGCCCGTTCGCCGTACGGGTGGAAGCCGCCGCCGAAGCCGGGCAGCCCCGCACAGGCCAGCGCGAACAGCGCCGCGAAGACGGCGGCGCCCGCCAGGAACAGCCACACCCTGCCGCGCCGCGTCACTCCCCGCCCCCTTCACGGTCCCGCGTGCTCTCCCGTCGCGCGCTCCCCTGCTCCGCGCTCTCCTCCTCGCCGAAGCCGCTCTCCTCCTCCGGCTCGCTGCGGTCGCGGCCGCGCCCCTGCCGGACCTTGCGCACCGCGAGCAGCATCATCAGCGGCGTGACGGCCGAGCCGACGGCGAGCTGGGAGAGGGCCACGTCGGGGGCCTGTACGAAGGTGAAGAGCAGCGCCAGGGCCAGGCCGAGGAAGGAGAGCACCATGGCCTGCCGGACCGGTTCGCGGTTGAGGACGGCCGCGGTGGCGGACGCGGCGACCAGCAGCAGGGCGAGGGCGATCAGCACCTGGCTCATCGGGCGCCCTCGCCGCGTCCGGCGCCGGTCGTGCCGACTCCGCGCTCCCCGCCGGCTCCGGGCTCCGCGCCGTTGCCGGCCCCGCGCTCCGTACCCGTCCCGCGCTGCGTCCCCGCGCTGGTGAGCAGCGTGCCCGCGAGCAGCAGCACGCCGATGACCAGCACCTTCGCCGACTGCCGCGTCAGCCCCTCGGTCACGCACAGCGGCAGCACCGTGAGCGGCACCCCGGTCAGCGCGGTCCAGCGCACCAGCCGCGCGCGGGGCAGTCCGCCGCTGAGCCGGGCGAAGACCAGCGTGCCGGTGGGGCCGAGCACCGCGAGCACCAGCGCCAGGTCCAGGTACGCGGGCCGGCCGAAGCCGCGCGAGGCGAGCAGCAGCGCGAGGCCGCCGAGCAGCGCGGCCAGGTTCTGCCCCGCGATGCGCGCGCCGGGCGGCCCGTACGCCACCCGCCACAGCACCGGCAGCAGCGCGGCCAGCGGTACGAGCGCGGCCGCCAGCCAGCCCGGCGACTCCCTCACCCGCGCTCACCCCGCCGCTCATCCCGACGCCAGGACGCCTGCCGCGCGGCCCGCGCCGCCAGCGCGCCGAGCAGCGCGACGGCCGCGCCCACCGCGGTCTCCAGGGGGTCGATGCTGCTGATCAGCACGAGCCACAGCCCGGTCAGCGCGGCCCACCAGGCGAGCACCTCCGCGACGCCGCGCACTCCTCCGGCCACCCGGCACCTCCTCGCGCCGCTCGCTGTGGGCGCCCCCGAATCGCAGTACCGGTACCACGCCCCGGCGCGGCCCACACGCGCCCGAAGGGGTAGCGGGCCTCCCGGAGGTGCGGCGGACGCCCGGGGGTGTGGCGGGCCCCACCCCCGGTGCGGGGGCGCACCCCCGGGGCGTTAGGCGGTCTGCGCGGCTGTCCGCGCGCGCCGCGCCCCGCGAGGCTCGATGCCATGACGACAGTGACAGAACAGCACGTCAACTCGCCCTCACCACAAGGGAGTTCGGACACCGGCACGCGCGGCAGCGACTACGCGCGGCTCAGCCGCAGGGTCGCCGAGGCGGGGCTGCTGGAGCGCAGGCCGGGCCATTACGCGGTGCGGCTGCCCCTGGTGGGCCTGGCGCTCGCGGCGGGCTGGACCGGGGTCGCCGTGCTCGGGGCCGGCTGGTGGCAGCTCGCCGTGGCGTGCTGGCTGGGGCTGGTGTACGGGCAGCTCGCGCTGGTGGCGCACGATCTGGCGCACCGTCAGGTGTTCCGCGGCCGGCGGGCGAGCGCCGTGGCCGGGCGGCTGGTGGGCAACCTGGGCATCGGCATGAGCTACGGCTGGTGGATGCACAAGCACACCCGCCACCACGCCAACCCCAACCACGAGGAACTCGACCCCGACGTGGCGCCCGACATCCTGGTCTGGTCCCGCGAACAGGCGCGGCAGGCGCGGGGGCTGCCGCGCTTCATCGGCAGGCACCAGGCGGCGCTGTTCTTCCCGCTGCTCACCCTGGAGGGCTTCAACCTGCGCTGGTCGGGCATACGGGCGCTGCGCGAGCCGCACATGAAGCGCCGGTGGGTGGAGGGCGGCCTGCTGTTCGCGCACCTCGCGGCGTACACGACGGCGCTGTTCCTGCTGCTGCCCGCCGGGACGGCGGTGGCCTTCCTGCTGCTCCACCACGCGGTGTTCGGCGTCTACCTGGGCTCGATCTTCGCCCCGAACCACAAGGGCATGCCCACCCTCACCGGCGACGACCGCCCCGACTTCCTGCGCCGCCAGGTGCTGACCTCGCGGAACGTACGGGGCGGGCGCCTGACCGACCTCGCGCTGGGCGGGCTCAACTACCAGATAGAGCACCACTTGTTCCCGAACATGCCGGCCCCCCAACTACGCCGAGCCCGCCCCTTGGTCCGCGCCTACTGCGCCGAACTCGACATCCCGTACCACGAGACGAGCCTGCTCGGGTCGTGGCGAGAGGCGCTGCGTCACCTCAGGGATGCGGGGGAACCGCTGCGCGAGGCCGCGGGCCGCTGAACCTGCGGTGCGTTAGCGGGCGTCGGCCGCGACCAGCTCGGCGTCAGCCGGCGAATCGGTGGAGGCCACTTCGGCCTCCTCGCCCCCGGGGGCGGCCGTCGCCTTCGCCCGATCCCGCCGCGCGGCCAGCCACACATACACCAGCACACCGGCGAAGAGGAACAACACGCCCTGGTACACCGCCTCGTAGCCGGCCCCAGCGACGAGCCACAGCGAGAAGCCGAAGGCGAGCACGGCGAGCACGCCGTCGCGGATGAGCCGGCCCCGGTTCACCCGGTCGGTGCGGCCCACGGCCAGGAAGTAGAGCTGCGCGGCGGTGGAGAGCAGGTACGGGACGGTGGCCGTGAAGGTCGTGATCAGCACCAGGCTGTTGAAGGCCCCGGTCGCGCCGCCGCTGAAGTTGGCGATGGTCAGCACCGAGGCGAGCACCGCGGCGACCAGCACGCCGACGGTCGGCACGCCGCGCCGCTTCCGCTCGAAGACCTTGGGGAAGAGCCCGTCCTGCGCCGCCGCGTACGGGGCCTGCGCGCTGAGCAGGGTCCAGCCGTTCAGCGCGCCGAGCATGGAGACGACCGCGGCGAGCGCGATGACGGTGCCGCCCCAGTGGCCGCCGAACATGGCGTTCACGGCGTCCGAGAAGGGCGCGCTGGAATCCACCAGCTTGTCGTGCGCGACGAGCCCGAACACCGAGACGGTGCCCAGCAGGTAGACGGTCGCGGCGCCGAGCGTACCGAGCACGCTGGCCCGTCCGACGTTGCGCCGGGGATTGCGCACCTCGCCGGCGCTCATCGACGCGGACTCCACGCCGAGGTAGCTGAACAGCAGGATCGCGGCGGCGGCCGTCACGCTGCCGACCGGGCCCTTGCCGTCGGAGGTGAAGGAGCCGAGGTTGCCCGAGTCGAAGAAGAACAGTCCGCCGACCGCCACCAGCAGCAGCGGGATGAACTTCAGCACCGTGGCCACGACCTGGACGGCGCCGACATAGCGCGTGCCCGCCAGGTTCGAGAGCGCGGGCAGCCAGATGCACACCAGCGCCGCCGCGATGGTCACCGGGGTCGAGTCCTGCACGGGTATCAGCACGTCCAGGTAGCCGACGGCGGCCACGGCGAGCGCCGCGTTGCTGACCCAGGTGGTGATCCAGTACGCCCAGGCGCCGAGGAACCCGGCGAAGTCGCCGAAGGCTTCGCGTGCGTACACGTACGGGCCGCCGGTGCGCGGATTGCGGTGCGCGAGCTTCCCGAAGACGAGCGCGAGCGCGACGGCGCCGACGGTCAGCACCACGAACGCGAGCAGGCTGACGGTGCCGAACGGGGCGACCGAGGCGGGCAGCATGAAGATGCCGCCGCCGATGATGTTGCCCATGACCAGGCACACGGCGGTGGGAAGCCCGAATCTCCGCGCGTGCGGGGAGCCCTCACCCGCGGCGGGGGTCTCCGGTACGCGCTCGTTCTCCCGGAGAGCGGCGGGGGTGGTGGACATGCGTCGGTTGAGCCTTTCGCGAGCTGCGGAATGGACGGCGATCGCGTAGCCCTGGCAGGGACCGCATGACTGTATGCCGGGCGAACACCGATCCGGAAGAGCGAATTCCATGTTCGGACTCCGGACGCCGCATTCAAAATCACCGCCCGAATTCCGCCGCCCCCGGGCAAGGAACCGCAAATCCTCCGCCGCGCCGCCCTTTTCGCGCGCATTTCCTCCACCGCCCACTGACGCGAAGCGTCAGTACAACGCGGCGTCCGCAGCCCGCACGGCATCCGCACCGGAAGCGGAACCAGCATCGGCAGTCGGCGCGCCAGCGCCTTCCGCACTCTCGGCGAGCCACCCCCGCAGCACCCCGTGCACCCGCTCGGCGCCGACAAGCGAGCCACCCTCCGGCAGAGGAGAGGAAAGCTCGGCCGGAGACAGCAGAAAAGCGACGTTCTGCTCGCCGCCCAGACCACCGTGAGAACCGATCTGCTCCTCGAAGGCGTGCACCGAACCGTCGGGACCCACCGAGGAATTGATCATGAGGTCGGCGACATGCGGAAACCCCGCGGTGCGCCGCACCGCCTCCGCCGCGCCCTCGCCGAACGGCTCCAGCGGGTCGTCCCCGATCACCTTTCCGGTGTCCAGCCGGTGTTCGGAGCCCCCGGCCCCCAGCACCACGTCCCCGTACCGCTCGCTGCGCACCAGCAGGAACCCGATCCCGGGGTGGTCTGCCAGCGCCCGCAGCAGCGCGGGGTGCCGCGCCTCGATCTGCTCGCGGCTCATCCGCACCGGCACGTCGGGGAACGAGACGAGACCCAGGTTTCCCGAGGCCAGGACCACGGGCCCGGCGCCGCGCGACGGCCTGCGCGGCGGCTCCTCGGCCGCCGCGTGCCGGTGGTGCGCGCGCCCGTCCTCGGGCCGGTGCAGCGCGGCACGCGCCGCCGAACGCGCCTCGGCCCCGCTGGGCGTGCGGCCCGCGCGGCGCGGGACAGGCAGCCCGCACCCGGCCCGCACGAGGTCCTCCAGGCTCAGCCCGTACGCGCCCGCGAAGGTCTCGCCCTCGCTCTGGCCGTGGTCGGAGAGCAGCACGATCCGGTAGGGGCGCGGGGCGCGCGCGGCGACCTTGAAGATCAGGCCGAGCGAGCGGTCCAGCCTGCGCAGCACCTGCCGGGTGTCGCGTCCGTACGGGCCCGAGTGGTGCGCCACCTCGTCGTACGCCACGAGGTCCGCGTACACCGCCGTGCGCCCGGTCAGGATGTCGCCGAGCACGGCCGCGACCACCACGTCACGCTCGACGACCGTGGCGAAGGCGCGGATGAACGGATAGAGCCCGCCGCGCGAGACGCGGGGCCGCTCCTTGCGCAGCCGGGAGCGCAGCGACTGGCCGAGCTCGCGGAACACCTCGGCGACGAAGGAGACCACGGTGCGGGTCGCGTTGGCCGGGTCGGAGAAGTAGGCGAAGTAGCCGGCCCGCGACCTGTTCTCCTTGCCCCGCCGGGCGGCGACCGACAGCACGAAGGCGACCTGCCCCGCGCCGCCGGAGAAGAGGTTGCCGCGGCTGGCGCCGTCCAGCGCGAGGAGCCCGCGGTCGCCGGTGCGCGCGACCGCGCGCCGCTGGAGCTCGGCGGCGCTGGAGGGCCGGTTGCTCACCATCACCTCGCCGGTCTCCTTCTCGTACCAGCGGAACGCCGGAACGTCGTGGTTGGAGCCGTGCAGGATGCCGAGCTGGCTGCCGCCGGTCTGGCTGGACCAGTCGGTGCGCCAGGGGTGCAGCCGGTGCCCGCCCTCGACCAGGGCCGCGACGTTCGGCATGAGCGGCGGCGTGCCGTCCTCGCCCTCGCGCAGCGCGTGCCGCAGCCGCTCGTGCCCGAGCCCGTCGAGCTGGAGGAAGACCGTGCCGGGCGTGCCGCGGCAGCCGCCGCGCCCGGACTGCGCGTCCCGCCTGCGGTCGCGGTCGGCGAGCCGGGAGAGCCTGCGCCGGTACGCGTCGTCGTCCCGTACGGCGAGGAAGGTGCTGGTCGCTGAGGAGGCGGCGGACATCACGGCGGCGACCACGACGGCCATCTGCGGGTTGGTCTCGCCGCGGTCGTACGGGATGAGGTGCAGCGCCAGCCACAGCAGCGAGCCGTTGAGGAAGAAGACCAGGCCGCCCAGCACGGCGGCCGGCACCAGCAGCAGCGCCCGGACGAGAACCGGCCACACCAGCGCGCTGAGCAGGCCGAACGCCCCGGCTCCCGCGGCCGCCGTGACGCCGGTGACGGTGGCGCTGTCCCCGTCCGTCGACTGGAGTCTGAAGTCCGGGAGGATTCCCGCCAGCACCAGCATGGTGACCGTGGAGACCGCCCACACGGCGAGCACCCGCAGGGCCGCTGCGCCGAGTTTCCGCCAGGGAGGCAACCGCAGCCGCACGCCCCGCCTCCTTCGTACGCTCGCGTCCGCCCGGAGGGCCCGGAGGAACGGACAAGCTCCACTTTTGCATACGTCCCCACTCCGGACGGGCGTCGGTGCCGTGCACGTAAGGTCGGGGGAACGGGTCGGCGAAGGGCCCGGCGAGCAGCAGGCGAGGGCCGGAAGAGGGCCGGCCGAGGGCCCGGCGTCACCGCGGAGAGGAGCGTTCCCGTGCCGGTGGAGGTCACATGGTGGGGGCACGCGACGGCGGCGGTCCGCGACTCCGGGGTCACTCTGCTGACCGATCCGCTGCTGGTGCGCCGCATGGCGCATCTGCGCCGCCGGCGCGGCGCGCTCCCTCCCGCCTCGGCCCTGGAGCCGGACGCGGTGCTGGTCTCCCATCTGCACGCCGACCACCTGCACCCGCCGTCGCTGGCGCGGCTGCCGCCGGGCACCCGGGTGATCGTGCCGCGCGGGGCGCTGGCCGCCGTGCCCGGGCTGCGGCGCCTGACGCGGACGCTCACCTTCAAGGAGACCGACGTGGGGCACGCCGTCGAGGTCGGCCCGGTGACGGTGCGGGCCGTTCCCGCCGCGCACGACGGGCGGCGGCTGCCGTACGGGCCGCACCGCGCGCCCGCGCTGGGCTATGTCGTGGAGGGCGAGGAGCGCACCTACTTCGCGGGCGACACGGGGCTGTTCGAGGGCATGGCCGAGGCGGTGGGCCCGGTGGACATGGCGCTGCTGCCGGTCGGCGGCTGGGGCCCGTACCTGGGCGCGGGGCACCTGGACGCGGGCCGCGCGGCCGAGGCGCTGGCCGGGCTCGCGCCGCGGGGCGCCGTGCCGGTGCACTACGGCACGTACTGGCCGATCGGCATGGACGCGGTGCGGCCGCACGAATTCCACGCGCCGGGCGATGAGTTCGTACGGCTGGCGGCGCGCAGCGCTCCCGGCGTCGCGGTGCACCGGCTGGGGCACGGCGAGAGCGTGCGGCTGGAGTCGGCCGGATGACGCCGCACATGCTGGCGGCCGCTGACCGGCTCGGCGCGCTGCTGGACGGGGTGACGCGGGCCGCCGTGCCGCCGGAGTCCACCCAGCAGGCGATCGGCTATCCCTCGCTGTTCCTGCTCGTGGTGGTCGGCTCGCTGGTGCCCGTGGTGCCGACCGGCGCGCTGGTGAGCGGGGCCGCGGTGGTGGCGCTGCACCAGAGCGTGCCCGCGGTGTCGATGGTGATCGTGTTCGCGGTGGCCTCCGCCGCCGCCTTCCTGGGCGACATCGCGCTGTACTGGCTCGGCCGCCGCGGCGTCGGCTCCAAGAACGGCTCGCGCTGGCTCCAGGACCTGCGGGACCGCGCGGCGCCCGAGCGCCTCGCGCAGGCGCAGGAGAAGCTGCGCGCGCACGGCGTCGCGGTGCTGGTGGTCTCCCGGCTGATCCCCGCGGGCCGCATCCCGGTGATGCTGGCGTGCCTGCTGGCGCGCATGCGGATGCGGGAGTTCGTACGGGGCGATGTGCCGGCGTGCCTGGCCTGGTCGGTGACGTACATGCTGATCGGCGTGGTCGGCGGCACGCTCTTCCCCGAGCCGTGGGAGGGAGTGGCGGCGGCCATCGGTCTGACGCTGCTGATCAGCGGGCTGCCCGCGCTGTGGCGGAGGCTCAACCGCCGCCTGCACGCGGGCGGTTGACGCCAGGGTACGGGCAGGTGACGCCCGGCCGCCCCGTCGGGGAACCGGCCCGCGGTCGGCTCGGCCCCGCGCTCACTCCAGCACCCGGGAGCCCCCCACCGGCAGGTCCCACAGCTCGTGCCGGGGCCGCCCGGTCATCGTCCACGCGGCGTGCACCCGGGCCAGCGGCTCCAGCGGGGGTTCACCGGAGAGCAGGAAGGTGGCCCAGTGCATGGGGGCCATGTTGCGCGCGCCCACGTCGGCGCACGCCTTGACGGCCTCCTCCGGGTCGCAGTGCACCGGCCTGAGCATCCAGCGCGGGTCGTAGGCGCCGATGGGCAGCAGCGCCAGGTCGATGCCGGAGTAGCGCTCGCCGATCTCGCGGAACCAGTGGCCGTAGCCGGTGTCCCCCGCGAAGTACACCCGCTGCCCGTCCTTGTCGGTGAGCACCCAGCCGCCCCACAGCGACCTGCAGGTGTCGGTCAGCGTCCGCTTGGACCAGTGGTGCGCCGGTACGAAGTCGAAGCGGACGGTGCTGCCGCCGGGCGCGGGCAGCTCGGCGTGCTCCCACCAGTCCAGCTCGGTGACCCGCACGAAGCCGCGCTTGCGGCACCATCCGCCGAGCCCTGCGGGCACGAACAGCGGGGTGTGGCGCGGGAGCCGCTTGAGGGTGGGCGCGTCCAGGTGGTCGTAGTGGTTGTGCGAGATGACGACCGCGTCGACCGGGGGCACGTCCTCCCAGTCCACGCCGGGCGGGGTGACCCGCGCCGGGGTGCCCAGGATGCGGCGGGACCACACCGGGTCGGTGAGCACCGTGAGCCCGCCGATCCGCACGATCCAGCTCGCGTGTCCCGCCCAGGTCACGGCGACGGTGTCGGCGTCCACCGCGGGCAGCGGCGCGGGCTCGTAGGGCAGCTCGGGGACCTTGTTCAGCGCTTCGCGTGCCGGGCGCATGGAGCCCTCGCGGGCCATCCTGGCCATCGCGCGCACCCCGGGCAGCGGGGAGGTGAGCCGGTCGCCGAAGCCGCGCGGCCACAGCCGGCGCGCGCCGATCTCCACCGGCGGCGTCCCCCGCGCGCCGGTGAGCGTGCCGGCGGCGGCCGGGGCGTGCGTGCCCCCGCCGCCGTCCCTGGTGCGGTCCTGCCCTTCCGGTTCTGCCGGGGTTCCGGGGGCGGCACCACCCCGCGAGTACGCGGCTGCCATCTAGTCACGGCTCCCGTCTGTGAGTTCGGTGAGCGCTGAGCGCACTGCTGCCAACGCCCGGGTCACGGTGGGTGATTCCGGAGATGCGGCAAGTGTGAGGGAGTCCACTCCTTCCCACGGTTCCGCCTCCGCCGTACCCGCTCCCCCGCGCGCGGGCACGTCCGCCTCCACGAGTACGTCCGTGTCCAGCCGCACCCGCAGCGCCCTCCGCTCGTCGCCGAAGCGGTGGCCCCCGGTGGCGAACGGGCCGAGCCTGCGCACGAGTTCGGCCTCCAGACCCGCCGCGTCCCGCACCCCGCGCCGCTCCAGCCGCGGCCGTACGGGCTCCAGGTCGGCGTACAGGAAGCGGCCCAGGTGCGGCGGGCGGCACAGCGCTCCCGCGCCGGTCACCACCCGGTGCAGCGCCGCGGCGAGGCCGCCCCGCGCGCGGGCGCCCGCTGCGCGCCGCTCGCGCACCGCGTCGGGCTCGGCCAGCGCCTCGGAGACCGCAGCGGCGGCGGTGGGGGACAGCGCCGCGTGCAGCGACTCCAGCACTCCGGCCACCCCGTCGCGGAGCGCGCGGCCCGCTGCGGTGGCGGAGAAGCGGGCCGCACCCGCGTGCACGCCGGGCGGCAGCAGCGCCGCGTCGAGCCCTGTGAGCACCGCGGCCGAGCCCTCCTCGCCGCTGCCGCCGAGCATCTCCACGGGGCTGACGATCACCGTGTCGTGCGGGTCGTGCAGGGTGTCCCGCCAGGATTCGTCGCCGAGCACCAACAGGCCCTCGCCCGCGGCCGCTTCGCACACCTCGTGCAGCAGCTCGGGAGGGGCGGCCGTACCCGAGGTGCCGTCGGCGACGGAGAGCACCAGCACCCGGGGCGCCTCGGGCTCCGGCTCCTCCTCGCGGGCCCGGCGCACGGTCTCCAGCAGCGCGAAGGGGTCGGGCACGCCGCCGCACTCGGCGGGGACCGGCACGCCGTGCACCCGGCGCCCCAGGAGCCGGGCCGGTGCCGCGTACCAGGACTCGCACGGGCGGGGCAGCAGCACTCCGCCGCCGGTCACGGCCAGCACGGCGAGCAGCAGCAGCGGGGCGCCCGGTGCGACGGCGACCTGCTCGGGCGCGGTGCGCAGGCCGCGGCGGCGCCAGTACCCGCAGGCGGCCTCCGCCGCCGGATCACTGGTGCGCCGCATCCGTCTCCGCCCTCACTGCCGGCCGTACATCAGACACATCAGACAACCCGTGCAATACGTCCACTGTGGCAGACACCCTGGCAGACGGAAGGGTGGGCGGAGCGGGACGACACGTTCCGGTTCGCCGGGCAGCGGCCGCCCGGCGGGGCACGGCGCCGCTCGCGGGACCCGCCGTACGCCTACTGCGTACGGCTCAGCCGCCGCAGCTGCTCCTCGGCACCCCTGCCCCTGGTGTGCACGACGCCCTCGGCGAGGTCGTGCAGCTTGCGGTTGGTGCGCTGCGACAAACGGCGCAGCAGGGCGAACGCCTCGTCCGCACTGCACCCCACCACCGCCATGACGATCCCGCACGCCTGGTCGACGACGGGCCGGGTGCGCAGGGCGCAACCGAGCTGGTCGACCTCGGCCAGCGCCTCGCGGTAGCGGCGGTCGCGCACCATCACGGTGGAGGCGAGATCGCCGAGCAGCGCGGCGTTGCTGCACACCGCCTCGGCCAGCCGGTGCGGGCGGAAGGCGCACACCGTGACGGTCAGCGCCAGGTCCTGCCTGCGGTACGGGAGGGTGGCGGTCGAGCGCAGCCCGGCCTCCAGCGCCTTGGCCCTGAACCCCGGCCAGCGCTCCTCGCGCAGCAGGTCGTCCACGGTCAGCGGGGTGTTGGTGCGCAGCGCCTCCAGGACGGGGCCCTCGCCGGCCTCCCACTGGACCGCGATCAGCCCGGACAGGTCGGGGTGGGTGACCGCGAGCGGCGCGTCCGGCAGGGCGAGCTCCTCATCGGCGCCCGCCGCGAGATCGGTCGCGGTGGCGGCGGCGCCGCAGCAGCCCGGGGTGCAGCGCGCGGCCTGCTCGGCGAGCCCGGCCAGGCTGCGTCCCGGCGCGGCCTCCCCCGCCCGGTCCTCGGCCTCGAAAATGAGACGCTCGCCCGCGAGGGGCTGGGGGGAGCCGGCGATGGGTCGCTGAGGGGTCACGGCCGGACGGCTGCCCGTGCAGGGAGATCGGAAAACGGGGTGCCGCCAGGCCACCGCGGCACGGAATCGGACGAACTGCGGGCGGTCTCCCCGTGCGGTGGGCCGCCGGCGCGCGGCCACGCTACGTTGACGCCATGGCCGACGTTGAGGAGTACGGCGCCGAACTGGCGGATTTCCGCCGACGGGTGGAGGAACTGCGGGCCGCGCGCACCCTGCCGACCGCGGAACGCCTCACCGCGCTCGACGCGGCCCTGTTCGAGCTCCAGCACGCGGCCGAGGTGCTCTGGCCCCGGTACGAGGAGCTGGCGGCCGCGGGCAAGCGCACCGGAGGGCGCGGCGACCTCCACGAACAGCAGCTCCTGCGGGCCCTGTTCCAGCGGCTGCCGGTGGGCGCCGTGCTGCTGGACCGCGAGGCGGTGGTGCGCCGGATGAACATGGCGGCGACCCAGCTCTTCGGGCTGCGCGCGGGCTATGCGACGGGCCGGGCGCTGACCGGGTCGCTGGCGCACGAGGGGCGCGCGAAGTTCCGTTCGCAGGCGGCGGCCGTCGCGCGCGGCGAGGGCGCGCGCAGCCTGCGGGTCCAGCTCTTACGCCCGCCCGAGCCCGACGACGGCGGGCGGCCGACCGAGCCGCTGCGGGTGACGCTCACCGCGCTGCGGCCGCCGCAGGAGCGGCGCAACGCGGTGCTCGCGCTGTTCCAGACGGCCGGCGAGGGGCCCGCGACGCCCGCGGCCTCCGGCGCTCCCCCGGTGGCGCGGCACACCCCGCGCCCCGACCTGGACGAGATGACCCGGCAGGCCGAACTCCTCGACCTGGTCGACGACATGGCGGCCGCGCTGCTGACCACCCCGCCCGTGCGGGACCCGGTCGCGGCGCGCGCCGCGGGGGTGCTGCACCGCAGGTTCGCCGACTGGGTCGTGGTCGACCTCGGCGACAAGCCCCGGTCGCTGGTCCGCGCCGCCGTGCTCGGCGGCGACGAGGAGGTCCGCAAGGCGGTGGCCGAGCAGTGCCCCTCGGCGGCGCCGCTGGTCGTGGAGGCGGTGGAACGCGGTTCCGGCGCGCTCCAGGTGCGGCTGGAGGACCCGGAGGCGTTCGGCCGGGACGGCACGGGCTCGCCGGTGCTGGTGCGGGTCGGCGCCAGCTCGCTGATCTGCGCCCCGCTGACGGCCGGGGGCGGGACCGCGGCGGAGGCCGGGGACGGCTCCGGCGGCGGCGCGGCGGAGTACCCGGACTGCGCGCCGGGCGACACGGCCGCCGCGGGGACCGTGGTGGGCGCGCTGACGCTGGTCCGCAGCGGGAGCAGGAACGCCTTCGAGCTGGCCGAGGCGGGGGCGGTCGAGCGCATGGCCCGGCACTTGGCCCTGGCCCTGCTGCGCTCGGGCTGAGGCGTACGGATCCGTGCGCGCACGGCACCGCGCGTGTACGACGCGGGCCGGGCCCGGCACTCGCGGTGTCCGCAAGTGCCGGGCCCGGCAGGGTGGTTCGGCTCGGCTCACGCTGGGGCCTGGCTCACGCCATGGCCTGGCCTACGCCGCCGCGTACTCCTTGTCCTCCTGCTCCTGGTTCTTCAGGTCGGCGTCGACCTCCTGGTGTATGCGGTCGCAGGTGCGGCTGATCAGACGCGACACGTGCATCTGCGAGATGCCCAGCTGCTCGGCGATGCGGCTCTGCGTCATGTCGCAGAAGAAGCGCAGATACAGGATGCGCCGCTCCCTTTCGGGCAGCCGCCGCAGCCGGGGCTTGACCGCCTCGCGGAACACGATGCGGTCGAAGCCGGGTTCGGCGCTGCCCAGGGTGTCGCCCAGCGAGTACCCGTCGTCGGCGCCCGGGAGTTCGGCGTCCAGCGAGAGCGTGCTGTAGCTCTGCAACGCCTCCATCCCGACCAGTACGTCCTCCTCCGGCAGTCCGCTGTGCTCAGCGATCTTCGCGACGGAGGGACTGCTGTCGAGCGAGAGACTCAGCTCCCGCACGCTCGTGCGTACGCGATTGCGCAGTTCCTGGACCCGGCGCGGGACGTGGAGTCCCCACATGTGGTCGCGGAAATGACGCTTCACCTCGCCCACGATGGTGGGCACCGCGAAGCTCTCGAAGGCGCTGCCGCGGTCCGGGTCGAACCGGGCCACGGCCTTCACCAGGCCGAGCGCGGCGACCTGCTGGAGATCCTCCAGGGACTCGCCGCGGTTGCGGAAGTGACGCGCCAGCCGTTCGGCCATCGGCATCCAGGCCCGGACCACCGATCGCCGCAGCTCTTCCTTCTCGGGCCCGTCGGGCAGCGAGACGATCCGCCGGAACTCGGCGGAGGTGTCGGGCGCGTCGTCGTGGGGGTGGCGTGCGTGCTCGGCACGGGGGCCTACGGTCGTCATGTTGGTGCGCTCTCTCCCCATAGCGGTGGTGTGGTTCGAGCGGTCACCGCGGGAGCCGGCACAGGCGGGGCGAGCGGAACTGCCGCTGCTGGTCGCTCCCGCGGATGTGCCTTCCTTCCGAAGCACGTAGGAACACGAGTGCCCGGCGCCCGGACCGCAAAACTCCAGCGGGCGAGACGAGTTGCGGTCGCCTGGCATATGTCTCGAACCTTTCGCACCCACCGGCGGGCGGCCCCCGCGCGCGGGCCCCGGTTCCCGGTTTCCCCTGCCCCGGGCGCGGACACCCGGACCGCATGTCGGCACCCGAGGCGATGACGTACGGATACTTTCTGGCCTGCGAGGACTACGGCCCGCACGAACTGGTCGAGCAGGCGCGGATGGCCGAACAGGCCGGGTTCACCTCGCTGTGGATCTCGGACCACTACCACCCGTGGACGACCGCGCAGGGCCACTCGCCCTTCGTCTGGTCGGTGATCGGCGCGCTGGCGGGGGCCACCTCGCTCCCCGTGCAGACGGCGGTGACCTGCCCCACGGTGCGCACGCATCCGGCCGTCGTGGCGCAGGCCGCGGCGACGAGCGCGGTGATGCTGGGCGAGGACAGGTTCCGGCTGGGCCTGGGCAGCGGGGAGGCGCTCAACGAGCACATCCTCGGCACCGGCTGGCCGGAGGCTTCGGTGCGCCTGGAGATGCTGGAGGAGGCCATCGGAGTCATCAAGCAGCTCCTGACCGGCAAGGAGGTCAGCCACTACGGCAGGCACTACACCGTGGAGAACGCCCGGCTCTTCGATGTGCCGGACACCCCCGTGCCGCTCGACGTCGCCGGGTTCGGCGAGGCCGCGATCGAGCTGGCCGGGCGGGTCGGCGACGGCTTCGTGACGATGGACGCCGACGCCGAGGCGGTGGCCCGCTTCCGGCGCGCGGGCGGCGCCAGTTTCCAGCCGGTGCGCGGCGGCACCAAGGTCTGCTACGACACCGACCGCGCGAACGCCGTGCGCACCGTGCGCGAGCGCTGGCCCAACATGTTCCTGCCCGGCGAACTCCCCCAGGTCCTGCCCACCCCCGCGCACTTCGAGCAGGCTTCCGCGCTGGTCACCGACCAGCACGTGGAGGACTCGCCGGTGGCGTGCGGCGACGACCCCGAGGAGCACGTGCGGGCGCTGTCCGCCTACGCCGGGTTCGACGCGGTGCACGTGAACCAGATCGGGCCCGACGTGCGCGGCTTCTTCGACTTCTACCGCACCAAGGTGCTGCCCCAGCTCACGAGCTGATCAGAGGAGGGGTGCTTCCCGTGACCGAGAAGGTCTCCGACCATGTGCTGAACCGGCTGCGCGAATGGGGCGTCGAGCACGTCTTCGGCTACCCCGGCGACGGCATCAACGGACTCCTCGCCGCCTGGGAACGCGCCGGGAACAAGCCGCGGTTCGTGCAGTCGCGGCACGAGGAGATGTCCGCGTTCGAGGCGGTCGGCTACGCCAAGTTCCGCGGCACGCTGGGCGTGTGCGCGGCGACCTCGGGCCCGGGCGCCGTACACCTGCTGAACGGGCTGTACGACGCGAAGCTCGACCACGTGCCGGTGGTGGCGCTCGTCGGACAGACGGCGCGCAGCGCGATGGGGGGCTCCTACCAGCAGGAGATCGACGTCCACTCGCTGTACAAGGACGTGGCGAGCGAGTTCCTGGAGACGGTGACCGTCCCCGAGCAGCTCCCCAACGTGCTGGACCGCGCGATCCGCACCGCGTACGCGCGCCGTGCGCCGACCGCCGTGGTGATACCGGCCGACGTGCAGGAGCTCGACTACGAGCCGCCGGCCCACGAGTTCAAGATGGTGCCCTCCAGCCTGGGCGCGTCCGGCTACACCGCCGTACCGTCCGAGGAGGCCGTGGAGCAGGCCGCCGAGGTCCTCAACTCCGGGCGCAAGGTGGCGATCCTGGCGGGCCAGGGCGCGCGCGGCGCGCAGCAGGAGGTGCAGGAGGTCGCGGCCACGCTCAACGCCGGGGTGGCCAAGGCGCTGCTCGGCAAGGACGTGCTGCCGGACACCCTGCCGTATGTGACCGGTTCGATCGCGCTGCTGGGCACCCGGCCCTCGTACGAGCTGATGCGGGACTGCGACACCCTGCTGACGATCGGATCGAGCCTGCCCTACAGCCAGTTCCTGCCGGAGTTCGGCTCGGCGCGCGGGGTCCAGATCGACCTGGACCCGCACATGATCGGCATGCGCTATCCGTACGAGGTGAACCTCGTCGGCGACGCGAAGGCCACCCTGCGGCGGCTGCTCCCCCTGCTGCGGCAGAACACCGAGGGCCTGGAGTGGCACGAGAAGGTCATGTCCGACGTGGACCGCTGGTGGCAGGTGATGCGGCGGCGCGCGGAGGTGTCGGCCGACCCGGTCAACCCGGAGTGGGTGGCGCACTGCCTCGACCCGCTGCTGCCCGAGAACGCGCTGGTCACGGCCGATTCGGGCTCGGTGGCCAACTGGTACGCGCGGCACCTGCGCTTCCGCGGGGACATGCGCGGCTCGCTGTCCGGGACGCTGGCCACGATGGGGTGCGGGGTGCCGTACGCGATCGGCGCGAAGTTCGCGCACCCGCACCGTCCGGTGATCGCGCTGGTCGGGGACGGCGCGATGCAGATGAACGGCATGGCCGAGCTGATCACCGCGGCCAAGTACCGGCACTCCTGGGACGACCCGCGTCTCGTGATCGGCGTGTGGAACAACCAGGACCTCAACCAGGTCACCTGGGAGATGCGGGCCATGGCGGGCTCGCCGCAGTTCGAGCCCTCGCAGCACCTGCCGGACGTGTCGTACGCGGCGTTCGCGCGCTCGCTGGGCATGACCGGGGTGCGCGTGGAGAAGCCGGAGGAGGTCGAACGCGGCTGGCGCGAGGCGCTGGAGGCGGAGGGCCCGGCGGTCGTGGAGTTCCTGACCGACCCGTCGGTCCCGCCGATCCCGCCGCACGCCGACTGGGACCAGATGGAGGCCACGGCCGAATCCCTCCTCAAGGGCGACCCGGAGCGGGCCTCGGTGGTCAAGCAGGGCGTGAAGGCGAAGGTCCAGGAGTTCTTGCAGGGCAGCAAGCCGCATCCCTCGGAGTCGCGGCCCGACAGCGGAGAGGGTGACGTGTGATGGAGCCGCATCCGACGCCCCACGTGGTCGACGGCAGGCCCGAGCTGCGCCTGGACCACTCGCGGGCCCCGGTCCTGGAGGCGCTGGCGGAGTGCAAGCGCGGCATGCCGGGCCGCAACTTCACGCCGCCCGGGCACAAGCAGGGCGCCGGCGTGGACGCGCGGGTGCGGCAGGTGCTCGGCGACGGCGTGTTCACCTCGGACGTGCTGGTGATGAGCGGCCTCGATGACCGGCGGATGTCCAACGGGTACCTGCGGCGGGCCCAGGAGCTGATGGCGGACGCGGTCGGCGCCGAGCACACCTTCTTCTCCACGTGCGGGAGTTCGCTGTCCGTCAAGTCCGCGATGCTGTCGGTCGCGGGCCCCTACGACAAGCTGCTGGTGGCGCGGAACGCGCACAAGTCGGTGGTGTCCGGCCTCGTGCTGGCCGGCATCCAGCCGGTGTGGGTGCAGCCGCGGTGGGACGCGGGGCACCACTTCGCGCATCCGCCGGGCCCGGAGGAGGTGCGGGCGGCCTTCGCGCGGGACCCGGACGCCAAGGGCATGGTGCTCATCTCCCCCACCGCGTACGGGAGTTGCGCGGACATCAGGGGCGTCGCCGAGGTGTGCCACGAGCGGGGCAGGCCGCTGATCGTGGACGAGGCGTGGGGCGCGCACCTGCCGTTCCATCCGTGGCTGCCGAGCTGGGCGATGGACGCGGGCGCCGACGTGTGCGTGACCAGCGTGCACAAGATGGGCGCCGGGCTGGAGCAGGGCTCCGTCTTCCACCTCCAGGGCGATCTGGTGGACCCGGTGCTGCTGCGGATGCGCGAAGACCTGCTGGGCACCACCAGCCCCTCGGTCCTCGTCTACGCGGCACTGGACGGCTGGCGCCGCCAGATGGCCGAGCACGGCTATGAGCTGCTCGACGCGGCGCTCGGGCTGGCCGGGCGGCTGCGCCGGGAGATCGCCGCGCTGGCGGGGCTCGTTCCGCTGGGCGCGGCCGAGCTCATCGGCCCGGACCGCGCCTTCGACCACGACCCGCTGGCACTCGCCGTCGACGTGTCGGGGCTCGGCACCAGCGGGTACGGGGCGGCCGACTGGCTGCGCGAGTACCGGCAGCTCAACGTGGGGCTCGCCGACCACAGGCGGATCGTGGCGAACCTGACGCACGGGGACGGCGAGGAGTCCTGCATGGACCTGCTGGACGCGCTGACCGAACTGGTCAAGCAGCGCGACGCGCTGCCCCCGCCCGCCGGCATGCGGGTGCCCTCGCCCGCCGGCCTGGAGCAGGACATGGTGCTGCTGCCGCGCGACGCGTACTTCGGGCCCGTCGAACAGGTGCCGGTGGAGGACGCGGCCGGCCGCATCGCCGCCGAGTACGCGAGCCCGTACCCGCCGGGCGTGCCGGCCGTGGCCCCCGGCGAGCGGATCAGCCGCGAGGCGGCCGACTACCTGCGCAGCGGCGTGCGGGCCGGGATGTACGTGCCGGACGCGGCCGACGCGTCGCTGCGGACGCTGCGCGTGGTCGCCGAGTAGGCGCCGGGGGACCGCGCAGGAACGCCTCGTCGCGCGGCGGCGAGGGCCCGCCCCGTACTACCCCTGCGCCGGGTCGGGTTCCGTGACCCAGCCCGCCGTCAGGATCAGGCCCGTCGCGCGGTGTACGGCCACGAACCCGAAGGGGCGGTCGAAGCGGACCGCCACGGACCTGGCGCGCTGGGGCGGGAGGCCCGCGGCGCGGACCATCCCGACCGCCGTCACGGCCGCGGCGTAGAAGCCCTTCGCCGAGAAGGTCGCCGTGACGCTCTGCTGGGCCGAGCCCACGGCCAGCGGCTCGCGGCGGCTGATGCCGGGGAAGTGGCCGCCCTCGTCGTACCGCCCGGCCGCCGTCGCGAGCCCGAACTCCGCGGCGTCCGCCAGCAGATCGTGCCGCGCCTCCACGGTGAACGGCGGCAGCGAGGCCGACAGCACCGAGGTCCCGTCGAAGGACGGCGTCTCGGCGACGCTCACCCCGGGCCCCGGCGTGCCGAACGGGAGCCTGCTCCCCGGCACGATCCACGGCGCCGAGTACGGCATCCGGGCCCCCGCGGCCAGCACCGCGCCCGGCGCCATCTCCGGCGCGCCCAGCAGCAGTTGGACGTCGACGCCGGTGTCGCCCCGCACCGTCAGCCGGGTCACGGCGCCCGCCGCGGTGTCCGCCACGTCGAGCTCGTCGAGGTCGGTGCCCGCGCGCGAGAGCTGCGCGCGCGGCCGCCGCATCCACGGCTCGTACTCGGTCATCATCCGCGGCGCCGCGGTGAACTCCCGCTCCCACGTGGTGTTCAGCACCAGCGCGCTGGCCAGCACGAGCAGCGTGGCCGGCTCCAGCACCACCGGCATGGAGCGGATGCGGCCCGCGGTGTGCTCGGAGGCCCAGGCGTCCAGGCGCTCGCGGTCGCGCTGCGGGGCGCCGGTGAGTTCGCCGTGTGTGCCGTACGGCAGCGCGGAGACCCAGTCCTTCTCCGGCTCCACCGAGGCGCGCGCCCAGAGGCCGAGCGCGGCGTCCATGCCCTCGATGCCGTTCAGCAGGCGCATCAGGCCTGTGGCGAGGTCCGCGGCGCGGTCCGGGTCCACCTCCAGCACGCCGGCCAGCTCGCGGCGCACCTGCGCGTCGCCGCCGGCCGCGAGGCCGGCGAGCAGCGGCCACAGGCCGGCGGCGGTGAACACCGTTCCCGCGCCCTCCCTTTGACCGCCCGACCCGCCGCCCGAGCCGCCCGGCGCCGCCAACTGCGCCCAGCGCGCGGTCATCTCGTTCACCGAGCGCACCGTGGCCGCGTCGCCCGGGCCGCCGTACCCGCCGCGCTCCTCCGCCCCCTGCTGCGTCATGCCGCTCCGTCCCTTCGCACCCGCTGCTCCGCACCCGCGTCCGCCGCCCGGACCAGCGGCCCGGGCGGGTCCGAGCATACGGACACGGCGACGTACGCGGCTGCTGTCACGGCACGAGAAGTCGGGGCACGGGAAACCCGCCCCTCGGTCACGGCACGAGAAGCCGCGGCACGAGAAGTCGCAGCACGAGAAGTCGCGGCACGGGAAACCCTCCCCTCCGTCGCGGACGGTGGACGCGGCGGAGGGGAGGGAGGCTGAAGGGACGGAGCGGACGGAGCGTGCACGCCAACCGGGCGCCGGCGCAAGGGTGCCTCTCCCCCGCGCCGCCCTCGCACGGCACGTTCCGGAACCCCTCCGTACCCGCTCAGGGCCCGGCTCAGGCCCTGGTTCAGGTTCGGTTCAGGCGCGGTGGTGCGTGCCCCGCGGAACGTTCTCGGCGGCCGTGGGCATGTCGCCCAACCCGTCGGCGGCGTGCGGCTCCTGTGCCGCGTGCTGCCGGTGCTGTCGGTGCGACTCGCGTGAGCCGTGCGGCTCGTGCGCCGCGTTGCGCAGCGCGAGCGAGGCGGCGAACAGCACGGCCGCGACGATCAGGAACGCCGCCCACCCGGGCATCACCAGCGTGAGGAGCAGACCGACCGCCAGAGCCAGCGCGCCGCCCCCGTACAGCGCGGAGGCCGTAGCTCCGCTGTAGAGCCTGAGCGTGCGCCTGCGGGGCTGCTGCCGCATTTCTTCGCGGAGTTCCGCCTCGGCGACCCTGATCTCCTGTCGCACGATCCGGGCCACCGGCTCCGAGATGTCCGTCGCCGTGGCACCCACGCCTTCGGCGGACCCCGCCCTCGGATACATCTCCTTGTCACCCATGCGAAGCCGAGTACCCCCGACTCCCGCTCTAATCCGGGGATGTGCGACGGATTGCGGGTGCGGGGGCGGCCGGGCGTGCGTACGCCTCCGCGAACGGCCCTCCCCATGTGAACGGCTCCGGGCGCGGGGGCTGAACTCACCCGTGCCCGGAGCCTTCTCTCCCACAGGGCCAAGCCGCTCGCTCTCGGCCGCCGTCCGGGTGCCCCGGGGTGGAGGGGGCAAACACGCCGCGCTCCCGGGCCGGAGCCCTGCCGGAGTCCCGGCCTGGAGCCCCGGCCGGAAGCCCCGCCGGAGTCCGGCCCGGAGCCCTGCCGGAGCCCGGCCCGGCGCGGCGGCGCCTCAGCTCTCCCGCGCCCGCGCCCCCGCCCGGGTGCGGCCGGAGGCCACCGAGCGGCGCGGGTTGCGGCGCAGGTACTCGCCCTCGAGCTGCGCGGTGCGGGCGTTGTGCGCGGCGAGCGCGTCGGAGGAGCCGTACAGGAAGGTGTCGTGACGCGTGCGGTGCACGGTCTCCAGCTCCTTGAGCAGCTGACTGTCGGACAGCTTGCGCGGGTCCACGCCCCGCTCGCCGTCGACTATCCCGGTTGTCGTCGTTTCCACGGCTCCGTCCCCTTTCGTACGGCTGCGTCCAGTGTCACCCAGAGGGCCGCGGGTACCCAGCCGGAGAGCCGGATGATCCGGAGAAGCGGGAGATTCCGCGCAGGAGAGTGCGATGACTGAGAACTTCGGCAAGAGCAACGCGCTGAACGTGCACCGCGACGACGAGGCCAAGCGCGAGATGCAGGGGCGGCTGCGCCACGTGTACCCGACGCGCGCCGAGGAGTGGAACGACCCCGAGCCCGGCGCCGACGACGATCCGGAACTGGCCGAGGGCCCCGTGCCGGCGGCCGGCACCGCCGATCCGCAGGAGTCGGCCGACGAGGCGCTCCGCTTCGATCTGGCACGGCACCTGGGGCGTACGACGTTCCCCGCCGACCGCGACGGCGTCCTGCGCACCCTGGAGGACGCGCACGCGCCCGAGCCGCTCGTGGACACCGCGCGCGGCCTGCCGGAGGACGGCGGCACGTACCGGAACGTCCAGGAGGTCGTCACGGCGCTCGGCCGCCGCCCGCGGGTCTGAGCCACCGTGCCCGGCCCCGGTCTGAACCCCGGGGCGCCGGGTACTCGCCGCGGCGACCGCAACCACTACGAGAGAGCGAAGGCCAGAGGCAATGCCACAGTTGGTGAGGGACGTCATGACCCCGGCCGCCACCTCGGTGCGCCCGGACGCCTCGCTGGTGGAGGCCGCGCAGCTCATGCGCGCGCAGGACATCGGCGACGTGCTGGTCACCCAGGAGGGGCGGCTGCTCGGCCTGATCACCGATCGGGACATCGCGCTGCGCGCGGTGGCCGACGGCGTGGATCCGCTGACCATGACCTGCGACGCGGTGTGCACGCCCGAGCCGGTGACGGTGTCGCCTGACGACGCGGCGACGGCCGCCGTCGACCTGATGCGGGCGCACGCCGTGCGCAGGCTGCCGGTGGTGGAGGACGGGCGCCCGCTCGGCGTCGTGAGCATCGGCGACCTGGCGGAGGAGCGCGACCCGAACTCCGCGCTCGCCGACATCAGCCGCGCGGGCCCCGACGAGCCCGAGATCATCGAGGGACCCGAGGTGACGGCCTGAGCGCGAGCCGCCGCACCGGAGCGGGCCGGCCGCGCACCGGCCGCACCGGGGGCGGCACGGGTCCGCACGGCGCCCTGTCCGGGGAACCGCTCCCCGGGCAGGGCGCCCGTACCGCGTGGGGCCCCGCGGACCACGAGCGGCGGAGCACCCTGGCGTACCGGCTCTCCGCCTGGGACCGCGGCCTCTTCCACCAGGTGGCGCGGCGGCACTGGCCGGGCGCCGAGAGCGTGCTGCCCCGGCTGAGCCGGAGCGCCAACCACGGGCGGCTGTGGTTCGCGCTGGCCGCCGGGATGGCCGCGACCCGCACCCGGAGCGGACGGCGCGCGGCGCTGCGCGGCGCGGCCTCACTGGCGGTGGCCTCGGCGACGGTGAACGTGCTCGGCAAGCGCTCGGTGCGCAGGGCGCGCCCCGTGCTGGACGCGGTGCCGGTGATCCGCAGGCTGCACCGCCAGCCGCACACCACCTCCTTCCCCTCGGGGCACTCGGCCTCGGCCGCGGCCTTCGCCGCGGGCGTCGCGCTGGAGTCGCCGCGCTGGGGCGCGGCGCTGGCGCCGGTCGCCGCCTCGGTGGCGTTCTCGCGCGTCTACACGGGAGTCCACTACCCGAGCGACGTGCTGGCGGGCGCGGCCCTGGGCTTGGGCGCCGCGCTGGCCGTACGGGGTCTCGCGCCCACCCGCGGCCAACTCCCGCCGCCCGCGCGCCCGGTGGCCGAGGCGCCCGCGCTGCCCGAGGGCAAGGGCCTGGTGGTGGTCGCCAACTCCGTCGCGGGCGCGACGCGCGCCGGGCGCACCCCGCCGCTGTCGGTGACCAGCCCCGAGACGGCGGTGCGGCGCGTGCTGCCGCGCGCCGAGGTGGTGGTGCGGGAGCCGGAGAACGCGGAGACGGAGGACGCGGAGGCCGAGGATCCCGGCGGGCCCACGGAGGCGCGCCGTTCGCTCGCCGCCGCGCTCGACGAGGCGGCGCGGCGGGCGCTCGCGCTGGGCGGCGCGCTCGGCGTGTACGGCGGCGACGGCACCGTGAACGCGGCGGCCGCGGCGGCCGTCCGCTACGGGCTCCCGCTGGCCGTCCTCCCCGGAGGATCCCGCAACCACTTCGCCCTCGACCTGGGCATCGGCACCCCGGAGGACACGGCGCGCGCGGTGCGTTCCGGCGCGGCGGTCGCGGTGGACCTGGGCCGGTTCAGCCCGGGTCCGAACGGTGCACCGCACGGCTTCTTCGTCAACACGCTGAGCCTGGGCTGCTATCCGGAGCTGGTGCGGC
This sequence comes from Streptomyces odontomachicola, assembly GCF_039605595.1. Classification (NCBI taxonomy): domain Bacteria; kingdom Bacillati; phylum Actinomycetota; class Actinomycetes; order Kitasatosporales; family Streptomycetaceae; genus Streptomyces; species Streptomyces odontomachicola. The sequence continues at coordinate 289,641 of NZ_JBCFOK010000008.1, forward strand.
TGCGCGAGCGCTGGGCCCCGCGGATCGGCGCGGGCCCAGCGTCGGTGCTCGCCGCCTGGCGCGTGCTGCGCACGGACCGCCCCGTGGTGGCCGGGCTCGCGGGCCGGCCGCGCTCGCTGTGGCTGCTGTTCGCGGGCAACTGCACCTACCGGGGCGTGGGCCTCGCCCCCGTACACCGGCACGACCTGGCGGACGGCCTGCTGGACGTGCGGACCGTACGGGGCGGGCGGCTGGCCCGTACGCGGCTGCTGTCGGCGGCGGTCGCGGGCGCGCTCGGGAGGCGCCCGCGGCACCGTTCGGCGCAGCTCAGGCGGCTGCAGATCACCGGGGTCCCGGAGGGCGGACTGCTCGCGTACGACGGCGAAGTGGCGCCCGCACCACGGGAGTTGACGCTCGACAAGGAGCGCGAGGCGCTGACCGTGTACCGGCCGCCGGAGCCCTAGCCCCTTCAAGACGGCTGCTCACATGGTGAAACAACCTTGCTCGCATGCCGAGACGCGTCGTTAAGTGGATGCATGGCACAAGAGACCGCCGTGTACACCCACGGCCACCACGCGTCCGTCCTGCGCTCCCACCAGTGGCGCACCGCCGCCAACTCCGCCGCGTACCTCACGGGCCATCTGCTGCCGCACATGCGGCTGCTGGACATCGGCTGCGGACCCGGCACCATCACCGCCGACCTCGCCGAGCTGGTGCCGGACGGCCATGTCACCGGCCTGGACGCGGCGGCGGGCGTCCTGGAGAAGGCCCGCGCGCACGCGGACGAGCGCGGCGTGAAGAACGTGTCCTTCGAGACCGGAGACATCCACCGACTGCCGTACGAGGACGACTCGTTCTGCGTCGTGCACGCGCACCAGACGCTCCAGCACGTGGGCGATCCGGTGGGCGCGCTGCGCGAGATGCGGCGGGTGTGCAAGCCCGGCGGCATCGTGGCGGCACGGGACGGGGACTACGGCGGGATGTTCTGGTACCCGGAGGTGCCGGGCATGGCGGAGTGGCTGGACCTGTACCGCAGGGTCGCGCGCGCCAACGGCGGCGAGCCGGACGCCGGGCGCCGGCTGCACGTCTGGGCGCGCGAGGCGGGATTCACCGACGTGACGGTGTCCACCAGCACCTGGCTCTACACGACGGAGGAGGAGCGCGCGTGGTGGAGCGGCCTGTGGGCCGAGCGCCTGGTCGCCTCGTCCTTCGCGGAGTCGGCGGTGAACGGGGGCCTGGCGACGGAGGAGGAACTGCGCGGTCTGGCGGACGCGTGGCGCCGCTGGGGAGCCGAGCCCGACGCCTGGTTCAGCATCGTCAACGGAGAGATCCTCTGCCGGGTGTGAGGAGATCCTCCACCGGGTGTGACGGCGACTGCCGTCCCCAATTAGGCTCCCCCGCATGGACATTGTGGGGACCTCGCTGCGGGTGTGCGTGGACGATCTGGACGCCGCCGTGCCGGTGTACGAGAAGCTCTCGAACGCGGAGGCGGTGCGCTTCGAGCAGGGACCGGTCACGGTCGCGGCCGTCGGGCCGTTCTTCCTGATGAGCGGGCCCGAGGGGCATCTGGAAGTGCTGCGCAAGATCGTGGCGACCATCGCGGTGCGCGATGTCGAGGAGGCGGTGACCGACCTGGAGGCGGTCGGCGCCGACATCATCGCGGGCCCCAACTCGACGGGCACGGGCCACAATGTGATCGCCCGTCACCCGGACGGCTCGGTCTTCGAGTACGTGGCGCAGGCGTGACATCTCGTACGTGAGGCTCCCGGGGCGCGCGCCCCGGGACCCTCACGTACGACGTACCGCGCGGGCTCAGTCCACGTCGAGCACGAGCTTCCCGCGTACCCGGCCCTCGGCGCTCAGCCGCCAGGCCTCGGCCGCCTCGGCGAGCGGGAAGGACCGCTCCACGGCGACCTTGAGCTTGCCCTGGTCGGCCAACTCGCCCAGTTCCGCGAGCCCTTGGCCGTCCGGGCGCACCCACACGTAGTGGCCGCCGCTCTCGGTGACCCCGGCCTCGGCGATCGAGGCCACCCGGTCCGGGCTCTTCACGAGCTGCCGCGACACCTCGACGGCCTCGCCGCCGACGAAGTCCAGCGCCGCGTCCACGCCACCGGGCGCCAGTTCCCGCACGCGGTCGGCCAGCCCGTCCCCGTACTCCACGGGCTCGGCGCCGAGCTCGCGCAGGAACGCGTGGTTGCGCTCGCTCGCGGTGCCGATGACGCGGGCGCCGCGTGCCACCGCAATCTGCACGCCGAGCGAGCCGACACCGCCGGCCGCCGCGTGGATCAGCACCGTGTCGCCCTCGCCGGCGCCGACGCGCCGGATCGACTGGTACGCGGTGAGCCCAGCCAGCGGGACGCCGGCCGCCTCGCGGTGGCTGAGCGAAGCGGGCTTGCGCGCCAGCATCCGGACGCTCGCCGAGACCTTCTCCGCGTACGCGCCGAGCTGCGCCCAGTCCTTCCTGACGTACCCGAACACCTCGTCGCCGACGGCGAATTCGGTCGCGTCGAAGCCGGTGGCCTCGACCACACCGGACACATCCCAGCCGGGGATGAGCGGGAAGCGGGTCTCCATGATCCCGTCCAGATAGCCCGCGCCGAGCTTCCAGTCGACCGGGTTGATCCCGGCGGCCTTGACCCGGATCAGAACCTCGCCGGGCGCGACCTTCGGCTCGGGCTGCTCGGTGAGCTCCAGCGCCTCGGGGCCGCCGTACTGCTGCTGTGTGATCGCCTTCATGCAGGGTTCAACGATGCGACGGAGTCACACATTCCGGCTGGTCACACGGATGGCCCCGGGCGGGAGGCGCCCGCCCGGGGCTGGGCTGGGCTGGGTGCGCGGCAGCACCGGGCGCCGCGGCACCGCGAACGCCCGCCGCCGTCACGGCGTCACGACGATCTTGCGGCCCTTTCCGTCGGCGAAGCGCTGGAGTGCCGCGGGGTACTCCCCCAGCGGCATGCGGTCGGAGATGAAGACGTCGGGGTCCAGGACGCCGGCGGCGAAGAGCTCGGCGGCGCGCTCGTAGCTGTGCAGGACCGCCATGGAGCCGGTGATGGTGATCTCCTGGTTGTAGATCTTGTACGGCTCGATGGTCGCGGTCGTCGCGTAGTCCGAGACGCCGAACTGGAGGAAGGTCCCCGCCTTGGCCACCCGGCCGATCCCGTCCTGGATCGCCGCCGCGTTGCCGGTCGCGTCCACGACCAGGTCCCAGCCCTGCGGCCGGTCCAGCTCGTCGGGGCCGGCCGCGGAAGCCGAGACGCCGAGCTGCTTCGCGGTCGCGAGCCGGTCGGGGTTCAGGTCGACCACGTCCACGCTCGCGGCGCCTGTGCGCTTGGCGAGCTCCAGCATCATGAGGCCCATGGTGCCCGAACCGTAGATGAGCACGTGCGAACCGAGCTGCGACTTGAGCACGTCGTAGCCCCGTACCGCGCAGGACAGCGGCTCGATCAGGGCGGCGTCCTCGGTCCGTACGTGGTCGGGGAGCCGTACGCAGTTGGCGACGGGCGCGACGGCGTACTCCGCTGCGCCGCCCGAACGCGTCACGCCGATCGCCGCCCAGCGGTCGCACAGGTTGTTGTGGCCCGTGCGGCAGTAGCGGCACTCGTAGCAGTAGAGCGAGGGGTCGACCGCGACCCTGTCGCCCTCGCGCAGCTCGCTGACCTCGGAGCCCACCGCGGCGATCTCCCCCGCGAACTCGTGCCCCGGGATCACCGGCAGGGTCGGCGCGAACTCGCCCTGCGCGATGTGCAGATCGGTGCCGCACAGCCCGCAGGCCGCGACCTTCACCACCACGTCGCGGGGCCCCGGAGTGGGCTCGGGCACGGTCGTCAGGGTCACCTTGCCGACGGATTCGACGAGTGCGGCCTTCATTTGACAGCTCCTAGCGACAGGCCCTGGACCAGCTTGTCCTGGGCGGCGAACCCCGCGGCGAGCACCGGCAGGGAGATCACGAGGGACGCGGCGCACACCTTGGCCAGGAACAGGCCCTGACTGGTGATGAAGCCGGTCAGGAAGACCGGCGCGGTCTGCGCCACCACGCCGGTCAGCACACGCGCGAACAGCAGCTCGTTCCAGCTGAAGATGAAGCAGATGAGGGAGGTCGCGGCGATGCCGGGGGCCGCGATCGGGGCGATCACGCGCAGCAGGATGGAGGGCAGCCGCGCGCCGTCCACCTTCGCCGCCTCGATCAGCGCGACCGGCACCTCGGCGAGGAAGGACTGCATCATCCACACCGCGATCGGCAGGTTCATCGAGGTGTAGAGGATGACCAGCAGCCACACGTTGTCCAGGAAGTTGGTCTGCTTGGCGAAGAGATACACCGGCAGCAGGCCCGCGACCAGCGGAAGCATCTTCGTGGAGAGGAAGAAGAAGAGGACGTCCCGCCACTTCTGCACGGGCCGTATGGACAGCGCGTACGCGGCGGGCAGCGCGAGAACCAGCACGAACAGGGTCGAAACCACCGAAGCCGTCAGGGAGTTGGCGAGCGCGGGCCAGGGACTCGCGCCGCCGCCCGCGCCGAAGAACTCGCGGTAGCTGTCCAGGGTCAGCGGCGCGGTCAGCGACGGCGGGTTGGTCGCCGCGTCCGACTCGGAGTGGAAGGAGGTCAGTGCCATCCACGCGATCGGCAGGAAGAACGCGATGGCGCAGAGCCAGGCCAGCAGCCCGAGCAGGCTGTTGGCGGTGCGCGGCCGCTTGCCGAGGCCCTGCGGGCGTACGGGAGTTGAGGCGGCCGTCGGGGCCGAGGTCGCTGTGGCACTCATGCGCGGGACTCCTCGCGGAACAGGGACGAGACCACCCGCAGCGCGAAGGTGGCGATGATCAGCGAGCCGATGACCACCAGCACACCGGCGGCGGAGGCCCGCCCGTACTCGTGCCCCTGGTAGAAGGTCTGGTAGATCGTGTACGGCAGGTTGGCGGTGCCCAGACCGCCCGAGGTGATGGTGAAGACGGCGTCGAAGTTCTGCACGATGTAGACCGAGCCGAGCAGCGCGCCGAGCTCCATGTAGCGCCGCAGATGCGGCAGCGTCAGATAGCGGAAGATCTGCCAGGGCCCCGCGCCGTCGATGCGCGCCGCCTCGATCGCGTCGGCCGGGCGCGACTGGAGCCCGGCCAGCAGGATCAGCATCATGAACGGCGTCCACTGCCAGACGAGGGACGCCTCGACCGCGGTCAACGGCATCTCCGCGACCCAGTCGGGCTGCGCGGCGCCGTCGCCGAAGATCCAGGTGAGCAGGCCGTTGAAGAGGCCGTACTCCGGGTTGTAGAGCACGTGCTTCCACAGCAGCGCCGCCGCGACCGGCACGACCAGGAACGGGGCGATCAGCATCGTGCGCACGATGCCCCTCCCCCGGAACCTTCGGTCCAGCAGCAGCGCGAGGACGAGCCCGAGCACGAGGCTGACCAGCACCACCGTGACGGTGAGCAGGATCGTGGTGATGACCGAGTCGCGCAGCGCCGGTTCGGTCAGCACCTCCTGGTAGTTGGTGAACCACCCGAAGGTCCGCTCGTCCGGGTAGAAGGCGTTCCACTCGAAGAACGAGATGACGAGCGTCGCCGCGAACGGGAGCTGGGTCACCAGGATCAGGAAGACCAGCGCGGGGAGGAGCGGGCCGCGGGCCGCCCAGGCGCGCAGCCGGTTCGGGGGTCCGGTGCGGCGCTTGGCGTCCGGAGGGGCCGTCGTGCCGGTGCCCGGTGGGGTGCTGGGTGTGGTGGCTGCGGTGGTCACTGGGCCTCCCGCCCCTCGTAGTCCTTGGAGACGACCTCGGCGAGCTGCTGGGAGTTGCGCAGCGCCTCCTCGGTGGACTGGCGCCCCGCGATGGCGGCGCTGATCTCCTGGGAGACCTTGGTGCCGAGGTCGGGGAATTCGGGTATGCCGACGAACTGCACGCCGGGCGCGGGCCGCTTCTGCACGCCGGGGTTGCGCGGGTCGGCCTGCGTGACGGCCTTGCGCGTGACCTCGCTGAACGCGGCGGCCGTCCGCTTGTATTCGGGGATGCGGTACGTGGAGGCGCGCTTGCCGGCGGGGACGTTGGCCCAGCCCGCCTTCTCACCGGCCAGCCGCTCGTACTCCTTGCTGGAGGCCCAGCGGATGAACTTCCACGCCTTGTCCGGCTTCTTCGACGCCTTCTGCAGCCCCCAGGCCCACGAGTACAGCCACCCCGAGGACTTGGTCTTCTCGACCGGCGCCGGTACGTAGCCGATCTTGCCCTTGACCGGGGACCCTTCGGCCTCCAGCGACCCGGCGCCCGCGGTCGCGTCGTACCACATGGCGCTCTTGCCCTGCGTCATGTTGTTGAGGCACTCGGCATAGCCCGACTGGGCCGCGCCCGCCTCGCCGTGCTTGCGCACCAGATCCACGTAGAACTTGGTGGCCTCGCGGAATCCCGGCGACTTCGGGTCGTCGATCCGCGCCTTCCAGTCCTTGTCGAACCACGTCCCGCCGAAGGTGTTGACCACCGAGCTGAGCGGCGCGGCCAGTTCGCCCCAGCCGGGCAGGCCGCGCAGGCAGATGCCGCGCATGCCCTTCTCCGCGCCGTCCGCCTTCGCCGCGAGGTCCGCCACCTGATGCCAGGTGGGGTGCGCGGGCATCTTCAGCCCCTTCTTCTCGAAGACGTCCTTCCGGTACATCAGGAAGGACGATTCGCCGTAGAAGGGCTGCGCGTACATCTGCCCGTCCTGCCCGCTCAGCGACTCGCGCACCGAGGGCAGGATGTCCTTCTGGTCGAAGCCCGGGTCCTTCTTCGCGTACGGGGTGAGCGGGCGCAGCCAGTCGTTCCTGGCGTAGATCGGCGCCTCGTAATTGCTGAGGGTCGCCACGTCGTACTGGCCCGCCTGGTTCGCGAAGTCCTGGCTGAGCTTGTCGCGTACGTCGTTCTCCGGCAGCACCGTGAAGTTGACCCTGATCCCGGTCTTCTTCGTGAAGTGCGCGGCCGTGAGCTTCTGGAGCTCGGCCATCTGCGGGTTGTTCACCATGAGGACGTTCACGGCGTCGTCGTCGGCGCCGGTGCCGCCGGCACCCGCGCATCCGGCGAGCAGTACGCCCGCCGTCGCGGCGCCGACGGCCGCATGGAGACGTCGGCGGCTCCTGGTACGCATAAGGGCTCCTGGACTTCTTTGTCGGAGATCGGGAGGTCGGGGGTACGGGGTGGTGCGGGGCGTGAGGGGTGCGGGGGGGGTGCGGGGGCTGCGGGGCGATATGGGTCGGTAACGGGAGATAGCGGACTCGTGAGGGTGGGCGGGGCCGCCGCCCGGCGGTGCGCGGCGGGACGGCGCCGGGCTGCTGCCGGGGCGGCGGACCCGCCGGTCAGGCGCGGATGACGTGCGGTCCCTGGAGCGAGTAGCGGCCCGCCTCGGTGGCGGACAGGCCGGTCGAGGTCACGATCGCCTCGAAGTCGCCGACCTCGGCGAACCGGCAGAAGCTCACCGCGCCGAACTTGGTGTGCGTCCCGGTGAACACCCGCCGCCGCGAGGCCCGCACCGCCTGCGCCTTCACCTCGCTCACCGCGGGATCGGGGGTCGTCAGTCCGTGTTCGCGCGAGATGCCGTTGGCCCCGATGTAGGCGAGGTCGATGACGAAACCGGCGAGCATCTTGGTGGTCCAGTGGTCGACGGTGGCCAGGGTGCCGCCGCGCACCCGGCCGCCGAGCAGCAGCACGGTGGTCTGCTCGGCCGAGGCGAGGGCGCTGGCCGCGGCGAGCGAGGCCGTCACCACGGTGAGGGGGCGGTCCCTGGGCAGCGCCTCGGCGACGAGCTGCGGGGTGAAGCCCTCGTCGATGAAGACGGTCTCCGCCTCGCCGAGGAGGTCGGCCGCCGCTGCGGCGATCCTGCGCTTCTCCGGCACCTGCACGGTGGTGCGGAACGCGAGGGTCGTCTCGAAGCCCGCGCTCTCCACCGGGTAGGCGCCGCCGTGCGTGCGGCGCAGCAGGCCGTGCTGCTCCAGTACGCGCAGGTCGCGCCGTACGGTCTCCTTGGCGACGCCGAGCTCGGTGGCGAGCCGCGCGACGTCGACCGAGCCGGCGCGGCGGGCGGTGCCGACGATCGTGCGCTGGCGTTCCTCCGCGCTCATGGTGTGCGTGCTCCTCTCCTGGTGGGGCCGTTCGGGCACGTGCTTGCCCGTTCGGGCCCGCGGGGAGAGTTCTACCTTTTCGCGGGTGTGGTCACCAGGTCCGGTGCGGGCTGGATCACGCCCGCTTCCGCCCGCCCGGGCTGGCCCCTGCACCGCAGGTGAGCCTCCCTACGCACTTTTCCCCGCCCCTCTCCCGGGCCCGTTTCCCCTTCCCCGGACGCCCGTCTCCTCAGACCCGCCCGTACGGTCACCCTCCCGCCCCCCCCACTTAGGTGTGGGCGTGCGTTCCGCCGGTTCCCCGCTCCGAGGTGTGGGCGTGCGTTCCGCCGGGGCGGAACGGGCGGGCACACCGGAACCGCCAGCCGCGAGGCCCCGCCCCCACGCACCCAACGAACGCGCTCGCCGCGGGCGTTCACGGGGCTGCGCCCCGGACCCCGTCGGGTGCGTGGTGGCGCGGAAGCTAAGGCCGCATGCGGAAGTCGTAGTGGTCCGGGAGGGGGTCGGACGTTATCGACTGCCACGTTTCGTGGAGGGTCTCGTCGCCCTCTCGGAGGTCGGGGACCTCGAAGCCCTCCGCGAAGACGGCACGGGCGCCGGACAGATCGCCCAGCGCGACGAGCACCTGCGCGCGCAACAACCGAAACCGACCGCGCGACCGCACCCCCCGCGGCAGCGCGTCCAGCACGGAAGCGGCCTCCTCCCCCAGCCCCGCCTCCAGCAGCGCCCCCACCGCCTCCCGCCCCAGCGAGGCCAGCGCGGCCGTCCACGCCTCCGCCCCCGCCGCGCCCTCCGCGTCCGCGCGGCAGTCGGCGAACGCCTCCTGGTAACGCCGCGCCGCGCGCCCCACGTTGCCCTCGCGCAGATCGGCCAGCGCGAGGCACCGCAGCGCCGGCCACTTCGCGTTCCGCGCGACCGAACGCTCCCAGCTCCGCACCGCCTGCGAACGGTCGCCCGCCGCCCACTGCGCGACCCCCAGGTGATAGTCCAGCTCGTGCCGGTCGAGCGGCCCCGCGTCGGCCGACTCCAGCAGCGCGCGCCACTCGGGCGAGACCAGCGTCGGACCTGGCGGCAGCACCTTCGCTGGACCCGGCAGCAGCCCCGTGTGCAGCAGCTCGGCCCACGGCTCCTGCTCGGGCCCCAGCGTGTCCCGCGCGAAGGGGGTGCCCGGCAACGCGTACCCGCCGCGCAGCACCTCCAGCGCGCCCCACCCCGAACCGGCGTACAGCGCGGGCACGTCCGGCGCCGGGTCCACATCCGCCTGCGGCCGCCACACCTCGTACGCGGCCTCCACCGCGGCCCGCGGCAGCGCCTCCTCCAGCCGCTCGGCCGCGTGCCCGCGCGCCGCGGCCCAGTCGCCGCCGTGCGCCGTGCCCGGGTCGCAGCGCAGCGGCCCGTACGCCTCCAGCCAGGCGAACTCCTCGCCCGCCTCCAGCGCCACATGCTCCAACTGGGTCCGCGCCAGCCCCGCTTGGATCTCCGCATAGCCGGGCGTGCCCGGCTCGGTCAGCCACTGCTGCCAGCGCCTTCCGCCCGTACCGCTGCCCCACACGAACAGCTTCCTGCCGCGCAGCACGTCCGTCGACGTCTGCACCAGCCCCCGGCCCCCGCCGTCCAGCGAGGCGATCCACCGGCGCTCGCCGTCCGGCACCTCGTAGAAGAAGTCCGCCGGATACTCGCTGCGCAGCGGGTACGTGCGGTCCGCGCCGCGCCACTCCGGCACCGGCACCAGGCTGAGGCTGCGTTCGTAGCCGAAGTGCCAGGTCTCGTCGGCCGGTACGAGGACGCGGGTGTGCTCGTCCTCCGGCACGGCGATGTTGGACCACCAGTAGACGGGGACGGTGCGGTCGTGCGGATTGCGGATGCGCACGCCCACGTACAGGAAGTCGGAGTCCTCGGGAAGCCACAGGTCCACCTGGAACGGGGTGTCCCGCAGCCGCTCCCACTCCCACAGCCGCAGCATCGCCCCGTCGCCGCCCGGCGCCGGTACCTCGGCCGCGTGCAGCGGGGCGCAGGAGAGGGTGGTGTGGCCGGTGGCGCCGATGTTCCACTCGATGCCCCCGGAGAACCAGGCCCCGTTCAACGCGAAGCACGCGGGCTGGAACACCGGGTTGGAGTAGAGCAGTTCGCGCCCGGTGGGCTTGTGGAAGAGCGAATACACCCGGCCGCCGAGCCCGGGCAGCACGGTGGCGCGCAGCTTCGCGTTCTCCAGCACCAGGGCGTCCAGCGCGGCCGGACGCCGCTCCCTCCCGTACCCGTCCAGCACCGGCACGGGCAGCACGCTGCGCAGCGGCGCGTAGCCGACCTGTCGTGCCATCCGCGGGGGCAGCGCGGCCCGTTCGCTCTCCTCGATGCGGTGCGCCTCGTCCAGCGGCAGCAGTGCGGGCAGCGGATTCTCCGGGCCGAGGGCCGCTGCGGGCAGGGTGAGGGTGGTCCGGCGTACGGCGGACGTGGCGGCCACGGGCGACCTCGCTCTCCTCGAAGGCAGCCGGCGCCATGCCGGCCCCGCGACCATGGAACACGCTCCGCACCGGCCTGAACAGCCCCCACCCCAGGCCCCGTCGGCCCACGTCCCTCACGTCACGGACAGCCCTCCAGCACCTCCTCCAGCAGCCCCGCGAGCAGCCCGGCTCCGGGGAGCGGGGCGCCGGGGAGCACGGTGCCCGGCTCGCGGTCAGGGTCGTACACGGTCAGTGTGAGACCCGCGCAGCGCGGGGAGGCGGCGAGCGGCCGCAGCAGCTCCCGCACCTCCTCGGCGCCGAGTCCGCCGGGCTCGGTGCTGTCCACCGCCGGCAGCACCCCGGGGTCGAGCACGTCGGCGTCCATGTGCAGCCAGAAACCGTCGAGTCCGGAGTCCTCCAGGCGCTTCAGCGCGCCGCGTGCGACGGCGTCCGGGCCGCGCTCGCGCACCGTGGCGACGGTGGAATACGCGATGCCGAGCCCGGTCAACTCGCGCTGTGCGTTCTCCGGTTCGTCCCAGGCGTCGCGCAGGCCGAGCAGCACCAGGTCGGCGTCCCGTATGTAAGGGCCAAGCCCGTCCAGGTCGGCGAGGTCGGGCTGGCCGCGCCCGGTGACCAGGGCCACGGCCTCGCCGCCCGCGGCGCCGATGCGGTGCGCCGGGGCGTTGCCCGGGTGCCGGAAGTCGTCGTGACCGTCGACATACGCCAGTCCGTACCGCCCGGTGCGCCGCAGCGCGAGGCATGTGCCCAGGGCGATCGAGCAGTCGCCGCCGAGCACGACGGGGAAGTCGCCGCCCCTGATGTGCGGTTGGAGCCGGGCGGCCAGACCCTCGGCATACGCGGCGAGCTCGGCGGCGTGGAACACCCCGTCGCCCGGCCGCCACGCCCCCGTGCCGTACGGCGGCGGAACCACCACTCCGCCCTCCACCGCGCCGAGCCGCCGGGCGGTCCCGGCGTCCCGCAGCGCGCCCGCCAGCTTGTGGCAGCCGGGGACGGCGCCGGGCGCGGGCGCGCGCAGCCCGAGGTTGGACGGGGCGTCGATGAGCACGGTGCGGCGGGACACGCGGATCAACTCCCCTTGGGTGGTGGTGTGGTGCGCACCGCATACGCGGCCGCATAGCCCTCCGGCGCGGCTATGTCCGCCAGATGCCAGCCGGGCGGGGAGGCCGGGCCCTCGGCAGCGGTGCCGACGGGGGTCACCGAGGGGTCTTCGCCCAGGCCCGTGCCGGTGCCCTTGAGATACGCCTCCTTGCGGCTCCAGCAGCGCGCGAAGGCGGCGGCGCGCTCGGACACGCCGTCCAGCGCGGCGAGTTCGGCGCGCTCGGACGGGTGCAGGGTCGTGGCGACCTCGTCCACCGTCTCCGCGCGGGGGTGCTCCTCCACGTCCACGCCCACCGGAGCGGCGGCGAAGCCGAGCAGCACCACGTCCCCCGCGTGCGAGAGGGAGAAGTGCGGGCCCTCCCCCGCCAGCGCGGGCCGCCCGTGCGGTCCCCCGCACACCGGGCACGGCTCGCGCACGAACTCCAGCGCCTCGGGGCGCTCCCCGGTGCGGGCGGCGAGCTCGCGGCGGAGCGCCACATGCGCCGTGCGGTAACGGTCCCGGTCGGCGGCGCGTATGAACCTGGACACGCGCTCCCGCTCCTCCGCCGACAGCAGCTCCTCGGCGCGCTCCGCCTCGGCGGCGTACGCGGAGACCCGCAGCATGCGGAGCTCCACCGGCGGCGCGGCGGGGGCGGGGCGCGGGCCCGACGGGGTGGGCGAGGGCGAAGGTGCGGTCATATGGCGAAGGTACACGGGGGGTCTGACAACGGGCCCCGGACCGCGATCACGAGGCGGCCTCACGGGACCGGGGCGGCGAGCGCACGGAGCCAAATCGCCGAGCGCACGGGGCCAGAAGGCCGAGCGCACGGAGCCGGACCGCGGGACCGGATCGCGGGACCGGCTCACCGGGCCGGCCCGCGAGGCCGCTTAGACTCGCGGCATGGCGGACACGGTCATACGGCGGGCGCAGCCGGCCGACGCACTGCGGCTCACCTCGCTGGTCCACGCTTCGCGCGCGTACGGCGGGCCCTACGCATCCATTCTCAGCGGCTACAGCGTCTCCCGCGCGTACGTCGAGCGCGAATGCGTCTACCTCGCGCTGGACGCGGCGGGGGACGGGCCGCGCGGCGGCGGACGGGGCCGGCGCGGAGGGAGCGGCGGTGAACTGCTCGGCTTCTACGCGCTGTTGCCGCACACCGAGCCACCCGAGCTGGACCTCCTGTTCGTCGCCGACGCGGCGCAGGGGCGCGGGATCGGCATGCTGCTGGTCGACCACATGCGGGAGCAGGCGCGGGAGGCGGGCCTGGAGCGCGTGACGGTCATCGCGCACCCGCCCGCCGAGGGCTTCTACCTGCGCGCGGGCGCCCACCGCACCGGTACGCGGCCCGCCTCTCCCCCGGCCGTCCGCTGGGAACGGCCCGAGCTGTGCTTCGAGCTGTACGAAGGCGGGGACGAAGGCGGCTCCGGCGGCGGAGAGGGCGGTCCGTGGCGGCGCTGATCCCCGATGACCTGCCCGTCGTCACCACCATGGGCCGGCACGAGAGCGGCCGCGCGTGGCTGGAACGCCTCCCCGAGCTGATCACCGAGCTGCGCGAGCGGTGGCAGATGCGGCTCGGCGCGCCGTACCAGGGCGGCAGTTGCTCCTGGGTGGCGCCCGCCGTGCTGCCGGACGGCGGGCACGCCGTGTTCAAGGTGTCCTGGCCGCACCCGGAGATGCTGACCGAGCCGACGGGCCTGCGGCTGTGGGACGGTCGGGGCGCGGTGCGGATGTACGCGTACGACGCCGAGCGGTACGCGCTGCTGCTGGAGCGCTGCGAGCCCGGTACGGAGCTGGCGCGCAGCCACGAGGTGCCCGCCGAGCGGCGGCTGCGCGAGGCGTGTGCGGTGCTGCGGGAGCTGTGGGCCGCTGACCCTGCGGGGGCCGGTCTGGGTACGGTCGCCGAAGTGGCCGGTGAGTGGGCCGACTTGGCGGAGGAGCGCGCGGGGCGGCAGGGCTGGCCGCCCGAGCTCGACGCCGGTCTGTTCCGTACGGCCGCCGACCTGCTGCGGGACCTGCCGCGTACGGCCGGGCGCGACGTGGTGGTGCACGGTGACTTCAACCCGGGGAATCTGCTGGCGGCGCGGCGCAGTCCGTGGCTGGCCATCGACCCGAAGCCGATGTCCGGCGATCCGGCCTTCGATCCGTGGCCGCTGATCGAGCAGGTCGACGACCCGTTCGCCACGCCCGACCCGCGCCGCACGCTCCGCCGCCGCACGGCACTGGTCGCCGACGAACTGGGCGAGGACGTGTCCCGCGTACGGGCATGGGCGGTGGCCCGCCACGTGGAGTACGTCCTGTGGTCGGTCGACGAGGACGAGACGCTGGAGCCGAGCGTTCAGCTTTTGCGCCAGGCGCGGGTCCTCGCAGAGGTGGCGCGCCTTTAGAGCGTCCCGCTCTGACCGCCGACGGCTGCCCCGCGTGGTTGCTTCCCGCTGCGGCGGGATTCGGGTTTGTGGTTGCGCCCGGCTTGTGAGTGACGGCCCGCCCTACGACGCTCCGCGCCTCCGGCCGGGCCTTGCCCTGGCCTGCGGCGTCCGCCGGGTGACGTACGAACCGTCGCGACACGCTTGTGGGAGCCGCCTGTGTCACCTGCGCACCGGCACGTGGTGGATCCCCGCACGGCGTACGACCTCGCGGGCACGGGTCCCGGCGCGCTCCAAGAGCGCGCGGTCATCCCACCCCCGCGGCCGCCCCTCCCAGAGGCGGAGGACCCCACCCACGAACACCGCCGTGATCTGGTCGCGGTTGCCCAGCCGCACGAGATCCCACAACGGGTCCCAGGACGGCGTCAGCTCAGGCACCCGCATGTCCACGAGCAGGAAGTCGGCGGCCGCGCCCTCGGCCACGCGCCCCGTCGTCCCCCGCAACCCCAACGCGTCAGCCCCGCCCGAAGTGCCCATCTCCAGCCACATGTGCCCGCCCCCGCACACCGAATCCCCGGTGGCCAGCCCCGCGCTCAGCCGCTGCGCGCTCTCCGCCGCGTCGACGAGCCGGAAACCGTCACCGCGGGTGCCGTCCGTACCGGTACCAAGGCGTACCCCCATCTCCCGCAACACCCCCGCCTGCGCCACCGCGTTGCCCTTCCACGCGCTGGCCACGGGGTTGTAGCTGACCGCGGCCCCGGAGTCGGCCAGCATCCGCATCTCGCCGGGCGTGAGCATCGTCGCGTGCGCGCCCAGTGTGCGCGGCCCCAGCGCGCCGACATGGTGGAGCTGCTCGACGGGCCGTCGCCCCACCCGCTTCAACGAGCGCTCCACGCTGGCCAGATGCTCGTTCACGTGGATCTGGAAGACCGCGCCGGCCTCCTCGCACAGGTCGGCGGTCTTCTTGAGGACGGCGTCGCTCGCGTCCTCGGGCACCGGTACGGCCAGTGACGGGTGCACCAGATGGGCCCCGTCCCAGCGCGACAGGTGCTCCTCGCCGCCCTTGCCGTCGGAGACGACCTTGCCGAGTACGCAGCGGATCCCGGCCGCGCGCGTGCCCTCGGCGAGCGCCGCCACGTCCACCGGCGCGCGGGTCCCCGCGTCGGCGACCGTGGTGAAGCCGCCGCGCAGCGACTCCAGCGCGGCGAGCTGTGCCGAGAGCCGCGCGCTCTCCTCGTCGAGCGCGCGCTCCAGGGGCTCCCACACCGTCTTGAAGATCTCGGAGGGCTGCCCGAACGACTGCGCCTTGCCGAAGCTCTGCGTCAGGTGGTGGTGCGCGTCCACGAAGCCCGGCATCAGCAAGTGGCCCTCGGCGCGCACCGGGTGGAGCCCCGGGTGCGCGGCGGTCACGCGTTCCGCCGGCCCGATGTCGCGGAACACGCCGTCCTCGATCACCACGGCCTGCCCGGTCACGGGCTTGTCCTTGCCGGGCAGGAGGAGCAGTTCCGGCAGGAGAAGGAGCGGCTCCTGGCGCCGCCCGCCGTGCCCAGCACCGCGTTCCAGTTCCTCGGGCCGCAGCGGCGCAGGCTCCGCACCCTGCCGCGACGCCGCTCCGTCCTGCCGCGACACCGCTCCGGCCTGCCCCGGCGCCGTCTCGCCCGCTCGCGACGCCGCCTCGGCCTGCGGCCCGGCTCCCGCGCCGAGCAGCCCCGCCGTGCCGGTCAGTCCCACACCGGCCAGGAACCCCCGACGGCGTACCCCTTCGTTCTCACCGGCCCCATCGGCCTCGTACCGCTCGTTCTCGTACGTCATGCGCACCGCTCTCCCTCGTCCCGGCGGGATGGCGCGCCGACCCTAAGTCGCCCCGGGATGCGGAACAAGGCTTCCGTATCCCGGCAGCCGAAGCCCGGCGGGCCGAACCGGCGGATCTCCCCGAGAGCATCACCAAACGCGCTGATCAGAGCGTCGCCGCAGGTCACAGTGGGTGGCGTAACTTCGACGCAACACGGCGGCCCTAGCGTCGGGCACCGGGTGGCGAGGACGGACCGACGGGAGCGAGGTGGGTGCGGCATGCTGCGGGCCGACGAGGCGCGCCGGGTGGCCAACGTGCTGCGGCGGCAGATCGCGCGCGGCGACTTCCCCGAGAGCGTGCTGCCCGACGAGCGCATGCTGACCGGCGAGTTCGGCGCCTCGCGCAACGCGGTGCGCGAGGCGCTCGCGCTGCTCGGCGCCGAGGGCCTGATCGAGCGGCGGCAGGGCGTGGGCACGGTGGTGGTCAGCCGCCCGTACGAGCATCCGCTGAGCGATCTGTCGGGGCTGGCCGAGGTGCTGCACCGGCACGGGAAAGTGGTCAACACGGTGCGCGAGGCCCGGCGTACGCGGCCGCCGGCCGAGGTCGCCCGGCGGCTGCGGCTGCCCGAGGGCGCTGAGGCGGTCTACCTGGAGCGGCTGCGCGAGCTGGACGGCGTACCGGTCTCCCTCGACTGCACCTATCTGCTGCCCGAGGTGGGCGAGCCGCTGCTGGCGCTGCCGCCCGCGCGGCTGCGGCACCACGACGTGTTCCATCTGATCGAGACCGCTGCGGGCGCGCCGCTCGGCGGCGCCGAGGTGACCGCGCAGGCCGTGGTCGCGGACGCGGCGACCTGCGCGGTGCTCGGCATGGAGCGCGGCGGCGCGGTGCTCGCGCTGGAGCGGCTGACCCGCCTGCGCGACGGCAGGCCGGCCGACCTGGAGTTCATCCACCTGCGCGGCGACCGCCTCACCCTGCACGCCGAACTCGACCCGAAACGACCGCACACCCGCAACAGCGGCAACGACAGCAGTCACGACAGACAGCAGGCACGGCAGGGGGACGCATGAGCGCCACCGGTGAACGCACGCCCCGCGGCCTCACCTTCGCGATGTGCCTGTGCGTCACGCTCGTCGTCGGCATGGTCTCGGCCGTCAACCTGTCCATTCCCGGACTGTCGGCCGATCCCATGCACCCCTCGGCGCAGGCCGTGCTGTGGGTGGTGGACGGCTATGTCGTCGTGTTCGCCTGCCTGTTGATCCCCGCGGGCGCGCTCGCCGACGGGCGCGGGCGCAAGGGGACGCTGCTGTGCGGGCTCGCGCTGTTCACCGCCGGCAACGCGGTGTGCGCCCTCGCGCCCCAGGTCGGCGTGCTGATCGCGGGCCGGATGCTCAGCGGCGTGGGCGCCGCCGCCGTGCTGCCCACCACGCTCGCGCTGCTCGTGCAAGGGCTGCCGGCTGCGCAGCGTCCTCGCGCCATCGCGGTCTGGGCGTCGATGACCGGGCTCGCCGCCGTACTCGGGAACGTCGGCGGCGGCGCCGCCATCGAATACGGCACCTGGCGCACGCTGTTCGTCTGCATGACACCGCTCGCGCTCTGCGCGCTGCTGCTCGTCGCCGTGGTCGCGCCGGCCGCGCCGCGCAGCCCGCGCCCGGTCTCCCCGCTGGGAACGTCCCTGCTCACGGCCGGTTTCCTGGCCCTGCTGTACGGGATCGTGTCCGGGCCGCAGAACGGCTGGCTCAGCCCGTCCGTGCTCGGCGCCTTCGCGGTGGCGGCGCTCGCGCTGTTCGCCTGGGCCCGGCACGAACTGCGCTCGGCGCACCCCCTGTTGGACCCGCGGCTCTTCGCGCTGCCCGGGGTGCGTGCGGGCGCGCTGGGCATGGCGTTGCTGTTCACCGGCATGTTCGGGCTGTTCCTGCTGAACGGCCAGTACCTCCAGTACGCCAAGGGGTACGGACCGCTCGGCGCCGGCGTGCGGCTGCTGCCCATGGCGGCCGCACTGCTCGCCGGGCCGCGCTGCGGGCTGCTCCTGGAGCGGCTCTTCGGCCGCCGTACCGCCGCCTGCACCGGCATGCTCGTGCTCGCGGCCGGGCTCGGCACCGTCTCGACGGTCACGGCCGCGACCCCGTACGCGGTGTACGCGCTCGGCGCCGTACTCACCGCGCTGGGCTGCGGCATCGCCACGCCGCTGTTCTCCGACGCGATGATGTCGGCGCTGCCGGCCGAGCGCGCGGGCGTCGGCTCCGGGCTCCAGAGCCTGGCGCGGGAGCTGGGCAGCGCGCTGGGCATCGCCGTGACCGGCAGCATCGTCACGGCGGTCTTCACCGCGCGGCTGCCGGGGGCGCTGAGCGGGCCCGACGCGCCGACGACGGTGGCCGCTGCACGCGCGCGGGTGGCCGGGCACGGCGGCCCGGCCCTCGACTCCGCGATCGTGCGCGCCTTCACCGACGCGCTGCACGCGGCGACCCTCACGCTGGCCCTGGTCATCGCCGCCTCGGCGGTGCCCATCGCGCTGTGGACGGGACCTCGTACGCGTACGGAGGCGGACCGACCGGCGGGCGCCGCGACGGAGTTGGAGGACAGCTCCGCGCATTGACGCGGCGGGGCCCGTTCTACGCCAGTGCCGCCTCCTCGTACGTCAGCGTCCCCGACGCCGCGTCCAGCACCGCGGGCGCGCCGAGCGGCAGGGTGAGCGAGGTGGGATCGTGGCCGAATTCGAAGCCCGCGACCACCGGAACGCCGAGTCCTGCGAGCCGGTCCCGCAGCACCGCGCGCACCTCCTCCTGCTCGCCGCAGTCCGTCCAGGAGCCGAGCGCGATCCCGGCGACC
This sequence comes from Streptomyces odontomachicola, assembly GCF_039605595.1. Classification (NCBI taxonomy): domain Bacteria; kingdom Bacillati; phylum Actinomycetota; class Actinomycetes; order Kitasatosporales; family Streptomycetaceae; genus Streptomyces; species Streptomyces odontomachicola. The sequence goes on from NZ_JBCFOK010000008.1 coordinate 308,200, forward strand.
CCCTCGAACCAGCCCGTGCGCAGCAGTTGGGTGAGCAGCCTGTCGATGCTGTACGGAGGCTGGGCGACGTCCTCCAGTACGAGGATGCCCCCGGCGGCCGAGGCGCGCGCGTGCGCGGTGCCGCGCTCGGTGGCGAGCAGCGAGAGGTTGCCGCCGAGCACGATGCCTCGGGCGCGGCCGGGCGCGAGCGCGGCGCCGTGCTCACCGGTGGTCAGGACCCGTGCGGCCTCCGCCTCGGGCTCGAACAGCGCCCGCCGCACGCCCTCCTGGGTGCCCTTGTCGGACAGGAACGACTCGGTCGCGATCATCGGCGCGTGCACCGAGCCCAGGCCCAGCCGCTCGGCCAGCGCCTCGTGCAGCACGGTCAGGTCGCTGTACCCGACGAAGACCTTGGGCCGCGCGGCCCGCAGCGCCTCCCAGTCGAGCAGGTCCACCATCCGCTGCGTGCCGTAGCCGCCGCGCGCGGCGAACACCCCGGCGAAGCCGTCCTCGCACCAGGCGTCCTGGAAGTCCCGCGCGCGGTCCTCGTCGCGGCCCGCGATGTTCTCGAACTCCGGGTGCGCGTCCAGGACATGGGGCATCACCACGGGCTCCAGGCCCCAGTCGCGCAGAACCCGCACGCCGCGCTCCAGACGCTCCCGCGGCAGCGAGCCACTCGGCGCCACGACGGCCACGCGGTCGCCGGGTACGAGCCTGCGCGGCCTGGCCAACGGGCCTCGGGCAAGGGTCACTCCACCCACTCCTCTTCCGACAGATGTTCGCCCCCGTACCCGCGCGACTCTACCCAGCCGGGAAGATCACGACCGCTCTCCGGGTTGCAGGGGGCGGCCCCGGTGAGGGAGGGGGCGTACGAGGTGCACGAGACGGCGGGAGAGCGGACCCATCGAGACCATCGACGGAACGGCACAGCGGGATGGCTCGACTCCCGCCCGTACGACTCCTTCCCGTACGACGGCGGATGCGGCGGCGCATGCGCTCGGCCGGGCGCCCGCTCCCGCGCTGGTGCTGTTCGGCGTGTGCGGCATGCAGTTCGGCGCGGCCCTCGCGCCGCGCATCTACCCGCAGGTGGGCGCCCCCGGCGTGGTCGCGCTGCGGCTGGCGGTCGCGGCCGTGGCGCTGGTCGCGCTGTGGCGGCCCGGGCTGCGCTGGAGCGGGCGCACCTGGGCCACCGTGCTCGCGGCCGGAACGCTGCTGGCCGGGCACCATCTCGCGTTCTACGAGGCCGTGGACCGGGTGCCGTTGGGTGCGGTCGCGACGGTGGAGTTCCTGGCGCCGTTCACCATCGCGCTGGTCGGGGCGCGCCGCGTACAGGACCTGCTGTGGGCGGCGCTCGCCGCGGCCGGAGTGGTGCTGCTGGGCAACGGCGGGGTCCCCCTGGAGGCCGCAGGACTGGCCCTTTCCGCCGCTGCCGCCTGCTGCTGGGGCGGCTACATCCTGGTCTCGGCCCGCCTCGCGCGGCGGGTCAGCGGCGGCCAGGGCCTCGCCCTCGCCGTCGCGTGGGGCGCGCTGCTGTCCCTCCCCTACGGCGTCGCCCACGCGGGGAGCGCGCTCCTGGAACCCCGCGTCCTCGCCGTCGCCGCCGTGATCGCGGTGCTCTCCAGCGTGCTGCCCTACTCCTGCAACCTGGAGGCGCTGCGTCGCCTCCCGCCCCGCGTCTTCGGCGTCCTCACCAGCCTGGAGCCCGCGGCCGGCGCGGTCTTCGGCCTGCTGCTCCTGGGCCAGCACCTGGCCTGGCCCCAGTGGCTCGGCATCGCGGCGGTGGCCTCGGCGTCGATAGGCGCGACGGCGGTACGAAGGCGCCGCCCCTCCACGTCCGCTAGCGGAAGGGGATGTTGAGCCAGGGGCTTCCGGGGTCGGAGGTGAGGATGTGGTGGGCCTCCCGCATCTCCTCGTACCAGCTCCCGAACTCCTCCTCGTCGAAGTGCAGGCAGCGGCCGAGCGCGAAGCCCACGGAGAGGTCCTTCCACGAGTGGTACTCGCGCGCGCAGTGCCTGCCCGCGGTGATCACGTGCCGCTCCGCCTCCTCCAGGGTGCAGTAGCGCGCGCCCAGGCCCCACAGGGCCATCGCGGAGGCGCGGCCCAGGTCCCAGGCGTCGGCGGAGCGGACGAACTGGTCGCCCTCCAGCAGGCCGTCGGCGCGGAAGCGCGCCTCATACCGCGTGATCCGGCCGATCAGCCGCTGCACGCCCACGATCTGGGCCTCGACCTCGGACTCCGGCCGCGGGTCGGACGTCACGCCGTCCGGGGTGATCACCACCTCGGAGGCGCGGCCGCGCAGGACGCGGGCGGCGGCCTGGCGCCAGTATTCGGTGTCGACGTGTCCGCCGAAGTCCCGGGCGAGACTGCGCCGCAGGCCGAGCACGAACTCCCAGACGGGGCTGACCATGTCGGCCTCCTGGAGCCGCCGCAGGGTCTCGGCCCACTCCTCGCGGTCGTGGATGCCCCACCACTCCTTGAGCATCCGGCGCTCGTCGATGTACCCGGTGCCGTGCCAGGCCATGGCGTTCCAGATGAGCCTGTTCTTCACGCTGAGCTGTGCGGAGCAGGCGAGGCCGTGCGCGACCGGGCCGTGCAGCGGTCCGCCGACGCGCAGCGTCCTGAGGCGTCTGGGCAGGTCCAGGAGCGGTACCTCCGACTGGTGCCTGGCCCATGCGTCGGACTGCGGCGGCGCGGCGGGCAGATACGCCTCGCACGGGGAACCGGGGTTCACCACGAGGAACGGCGGGTCGCTCTTCCGCCAGGTGCGGGCCAGCCAGCGGAGGGTCTCGGAGTGGAACACCTGGTCAGGACCGGGCGCGGGCAGCATCCCGGCCGTGTAGACCGGCCACCAGCTCTCCTTGGTCCGCGGCAGCCTGGTGAACACGGGATATATGCCGCCGTCCTCCGCCTTCTCCCGCACCACCTCGAAGTACAGCAACTCCCGCCCGAGCGTGGCGAAGTACGCGTCCCAGTCACCCCGCACCTTCGCGTCGTACAGCGCCTGCTCGACGTCGGTCGGCGCGACCCACCCCGGCGCGGACGGGGGTACGGATGGCTGCTGGGCCGCAGGCGGCGAACCCACAGGCGCGGCCGGCGAACCCGCACCCCGCTCCCCCTCGGCCTCCGGCGGTGGCCCGAATCCCGCAGGTGGCGGCCCGAACGACACGACGTACCCCCTCATTCCGCACGACAGCCGCAGCAGGCTACCCCGGCCCCGCGCGGCCCTACTCGCCCACCTCCCCGTCGGTCATCTCGCGCACGACGTCCAACTGGCCCACGTGGCGGGCGTACTCCTGGAACAGGTGGCACAGGATCCACGCCAGCGTGGGCGCCTCCTCGGCCGTGGCGAACCGGCCGCCCACCGCGGCGCGGGCGGCGAGCGGAGCGCCCTCCACGATGCGGCGCGAGTCGGCGCACTGCTCGCGGAAGGCAGCGAACACCGCCTCGGCGGACGCGTCGGCCGGCACACGCCAGCGGCCCTCCGCGTCGGCGTCGCCCCACGGCGCGGGCACGTCCTCGCCGAGGAAACCCCAGCGCAGCCAGCGGCGTTCGACGTGCCGCAGGTGGTGGACCAGCTCCAGCGGGGTCCAGCCCGAGGGCAGCGCGGAGCGGCGCAGCTCCGCCTCGGGGAGGCCGTCGAGCTTGCGCAGCAGGGCGTCCCGATACACGTCCAGATAGGCGGAGAGCAGGGCGTGCGGCTCGGCGAGTGTGTGGTCCGGCTCGCCGAAGGGGTCGGCCGCGGTGCCCTCGGCCGCGGTCACTTGCTCAGCTCCAGGGTGGGGACGTCCTCGCGGGGGGTGCCGAAGGTCTGGGCGTACAGGGAGAGTTCGGCCTCCAGCGCGTGGACGATCGTCTCGGCGCGGCGGAAGCCGTGGCCCTCGCCCTCGAAGGCGATGTACGCGTGCGGAACGGTGCTGCGGCCCACCCGTTTCAGGAAGCGCTCGCACTGGACCGGCGGACAGATCACGTCGTCCAGGCCCTGGAGCAGCAGGAACGGCGCGGCGATCCGCCCCGCGCGGGTGATCGGGGAACGCTCGCGATACCGCCCGGGGTAGTGCTCCAACGGGCCGACCAGGGACTCCAGATACTGCGACTCGAAGTCGTGCGTCTCGCCCGTGGCCCAGCCCTCCAGGTCGAGGATGGGGTAGCTGATGGTGCCGCAGGCGTACAGCCCGGCCGTGGCGGGTGCGGTGAGGGACGCGGCGCTGGTCCAGCCGCCCGCGCTGCCGCCGCGGATGGCGAGCCGCGCCGCGTCGGCCGTGCCCTCCTCGGCCAGGGTGCGGGCGACCGCGGCGCAGTCCTCGACGTCCACGACGCCCCACTGCTCGCGCAGCCGCTCGCGGTACTCCCTTCCGTAGCCGGTGGAGCCGCCGTAGTTGACCTCGGCGACGCCGATGCCGCGCGAGGTGAAGTAGGCGATCTCCAGGTCGAGTACGAGGGGGGCGCGGCTGGTGGGGCCGCCGTGCGCCCACACCACATAGGGCGGCGCCTCGTCGTCGGGCGCGCGGTAGGAGGGGTGGTGCGGCGGATACAGGTGGGCGTGGATCTCCCGTCCGTCGGGCCCGGTGAACGTGCGGATCAGCGGCTCGGGGTAGAACGACGGGTCGACCGGGTCCTCGTGCTTGGCGGCGACCACCAGGCTGTGCCCGGTGCAGGTGTCCAGCTCGACGATCTCGTACCCGCTGCGCGGGCTCGCGGCGATGCCGGAGACCCGGGTGTCGGTGACGGCGAGCTCGGGCGCCCACTCCGTCCAGGGGCCCGGCGCGTCCACCAGGTCGCCGGTCTCCGGGTCCAGGACGCCGAGGGTCATGGAGCCGCGCCCGTGCACAGTGGCGATCAGGCCGCTGGGCAGCGGCGCGAACCAGCGCTGCCCGATCTTCCAGATGCCCGCGGCGAACTCCTCCCTGCGGCGGCACAGCGCGGTGCGGGCACCGCCGCCGGAGTGCACGGCGTCGGCGCCGACCCGGTAGAGATTCCACCAGCCGCTGCGGTCCGATGCGTACAGCAGGGAGCCGTCGTGTGCCCACTCCGCCTGCGGTACGGACTCGCCGTCGCCGCCCGCGACAGTGCGCACCCCGCCCAGAGTCCCGTCCCCGTCGATCCGCGCGGTCTTCACCACCGTGCTGTCCCACGGCATGTCCGGGTGGTCCCAGCCGATCCAGGCCACGGAGCGGCCGTCGGGCGAGACGCGCGGGCCGGTGAGGAAGCGGTTGGCGTCACCGGGATTCAGCCCGCGCACGCGGGAGCGGTCCTCGGCGGCCGAGCCGTCCAACGGAACGGCGGCCAGCACCCGGCGCACCTCGGTGGCGCCGCTCCCGGTGAACTCCTCCATCACGCACCACACTTCGCCCCGCTCCACCAGCACCACGGGGTCGCACCAGCGCAGCCCCCCGGGCACGGCGGCGGAGAGCGGGGTGAGCGGGCGCGGGGCCCCGCCGCGGTCCGGCTCCACCGCATACATCCGCTGGTCGGCGAAGTGCGTGAACACCACGACGGGCCCGCCCTCGCCGCGCTGCGCGCCGGCCCAGGGGCGGCCGCCGTACTCGATGACGCGATTGCGCACGTTCCACGGGGCGGGGAGCACCGGCTCGGGGGCTTCGTGCCGGTCGGTGCGCAGCCGCATCAGGGCGCGCCTGCCGCCCTCCTCGGGGCGGGGCTCGGTCCACCACACCTCCTCGCCGACGGCGCCCAGATACTCGGGCCTGCCGTCGTGCGCGGCGACGAGCCCGGCGTCGATGGGGGACGGCCAAGTGCCGTAGGGGGCCTGGGTGATGACCATCTGCTGTCAGCCTCCTGGGAACGGACGGAGAACCGCGGGGGTCGCGGCGGGTGCGCCCTGTGCGGCGCGCGGCCAGGGCGGAACGGAGCCCTGGGGGGTCAGAGGGCGCGCAGCGCGCGGTCCAGGACGCGGACGCCGAAGTGCAGCGCGTCCACCGGAACCCGCTCGTCCACCCCGTGGAACAGCGCCTGGTAGTCGAAGCCCTCGGGGAGCCGGAGCGGGGAGAAGCCATACCCCGCGATGCCCAGGCGGGAGAACTGCTTGGCGTCGGTGCCGCCCGACATGCAATACGGCACGACGCGGGCGCCGGGGTCGAAGTGCTCCAGCGACTCCCGCAGCGCGGCGAAGGTCGGGCCGTCCACGGGGGCCTCCAGGGGCACTTCGCGGTGCTGGTAGTCCCAGTCGACGTCGGGTCCCGTCAGCCGGTCGAGGGTCTCGGTGAACTCCCGCTCGCCACCCGGCAGCACCCGGCCGTCGACGGAGGCGGTGGCGGTGCCGGGGATGACATTCACCTTGTAGCCCGCGTCGAGCATGGTCGGGTTGGCGCTGTTGCGCACCGTGGGCTCGACCAGCGAGGCGGCCGGGCCCAGCCGGGCCAGGAAGGCGTCCATGTCGAAGTCGGTCGCGTCCACGTCGGGGGCCGGCAGGCCGCGCGCGAGGGCGAGTTCGCCGAGCGCGGCGCGCACGGTCGGTGTCAGGCGCAGCGGCCAGTGATGCTCCCCGATGCGGTGTACGGCGGAGGCGAGTCTGCTCACGGCGTTCTCGCGGTTGACCTTGGAGCCGTGGCCCGCTCTGCCCCTGGCGGTGAGCCTCAGCCACGCGGTGCCGCGCTCCCCCGCCGCGACCGGATAGAGCCGCAGCCCGTCGCCCGCGTGGAAGGTGAAGGCGCCGGACTCGCTCAGGCCCTCGGTGCAGCCCTCGAACAACTCCGCGTGCTGCTCGGAGAGATAGCCCGCTCCATACTCCGCGCTGTCCTCCTCGTCGGCGGTGAAGGCGAGCACGATGTCGCGGCGCGGGCGGACACCGGCGCGCGCCCAGGCGCGGACGGTGGAGAGGACCATGGCGTCCATGTTCTTCATGTCGATGGCGCCGCGGCCCCACACGACACCGTCCCTGATCTCGCCGGAGAAGGGGTGCACGCTCCAGTCGGCCGGCTGGGCCGGGACCACGTCCAGGTGGCCGTGCACCAGCAGGGCGTCGGCTCCCGGGTCGGTGCCCTCGACGCGGGCGACCACGTTGGTCCGGCCCGGCGACTTCTCCAGCAGCCGCGGCGCGAGGCCCGCCTCGGACAGCAGCCGGGCCGCGTACTCCGCAGCGGGGCGCTCGTGGCCCTCGCCGTGGCCGTGGTTGGTGGTGTCCATGCGGATCAGCTCCGAGGTGAAGGTGACCACCTCGTCCAGTGCCCGCGCATCGATGTGCTCCGGCGCCGCGCCCCGCGAGGCCGCCTCGTCCCTGTCCGCTCCGCGCACAGCCACTCCGTCTCCCCCGTCGTACTCAGCCATACTGCTCCTCCACCGCTGACGAGACGACGGTCGTGACCGCCTTGAAGCAGCGGATTCCCTCATACATGTCCGGCGCGGTGTATCCCACCCGCCTCTCGCCCGTGCGCTCGACGCCCGGCACCACGGTGGCCGCTCCCGCCAAGTGCTCCGCGTCGAACTCCATCTCCACCTCGCGCGGCCGGGGCGGGGCGGGCGCCCTTCTCCCGGCGAGCGCCAGTGCCTCGCGCGCGGCGGCGCGGATGTCGGCGGCGGTGCGGGCCGGGGTGCGGCAGACCGCGGCATACCGCGAGACGTAGTCCTTGACCGCGACGGCGCGGGCGTCAGGGGCATAGCCCTTGGCGTCCTCGACGGTGCGGTCGTCGCCGGTCACGAGCACGACCGGCACCCCGAACTCCGCGACGACCAGGGAATTGAGCAGGCCCTCGCTCGCGCGCACGCCGTCCACCCACACGCCCGTGAGGGAGTTGGCCAGATAGGTGTGCGCGAGGACGCCCTCGTCGCCGGCGCCGGTGTGATACCCGACGAAGGCGATGCCGTCGGCGTCGCCGTGCTGCACGCCCTCGACCATGCTCAGCGCCTTGTGCCGCCCGGTGAGCATCTGTGCCCGCTCGTCCAGCTCCTCCAGCAGCAGATTGCGCATGGTCCAGTGGGCCTCGTTGATGAGGACCTCATCGGCGCCGGCGTCGAGGAAACCGCGCACCGCGGCATTCACGTCGGAGGTGAACATCGACCGGCAGCGCTCCCACTGAGGAGTGCCGGGCAGCACGTCGGCGGGCCAGGTCACGCCCGTGGCGCCCTCCATGTCCGCACTGATGAGGATCTTCATGCCCGGAACGTTACGCGGTCGATGATGCCCGTAACACCCCTGTGGATAACTGCCCGCGCGGTATGTCGCCGCACCCTCCCGCCGCGGCGGAACACGGTGTTTCCGCCGCGGCGGAAGACGACACGAAGGGCGGTCGGCCATCGGTGACAGGCCGCGCGGTCCGATCCGGGCCGCGCCGTACGACACGCCCTGGGTCCGCGAGGCGACACGCCCTAAACCCGCGAGGCCACCAGCCAGTTGCTCGGCAGCGTCACGTACGAGCCGTCCTCCTCGGAGACCGTCAGGCTCAGCGGCATCGTCCCGCTGGCCAGGACGGTGAGCCCCTCGCCGCGGAAGTACGCGGGCAGCTCCTCGTCCGGCATGTCCATCGGCTCGATGCCGTGCCCGAAGATCGCCTCCAACTGCGGCGGAGGCCCCTCCTCACGCCCCATCAGCCGCAGCATGACCTGCTTGGCCGCCGCCGCGGGCTCCACCACCAGCGCGCACCCCCGCTCGCCGATCAGCGCCGCGAGTGAGGAGGCCACCGTGCGCCGGTCGTCCGGCTGGGCCTGGTGCAGGACGCCGCGCATGTAGACGTCGGCGTCGCCGAGTTCGTCGTGGAGTTCCCGTACGGCGGCGAGGTCGGTGGCGTCGAGCTGCCGGAACTCCACCCGCGGCGCCTGACCCCCGCGCCCCGCTCTCCCCCGCTCGCCCAGCTCCTCGCGCGCGGCCTCGGCCGCCTTCGCCGCCCGCTCCACCGCCTCGCCCGACAGGTCGAAGCCGAGCACCCGCGGATAGCGCTCGGCGAGGAACAGCGTCTGCGTGCCGTTCCCGCAGCCCGCGTCGATCATCGGCAGCCCGCCGTGGGAGTAGCGCTCCAGCAGCGGCAGATGGAGCGCGGCGGTGCTGTCGGGAGCGGCGTCCCAGGCCACCGAGCCCGCTCCGGGCGGCGCGTCCCTCCAGAAGCTCTCCCAGGACTCCGCGTACCGCATCGAGACGTTCATGGGTCTCCCCCAGGCGCGTGGTTGAAGATTGCAGGGATCAGGGAGTATGTCCCTCAACTGTCCCCGCAACCAGGGGGTTTGCGCCCCCTCGGGGCCCGGTTCCGTGGCCGTGTCAGGGGCGCACCGCCGCGTCCACCCGCGCCCCCGGCTCCCGAACGGGCCCTGAGCAGGCCCCTCAGCCCGGCAGCGCCTGCTCGCACCACACCGTCTTGCCCCTACGGGTCCGGCTGGTGCCCCATTCGCGCGCGAGGCGGCTGACCACCCGCAGCCCGCGTCCGTACTCGTCGTCGGGCGCGGCATCCACCAGCACCGGCAGCGCCGGGTCGGCGTCGGTCACCTCGAACTGCAGCGCATCGGCCCGTACGAGGCGGAGCTCGGCGCGCTCGCCGTCCGCGTGCCGTACGGCGTTGGTGAAGATCTCGCTGGTCAGCAGCACCGCGGTGTCCTCGACCGCGCCGCCGTCCAGGCCCCAGGAGGCGAGCTGCTCGCGGACGAGTTCGCGTGCGCGGCGCACCGCGCGCGGCTCGCGGGGCAGCCGCCAACTGGCCACGTCCTCCAGCGGGATGCCGTTCAGCCGGGCCATCAGGAGCGCCACGTCGTCCTTGCGCCCGCCGCGCTCGGAGAGGGTGCTGCGGGCCAGCGCGCGGATGATCGTGTCGCAGGCGTCGTCCATGGAGGCCGCGGGGTGCGCCGCCGACTCGCACAGCGCGGCAAGGCCCTCGCCGATGTCCGAACCCCGCACCTCCACCAGCCCGTCGGTGCACAGCACCAGCCGGTCGGAGGGCCGCACGGGGACGGTCACCGTCTCGAAGGGAACGCCGCCGACGCCGATCGGGGCGCCGGTGGGCAGGTCGAGGAGCCGGCTGGAGCCGTCGTCGGCGCGGACCAGAACGGGCGGGATATGACCGGCGTTGGCCATCCGCAGCTCGCTCCTGATCGGGTCGTAGACCGCGTACAGACACGTAGCGAGGTATCCGTCACCCAGCCGCTGCGCCAGGTCGTCCAGCTTGCGCAGCAGATGCGCGGGCTCCAGGTCGAGGGCCGCCATGGTCTGCACGGCGGTGCGGAGCTGGCCCATCATCGCGGCCGAGTTGAGCCCGTGCCCCATCACGTCGCCGACCACCAGCGCGGTGCGCGAGCCCGGCAGCTTCACGGTGTCGAACCAGTCGCCGCCGATCCGTCCGAGCCGCGTGCCCGGCAGATAGCGGGTGGCCGTGTCGCAGCCCGCCATCCGCGGCTGGATGCGCGGGAGCATGCTGTCCTGGAGCGTCTCGGCGACGTTCTCCTGGTACGTGTACATGCGCGCGTTGTCGAGCACCAGGCCCGCACGCGCGGCGAGCTCGGCGCCGGTGACCCGGTCCATGTCGTTGAACTCCGCGCGCAGCGGATGCCGCAGCAGGATCATGAAGCCGAGCACCACGTCCCGCGCCTTGAGCGGGACCACCAGCATCGAGCGGTTGTTGATCAGCGGGCTGATGTCCCGCTTCTCGAACTGCGAGGCGATGCGGTTGCCCATCTCCTCGCTGATCCGCGGCACCAGCACCGGCTCGCCGGTCGTCATGCACTGGAAGAAGGGCGTCTGCACCGGGAACGGCATGGTCTCGCCGACCGGCACGACGTCGTCCCAGCGGCCCGGCTCGTCGTTGTGCTCGACCGCGACCCGGTGCCACATGGTCGTGGCGTCGGGCGTGCCCTCGGGGAAGCCCTCGCCCGCGACGACCTGTTCGCGCAGATAGGTGCCGGCCACGTCCGTGAAGCGCGGCACCACAGCCTCGCTGACCTCCTGGATCGTACGGGCCAGGTCGAGGGATGAACCGATGCGCCCGCTCACCTCGTTGAGGAACTCCAGGCGCTCGCGCACCGCCGCGTACTCGAGGTCGGACTCCAGCTCGTGGGCCGCGGCCTCGGCGGCCTCCGGGTCGATGTCCCGCTCGGCGGCGGCGCGCAGCAGCCGCGTGCGGCGCTCGACCCGGCGCGGCACGCCCCAGTCGGGCGTGACCGGCACCCGGTCGTGGCTGCTCACCTCCAGCACCGGATAGCCCAGCTCCAGCACCTGCGCGACGATCCTGGCGCCCTCCTGCGGGCTCATGCTGGGCAGGATCTGCGGCAGCTCGCGGGCCAGCCGCTCGGCCCCGGGGAAGTCGGTGTGCAGCGCGAACCCGGGGACCACGCGCCGCCGTTCGACCTCGGCGCCGGCCGGCTCCAGCGGCTCTGCGCCGACCGCCTCGGCGCCCTCGAGCCGCGCGCCCGCGGCCTCAGCACCCTCGGGCCGCACGTCCTCCGACAACGCGTCCGCCGACCGCGCGCCCTCCGACAGCGTGTCCGCCGATCCGTCCGCCGCGGCCCCGTCCTCCACAGCCTCGTCTTCCGCGCGCCCGTCCTCCGCGGCCGCTTCCGCCGGGTCGATATGGATGCGCGAGGCGTCGGCCGCCAGCACGAGCAGCCGCCCGATGCCGGGCCCGATCAGCGGATACGCCCACCAGACCAGGTCGCCGTGCCGCCCGTCGGCGCTGCCCGAGCGCGCCCACCCCGCGGTGGGGAAGCTCGTACGGCCGCCGAGCGAGGCGTCCCAGTCGGCGCCCTCGCCGACGCCGGTCACCGGCGTGCCGGGGCCGCCCAGCTCCTCCAGCGCGCCGGACACCGGCATCAGATCGGCGGCGGGCATCCCCACCGCCTCCTCGCGCGTGTGCCCGAAGAGCCTGCGCGCCCCGCTGCTCCAGTGCGAGACGGCACCCTCGTCGTCGACGACGACCACCGCGAGCGGAAGGCGCCCGGGCATCCGTGCCCGCGCCCCTCCCACCGCATCTCCTCCCGCACGTTCCATGGGGACGCTCTCCCTTCCCGCACCGGCCGACTCCACGGTACGGCGGCAGGTGCGCGCCGTGCGGGGCAACGCCGGAATCGGTGGTGCGCCGGGCGCACGCGCACCGCGCGCGATCGCGCCGGAAGCTCTCCCGGAGCGGCCGCCCGGCACGTCCGCAGCCCCGCGAACGTTCAGTCCTCGTGCCCCAGTTGCAGGTCGCGCTCGGTCCTTCCGCCCCCGGCGATCTGCAGCACGGTGGCCACCGGCGGATAACCGGAAGCGACCACGGTGTACTCCCCCGACGCCAGATCCACGAAGCGGAACCCCCCATCGGCCCCGGTGGTCGCGGTGTCCACCACGTTGCCCGCCGCGTCCAGCAGCGTGACCCGCGCATCCTCCACCGCACGGCCCCCGTTGGCCCGCACCGTGCCCCGCAGCACCGCACCCCCGGCGAGCTCGATGTCCTGCCGGGTCTCTCGCGAGGCCTGCACCGAGACGGGCAGTGCCGCCGGCCGGTACGCGGGCGCGCTCGCCGCGAGGGTGTATTCGCCCGCCACCAACTCGCCGATCACATACCCCCCTTCGCGCCCGCTGCGGGTGCTGGCCACCACGTCGCCGCGCACGTCGGTGAGGGTGACCGAGGCGTCCCGCACCGGGAGCCCGTCGGCGGTCAGCACGTTCCCGGCCAGCCGTCCCGCGCCGCCGAGGACCACGTCCAGCTCGACCGGGTGCTCGCCCACGCTCACGCTGACCGCCTGCGGCTGGTGCCCTCCGGCGGCGGCGATCATCACGTACGCGCCGCTGCCCGGGGTGCTCAGCGCGTAGCGCCCGTCGTCGCCGGTGGCGCCACGTCCCACCTGGCGGCCCGAGGTGTCGATCAGGGTCAGCGCGGCGCGCGGCACCGTGCTCCCGTCGTGGTGCCGCACGCTGCCGCAGACCGGTACGCCGGCGGGCGGGCACTCCACGGTGGTGCGTACCTCGGCCGAACGTGCCGCGGTACCGCGGGTGCCGGGGACGTGCGGTCCGGGTGCCGTGCCGTCGCCTGCGGTGGAGCCGGGGACCGGGGCGTTGTGGGACACCAGGGTTTTCTCCTTCAGGAAGAGGGCGAGCAGGAGCCCGAGGAGGAGCACCGGCACGAGGTAGAGGAAGATCCGCGGCATGGCGTCGGCGTACGCGCGCACGTACCCCTCGCGCAGCGGCTCCGGCAGCGCGTGCACGAGCTGCGGGGTCACCGACTGCGGGTCGGGCAGCCGTACGCCGGGGTCCGGCGGCAGCTCGCGCCGGAGCCCCTCGGCGAGCCGGTGGGCGAAGAGGGTGCCGAAGACGGCGGCGCCCGCGCTGCCGCCCGCCTGCCGGAAGTAGTTGTTGCCGCTGGTGGCGGCGCCGAGGTCGGTCGCGGGTACGGAGTTCTGCACGGCCAGCACCAGCACCGGGACCACGAAGCCGATGCCAAGGCCGAGCACGCCCAGCCAGAGGCTGTAGGTCTCGCGCGGTGTGTCCTCGCCCAGCCCCGAGAGCAGCCACATGCCCTCGGCCGCCAGCGCGCAGCCCAGCACCACGAAGACCTTGTAGCGCCCCGTACGCGAGATGAGCTGCCCGGAGAGCACGGAGGCCACCACGACCCCGCCCATCATGGGCACCATCAGCAGCCCCGACTCGGTGGCGCTGACGCCCTCGACCATCTGGAGAAAGGTCGGCAGATAGCTGGATGCGCCGAAGAGCGTGACGCCCACGGCGGCGCCGATCAGCCCCGTGAGGGTGAAGACCTGGTCGCGGAAGAGCCGCAGCGGCAGGATCGGTTCGGCGGCCGAGTGCTCGACGATCAGGAAGAGCAGCAGGCTGGAGAGGCCGCCGGCGCCGAGCCCGAGGATCACCGGGTGGTCCCACTCGTACGTGGTGCCGCCCCAACTGGTCAGCAGCACGAGGCAGGTGGAGAACACGCCGAGCAGCAGCGGGCCGATCACGTCCATCCGGCCGCGGTCGCGCGGCCGGGGCATCCGCAGCACCAGACCCACCACGAGCAGGGTGAGCAGTCCGCCCGGCACGTTGAGGTAGAAGCACCAGCGCCAGGAGTACGCGTCGGTGAGCCACCCGCCGAGCAGCGGCCCGGCGATGGAGGCGAGCCCGAACACGGCTCCGATCAGGCCCATGTAGCGGCCGCGCTGCCGGGCCGGGACGATCTCGCCCATGATCGCCTGGACCCCGATCATGAGCCCGCCCGCGCCGGCGCCCTGCACCGCGCGGTAGATCACCAGCTCGTCCATCGACCCGGCCCAGCCCGCGAGCCCCGAGCCCAGCAGGAAGACCACGATGGAGAACTGGAAGACGTTCTTGTGCCCGAAGAGGTCGCCGAGCCTGCCGTACACGGGCATCACGACGGTCGTGGCCAGCAGGTACGCGGTGACGACCCAGGACATCCTGTCCAGGCCGTGCAGTTCGCCGACGATGCGGGGCAAGGCCGTGGCCACGATGGTCTGTTCGAGCGCGGCCAGCAGCAGCGCGAGCATCAGCCCGAGGAAGACGAACCGCACGCGGCGGGGGCTGAAGCGCGGCCCGGCGTCCTCGCCGCCGCTGCCGTCCTCCTCGGGCGCCGGCTCCTCTTCGTACGTCTGGCCTGCGAGTTCGGGCCCCGGGGCCGGTGGCCCCTGCCCCGGCTGCGGGCGCGGCGCGAGCACGGGCGGCGCCTGCCGTGACGCCGTGGGGTCGTACGCGGCCGGCGCGTGGGTCGCTGCCTGGGCCTGAAGGTCGTCCTGGGCCGCCGCGCCGTGGAACTGCTCGGCGCCCCCGGGAAGTTCCGGGATCTCCAGGCTCACTTCGACGACCGCCGGGGACCGGTCGCCACCACCGAGAGTCGTCCCGCTCATGGCTCTCCCCTTGTCGCGCCGTCCTCGGATTCCGGTGCAGCTTTTTCGCATCACGCGACAAGCCACAGCAAGTCCGGCACGCGGGCGGGGGAGTCGGCACGCGGAGGCCCCAACTCCCCCGCCCGGGGCGCCCGTCAGGCGCTCATCAGGGGCTTTCGCGGCGGGGCGGCACGCCCGGCGTACGCCCGCGCCGCGGGGAAAACCACTCGTAACGGTGAGGGTCCGCGGGCGGTCGTGCGTCACCGCACCGTCCACCGCGCCGCGGACCCCCGCGGTCACTTCTCCGTCTCGGAGGCGAGCTTGGCGAGCAGCTCGTCGTAGATGCGGCCGAGGCCCTTGGGCGCGAAGGTCTTCTCGAAGAAGCCGCCGATGCCGCCCGCGCCGTTCCAGGTGGTGGTGACCACGACGCGGGAGGTGTTCTCGGCGGCGCCCGGCGTGACCCGCCAGGTGGTGACCATCGAGGAGTTGCGGTCCTTCTCCACCAGCTCGCCCTCGGCGGGCTCGGTGACGTCCAGCAGGCAGTCGCGCACCCGCTTGCTGGTGGCCTGGAGCTTCCAGTGCACGACGGTGCCCTCGCCGTCGCCGCCCTCGCGCACCTCGTACTCGCTGAACTGGCCCGGCAGCAGCCTGCTCCGGGTCTCGCTGTAGTCAGCGAGCGCGTCGAACACGTCGTCCGGCTTGGCCGCGATCTCTCGCTGCGTGGTGGCCTCGACCTGCGCCATTGCTCCTCCTGTCGTACGCGCCTGGCGGGGCTTCCGGCGGTCACCGCGGCCCCGGCGGCAAGCCAATCACCATCCCGCCGCCCACCAAAATCCAGCTTGACAGCCCTGGAGGGAACAGGTGTTCTATTCGAGTACCGGGGGTCGCACACGGCACGGAAGACCATCGAGGAGGCTGCATGCGCTGGGACAACCTGAGCGACGACGGGGCGTCGGGGCCCGGCGCCCTGTTCGGCACCGGCACGGTGACCAGGCAGTTCGACACCCCCGAGTTCCGCGGCGTCACCTTCCACGAGGTGCGGGCCCGCTCGGTGGTGAACCGGGTGCCCGGCGCCTCGCGGATGCCGTTCGAATGGACCGTGAACCCGTACCGGGGCTGCACCCACGCCTGCGTCTACTGCTTCGCGCGCGGCACCCACCGGTATCTGGACCTGGACACCGGCGAGGGCTTCGACTCCCAGATCGTGGTGAAGGTGAACGCGCCCGAGGTGCTGCGCCGCGAACTGGGCGGGCGCGGCTGGCGCGGCGAGCACATCGCGATGGGCACCAACGTCGACTGCTACCAGCGGGCAGAGGGCCGCTATCGGTTGATGCCGGGCATCCTCACCGCGCTGCGCGACTACGCGAACCCCTTCTCCATCCTCACCAAGGGCACGCTGATCCTCCGCGACCTGGACCTGCTGCGTTCGGCCGCCGCGGTCTCCGACATCGGGGTCTCGGTGTCGGTCGGCTTCCTCGACGAGGAGCTGTGGCGCACGGTCGAACCCGGCACCCCCGCGCCCGAGCGCCGCCTCGACGTGGTGCGCACCCTGAGCGAGCACGGCATTCCGTGCGGGGTGCTGATGGCCCCCGTGATCCCGTTCCTCGGCGACGCGCCGGACAAGCTGCGCGAGACCGTGCGGGCCGTCGCCGCGGCCGGGGCCTCGTCGGTGACGCCGCTCGCGCTGCATCTGCGGCCCGGCGCACGGGAGTGGTTCATGCAGTGGCTCGCCGCACACCACCCCGGCCTCGTACGGCACTACGAGGCGCTGTACGCGGACGGCGCGTACGCGCCCAAGTGGTACCAGCGGCGGATCACGCGCCAGGTGCACGAGCTGGCGGAGGAGTACGGGATCGGCCCCAGCGGTCCGCGCGGGCACCGTGCCGTGCCGCCGCAGAGCAGTTCAGGGCCCCCGCTGTGCCCCCGCCCCGAGGAGGGCACCCAACTCAGCCTGCTGTGAGCGCCGTTGACCTGCGCGTCCGCCCGCGATCAGGTGGCCGAAAAGGGATGGCGCGGGACCCGCGACCGGGACATGATGCGCGGATGCCGCATCTCACACACGTCGCAGCGCCCCCGGGCGTCGCCCCCGGCAACGGCTACAGCCATGTCGTATGGGGCGAGGGCCGGTTCATCGCCCTGTCGGGACAGATCGCGCTGGACGAGAAGGGCGCGCTGGTCGGCGAGAACGACCCCGCTGCACAGGCGCACCAGGTCTTCGAGAATCTGGGCCGCTGCCTCACCGAGGCCGGGGCCACCTTCGCCGACGTGGTCAAGCTGACCTTCTACGTGACGGACGTGGCCCACCTCCCCGCCATACGGGAGGCACGGGACGCGCACGTGGACACCGCGCACCCGCCGGCCAGCACCGCGGTACAGGTCGCCGCCCTCGTACGCCCCGAACTCCTCATCGAGGTGGAGGCGTTCGCACTGCTGCGGACCTGACTAGGCCGCGGCGGGCGTCGCGCCCTCCGGGGCGTGTCCGAGTACGGCGCGCACCGTCTTCCGTCCGCTCTCGCGCATCTGGACCGACCAGCGGCAGGCGAGCGCCGAGACGATCGCCATGCCCCTGCCGTGCGGGCGCACCTGGCTCTGCGGCAGCTCCACGGGGCGTCCGGGGCCGCTGTCGTCGACCTCGATCGTGATGCCGCCGCCGCGCCGCACGATGCGCAGCTCCTCGGCGCCGCTGGCGTGCCGCACCGCGTTGGTGACCAGCTCGCTCACCACGAGCGCGACGTCGGAGACGTACGAGGGATCGGTGATGTGCCAGTGCGTGAGGCACTGCTTCGCGAACGCACGGGCGGAATGGGCGGTTTCAGCGGAGTCGGCCTGATACAGCGGAAGCCGCCTCACCTGCGGACCGCCGCCTTCCCCCCGGAAGTGCTGCTCCCCCTGGAGCTCGCCACCCGCGAGGGTCTCCTCCCCCGGGTGCCGCTGGGTCGCTGTGGCCTGGGAAGCCACTGTTCATCACGCTCCTGCCGTTCTCGCCGAGCCGGTTTCTCGCTGACAACTGACACCAGAGCTCCGTCGCAGCCGTCGTACCCAGTAAGGCGAGATTTCCAACTCCGGCCTGCCCGTATCTGCCGGGCGGCCCGTCCCTGGGGCGTACACCTCCTCGTGTGCCCCCCTTCACCTCTCACCCGGATCCGGCCGGGCAAACCCGGTGAGGATGTCCGGTATCACGGAGTGGATCAGCGCATGACGCACAAGCGCACCACCTGGACCGTTTTCCGCTCCGCCGAGCCGTCCCCACTACGGGGTGGTGCGCCCGCGCGGCGCCCGCGCGGGCCGCGAAACCCGCCGTTGTACGGCGTCGTGCCGGGACGGCGACCGGGGACGGCATACCGCAGGTGTCCCCTCATTCCAGACGGACCCGCCCCAGATCGTCCGCACCGCGGCCGAGGGCGGGGCACCGGCTCCTCCGCCCCCGGCGCCCCGCAGGCTCAGCGGCGGCGCCCCGTCACCGGGATGCGGGCGCGTGCGGCCTTCGCCGCCGGGGAGAGCCTGTGGTGCTCGGCCGCCGCGTCCAGCACCGGGATCGCGCGCCGGTCCCCCAGCGCGCCGAGCCCCTGCACGCACGCCTCCGCGATCGGCCAGTAATGGACAGGACCGATCAGCAGCCGCTGGAGCACCGAGATCAGGGTCGGCACCGACTCGGGCGCGCGCAGCGAGGTGAGCAGCCGGACCGCGTGCAGCGCGTACCCGGTGCGCAGCTCGTTGCTCGCGAGCGCGGCCGCGGCGCGCGCGGTGCGCGGATCGCGCAGGCGCGCGAGGGCGTGCGCGGCGGTGGCGCAGCGCACCGGGTCGCGGTAGTTCAGCATGAAGATCAGCGTCTCGAAGGCGCGCGGGTCGCCCGCGGCGCCGAGCGCGAAGGAGGCCAGCTCCCGCGCCCACAGCGGCCGTCCCGGCTCGGTGAGCACGGAGGCGAGGAGGTCCCGCGCATCCGAGGTGTCCGCGCGGGCGAGCTTCACCAGGCGCTCGAACTCGGCGGGTTCCGCCTCCACCCGTACACGATCGATCAACGCGCTGAATGCATCGGCCACTTGACCCTCCTCCCCCGGGCAGTCCACTCGTCCGGTGCCGCACAGCCCTGAAGAAGCCATACCCCTGGCTTTCTGGTTACCCACGAGTTACGGTGCTCAGCAGAGCGGCACGGCCGCTCAGGCGGTCTGGTGACGCAGCCGCCGCAAGTGCCGTCGGTTCGGTTTCGAGTACGGCGCGGCCCCGGGGCAGGGCCGTCCGGTCACGCACCACAACTCCCGTACCGCACGCGTGCTCTCGCACCCTCACCTCCCACTCGGCAGTGCCTGCGCCGTCCCCGCGGACAGCCGCGCGGACGCCGCACCGCTGCGCCGCACGCATGCGACGGGCACCCCTCATCCTCGTCGTCACATTCTGGAGTCCCGTGATGGACCGTCCGCCCCTGAAGCCTCTGCACACCGTCGCCGTCGTCGGCCTCGGCACCATGGGCACCGGCATCGCCGACATCCTCGCCCGCTCGGGCCGCGAAGTCATCGGCATCGACACGAACGAGGACGCCGCGCGCGCTTCCGTGGCCGCGCTGGAGTCCTCGACGGCGCGCGCGGTGCGCCGCGAGCGGATGACCGAGACCGAACGCCGGGACGTGCTGGCCCGGTTCCGCACCTTCTCCGAGATCCAGGCGGCGGCCGACGCCGATCTGGTCATCGAGGTCGTGCCGGAGGACTACGACACCAAGTGCCAGGTGTTCGCCGCACTGGACACCGTCGTGAAACCGGACACCGTCCTCGCCACGGGCACCAACGCGCTCTCGGTCACCCGCCTCGCCGCGGACTCCGACCGGCCCGAACGCGTCCTGGGCCTGCACTTCTTCAACCCGGCGCCGGCCATGCGGCTGGTCGAGGTGGTCTCCTCGGTGCTCACCTCGCCCGAGGCGGTGGACGCGGTCACCGCGCTCGCGCGCGAGCTGGGCAAGGAGCCGATCGCGGTCGGCGACCGTCCCGGATTCGTCGCCGACGGCCTGCTGTTCGGCTATCTCAACCAGGCGGCGGCGATGTACGAGGCCAACTACGCCTCGCGCGAGGACATCGACGCCGCGATGCGGCTCGGCTGCGGGCTGCCGATGGGCCCGCTCCAGCTCCTGGACCTGATCGGCATCGACACGGCGCGCACCGTCCTGGACGCCATGTACGCCGAGTCCCACGACAGGCTGCACGCGCCGGCGCCGGTGCTGCGGCAGCTCAGCGACGCGGGCCTGACCGGGCGCAAGGCGGGCCGCGGCTTCTACACGTACGAGGCTCCCGGTTCCTCCGAGACCGTGCCGGACGCGCTGACGCCGGACGCCGCCGGCGAGGCGGCGGCCGGGCGGCCCGTGCGCGCGGTCGGGGTGGCCGGTTCCGGGACGATGGCGAGCGGGATCGCCGAGGTCTTCGCCAAGGCCGGGTACGCGACCGTGCTGGCCGCGCGCAGCGAGGAGAAGGCGCAGGCGGCCAAGGAGCGCATCGGGAAGTCCTTCGCGCGCGCCGTGAAGAAGGGCCGGATGACCGAGGAGGCGCGGGACGCGGCCCTCGCACTGATCACCCCCGCCGGCTCGCTGGACGCACTCTCCGAGGTGGACCTCGCGGTCGAGGCGGTGGCCGAGGACCTGGAGGTGAAGCGGCAGCTCTTCGCCACGCTGGACAAGGTCTGCAAGCAGGGCGCCGTGCTGGCCACCACGACCTCCTCGCTGCCCGTCGTCGCCTGCGCTCGCGCGACCTCGCGCCCGCAGGACGTGGTCGGGATGCACTTCTTCAACCCGGCGCCCGCCATGAAGCTGGTCGAGGTGGTGCGCACGGTGCTCACCTCCGACGAGGCGCGCGCGACGGTCAGCGAGGTGTGCGGGAAGGTCCGCAAGCACCCCGTGGACTGCGGCGACCGCGCGGGGTTCATCGTGAACGCGCTGCTCTTCCCGTACCTCAACAACGCGGTGAAGATGGTCCAGGAGCACTACGCCTCGCTGGAGGACATCGACGCCGCGATGAAGCTCGGCGGCGGCTACCCGATGGGCCCCTTCGAGCTCCTGGACGTGGTCGGCCTGGACGTCTCCCTCGCCATCGAGCAGGTGCTGCACGCCGAGTTCCGCGACCCGGGCCTCGCGCCGGCGCCGCTGCTGGAGCACCTGGTGGCGGCGGGATGCCTCGGCAGGAAGACGGGGCGCGGCTTCCGCGAGTACGCGGCTCGGTGATCCGGGCCGCAGGGTGGGGCGGGCTGCTGGAGCCTTCGGGCGGCGGTCCGCCCGGTCCGCCCGAGGGCCCCGTGACGCCGTGTAACGTTCCACACATGTCCGAGCCCGTGAAGCCCTCCCGCACCAGCGCAGCGTCCACTCAGCGTCTCCGGATGCGCCGCGAGCTGGCGGCCGCCGCCATGGAGCTTTTCGCCACGAAGGGCTACGAGGCGACGACCGTCGACGAGATCGCGGCCCAGGCAGGGGTGGCCCGCCGCACCTTCTTCCGGCACTTCAGGTCCAAGGAAGAGGCGATCTTCCCCGATCACGACGACACCCTGGTCCGCGCCCAGGCGGTGCTGGAGGCGGCGCCCGCGCACGAGAACCCGCTGGACACCGTGTGCCGCGGCATCAAGGAAGTCATGAAGATGTACGCGGCCTCGCCGAAGGGCAGCGTCGCGCGCTACAAGCTGACCCGCGAGGTGCCGGCGCTGCGCGAGCGCGAGATCGCCTCCGTCGCCCGCTACGAGCGGCTGTTCACCCGCTATCTGCTCGGCCACTTCGACGAGGCCGCGCACCGGGACGGCAACGACGATCCGCTGCTCGCCGAGGTCGCCGCGTCCGCCGTGGTCACCGCGCACAACCACGTACTGCGCCGGTGGCTGCGCAGCGGCGGCGTGGGCGATGTGGAGGCCCAGCTCGACCACGCCTTCGCGATCGTCCGCAAGACCTTCGGCACCGGCTTCGGCGCGAACCGCCTGGCCTCCGGCGAGGAGCCGCCGGTCGCCTCAGCGTCCCGCGAGGGCGAGGTCCTGGTGACGGTGGCGCGTACGGATGCGCCGTTGCCGGAGATCATGCGGACCATCCAGGACGCGCTTCAAGGCTGACCGCTTCATGTTCCGCGCCCGGTGAGGGTGTTGGGCCCTCACCCCTGAGCCGCTGTTCCGCGTGCCCGCAAGCCCCCTTTGGTGCTTGCGGGCACGTTGCTTTTCGACCGCCGGCCACTTGGCGAGTGGTTGCGTGCCGCTGCGGCGGAGGGGGTTGCCGTGTCTCTTGCTGCGCTCCTGACCTGCGATGATCGATGATCGCTCATTTGCGCGCGGCATGAATCACATGAAGTTTTTGGCACGCAGTGCCTTGTCGTCCGGCACTGGGTGTCATACGTTGAGGGAAGTCCGGGCGCTGCCCCCGCGGCACCACAGCCGCGCGCGTCAGGACCGCCGCGTCACCGGCACGTACGACTTCCGCGCTCACCCGCGCACTTCGCACCACTGAACCGAACTGGGCGCCGACACCGACGGCACTGCCTCACACCCGACGACCCCTCAAGCGTGCTCCCTCATCCGCGCTTCGCCGGAGGCAATCCGTGAACAAGATCCTCGACGCGATCCTCGCGTCCACTGGCAACAACAGCGGCTCCGCCGCGGCGACGGCCGACGACTTCGCCAACCTCCCTCTCCCGGAGTCGTACCGCGCCGTGACCGTGCACAAGGACGAGGCCGAGATGTTCGACGGCCTCGACTCGCGGGACAAGGACCCGCGCAAGTCCCTGCACGTCGACGACGTGGCCGTGCCCGAACTGGGCCCGGGCGAGGCCCTGGTGGCCGTGATGGCCTCCTCGGTCAACTACAACTCCGTGTGGACCTCGATCTTCGAGCCGATGTC
Organism: Streptomyces odontomachicola; assembly: GCF_039605595.1. NCBI lineage: Bacteria > Bacillati > Actinomycetota > Actinomycetes > Kitasatosporales > Streptomycetaceae > Streptomyces > Streptomyces odontomachicola. The sequence continues at coordinate 330,758 of NZ_JBCFOK010000008.1, forward strand.
CACCTTCGGGTTCCTGGAGAAGTACGGCCGCTCCAGCCCGCTGGCCAAGCGCCACGACCTCCCGTACCACGTCATCGGCTCCGACATGTCGGGCGTCGTGCTGCGCACCGGCCCCGGCGTGAACGCCTGGCGGCCCGGCGACGAGTGCGTCGCGCACTGCCTCTCGGTCGAGCTGGAGTCCGCGGACGGGCACAACGACACGATGCTCGACCCCGAGCAGCGCATCTGGGGCTTCGAGACCAACTTCGGCGGCCTGGCGGAGATCGCGCTGGTCAAGTCCAACCAGCTCATGCCCAAGCCCGCGCACCTGAGCTGGGAAGAGGCGGCCGCTCCCGGACTGGTCAACTCGACCGCGTACCGCCAGCTCGTCTCCCGCAACGGCGCCGGGATGAAGCAGGGCGACAACGTGCTCATCTGGGGCGCGAGCGGCGGACTCGGCTCGTACGCCACGCAGTTCGCGCTCGCCGGCGGGGCCAACCCGATCTGCGTCGTCTCCAGCGAGGAGAAGGCGGAGATCTGCCGCAGGATGGGCGCCGAGGCGATCATCGACCGGCGGGCCGAGGGCTACAAGTTCTGGAAGGACGAGCACAACCAGGACCCCAAGGAGTGGAAGCGCTTCGGCAAGCGCATCCGCGAGCTGACCGGCGGCGAGGACGTGGACATCGTCTTCGAGCACCCGGGCCAGGAGACCTTCGGCGCCTCGGTGTATGTGACGCGCAAGGGCGGCACCATCGTCACCTGCGCCTCCACCTCCGGCTACATGCACCAGTACGACAACCGCTACCTGTGGATGTCGCTGAAGAACATCGTGGGCTCGCACTTCGCCAACTACCGCGAGGCGTGGGAGGCCAACCGCCTCATCGACAAGGGCAAGATCCACCCCACGCTCTCCAAGACGTACAGCCTGGAGGAGACCGGGCAGGCCGCGTACGACGTCCACCGCAACCTGCACCAGGGCAAGGTCGGCGTCCTCGCGCTCGCTCCCGAGGAGGGCATGGGCGTGCGCGACCAGGCCAAGCGCGAGAAGCACCTCGACGCCATCAATCGCTTCCGGAACGTGTGAGACGCACCCATGACGGAACGGAACAAGGACCGTCCGTGGCTCATGCGGACGTACGCGGGGCACAGCACCGCCGAGGCGTCCAATGAGCTCTACCGGCGGAACCTCTCCAAGGGGCAGACGGGGCTCTCGGTGGCCTTCGACCTGCCCACGCAGACCGGATACGACCCCGACCACATCCTCGCCCGCGGCGAGGTCGGCCGGGTCGGGGTCCCGGTCTCCCATCTCGGGGACATGCGGCGGCTGTTCGAGGGCATCCCGCTGGAGAAGATGAACACCTCGATGACCATCAACGCCACGGCCATGTGGACCCTGGCGCTCTACCAGGTGGTCGCCGAGGAGCAGGGCGCGGACATCTCGCTGCTGTCGGGGACGACGCAGAACGACATCGTGAAGGAGTACCTCTCGCGGGGTACCCACGTCTTCCCGCCCGGTCCGTCGCTGCGGCTGACCACGGACATGATCACGTACACGGTCAACCACATCCCGAAGTGGAACCCGATCAACATCTGCAGCTACCACCTGCAGGAGGCCGGGGCCACGCCGGTGCAGGAGATCGCGTACGCCATGTCCACCGCGATCGCGGTGCTGGACGCCGTACGCGACTCCGGGCAGGTGCCGCCGGAGCGGATGGGCGACGTGGTCGCGCGGATCTCCTTCTTCGTCAACGCGGGCGTCCGCTTTGTTGAAGAGATGTGCAAGATGCGGGCGTTCACCGAGATCTGGGACCGCATTACGAGGGAGCGGTACGGGATCGAGAACCCCAAGCAGCGGCGCTTCCGGTACGGGGTCCAGGTCAACTCCCTGGGGCTGACCGAGGCGCAGCCGGAGAACAACGTCCAGCGCATCGTGCTGGAGATGCTCGCCGTGACCCTGTCCAAGGACGCCAGGGCCCGGGCCGTCCAACTCCCGGCCTGGAACGAGGCGCTGGGCCTCCCCCGCCCCTGGGACCAGCAGTGGTCGCTGCGCATCCAGCAGGTGCTGGCGCACGAGAGCGATCTGCTGGAGTACGAGGACCTGTTCGCCGGCTCGCACGTGGTCGAGAAGAAGGTGGCGCAGCTCGTCGACGACGCCTTCAAGGAGATCGAGCACATCCAGGAGATGGGCGGCGCCATGGCGGCCGTCGAGTCCGGCTACCTCAAGTCGCAGCTGGTGGCCTCGCACGCGGAGCGGCGCGGCCGGATCGAGTCGGGCGAGGAGAAGATCGTCGGGGTCAACTGCTATGAGACCACCGAGCCTTCGCCGCTGACCGCCGACCTGGACACCGCCATCCACACCGTGGACCCGGACACCGAGGCCCGGGTGGTGCGGGCCGTGCGCGAGTGGCGGGAGAGCCGCGACGAGCCGTTCTGGCGGCAGGGCGAGGGCGATCCGGCGCTGTACCCGAGCGCGCAACAGGCCCTGGACCGGCTCAAGGAGGCCGCCGCGGGGGACACCAACCTCATGGAGGCGACCCTCGAATGCGCCCGCGCGGGCGTGACCACCGGCGAGTGGGCGGGCGCCCTGCGCGAGGTGTTCGGCGAGTTCCGCGCGCCGACGGGCGTGAGCAGCGCGCCGGTCGCGGTCTCCGCCGAGGAGGGCTCGGCGCTCTCCGACGTACGGCGCAAGGCGGAGCGCACCGCGCGGGACCTCGGCGTCGGCAAGCTGCGGCTGCTGGTCGGCAAGCCGGGCCTGGACGGGCACAGCAACGGCGCCGAGCAGATCGCCGTACGGGCGCGCGACTGCGGCCTGGAGGTCGTCTACCAGGGCATCAGGCTCACGCCCGAGCAGATCGTGTCCGCCGCCGTCGCGGAGGACGTGCACTGCGTCGGCGTGTCCATACTCTCCGGCTCGCACGCCGAGCTGGTGCCGGACGTGCTGCGCAGGCTGCGCGAGGCCGGCGCCGACGACGTGCCGGTCATCGTCGGCGGGATCATCCCCAACGCCGACGCGGAGGCGCTGCGCACCGCGGGTGTCGCGGCCGTCTTCACGCCGAAGGACTTCGGCATCACCGAGATCATCGGCCGTATCGTCGACGAGATCCGTACCGCGAACAAGCTCGACCCCCTGGAGGTCCCCGCATGACTGAGCAGGTCAACCGCCTTCGCCCCCGGCGTTCGTGCCTGGCGGTTCCCGGAAGCAACCCGCGCTTCCTGGAGAAGGCCCAGGGCCTCCCCGCCGACCAGGTCTTCCTGGACCTGGAGGACGCGTGCGCGCCGCTGGCCAAGCCGGACGCCCGGCACACCATCGTGAAGTTCCTCAACGAGGGCGACTGGACCGGGAAGACGCGCGTGGTGCGGGTCAACGACTGGACGACGGAGTGGACGTACCGCGACGTCGTCACGGTCGTCGAGGGCGCGGGCCAGAACCTCGACTGCATCATGCTGCCGAAGGTGCAGACGGCCGACCAGGTCGTCGCGCTCGACCTCCTGCTCACGCAGATCGAGAAGACCATGGGCTTCGAGGTCGGCAAGATCGGCATCGAGGCGCAGATCGAGAACGCGCAGGGCCTCAACAACGTCAACGCGATCGCCGAGGCGTCCCCGCGCACCGAGACGATCATCTTCGGCCCGGCCGACTTCATGGCCTCCATCAACATGAAGTCCCTGGTGGTGGGCGAGCAGCCGCCCGGCTACCCCGCCGACGCCTACCACTTCATCCTGATGAAGATCCTGATGGCGGCCCGCGCCAACGACCTCCAGGCCATCGACGGGCCCTACCTCCAGGTGCGCAACATCGACGGCTACCGCGAGGTGGCCCAGCGCGCCGCGGCGCTCGGCTTCGACGGCAAGTGGGTGCTGCACCCCAGCCAGGTCGAGGCGTCGAACGAGATCTTCTCGCCCTCCCAGGAGGACTACGACCACGCCGAGATGATCCTCGACGCGTACGACTACTGCACCTCGGAAGCGGGCGGGAAGAAGGGCTCGGCGATGCTCGGCGACGAGATGATCGACGAGGCCAGCCGCAAGATGGCGCTCGTCATCTCCGGCAAGGGCCGCGCGGCCGGCATGCAGCGCACCACCACCTTCCAGCCCCCGGAGGCCTGAGCCCATGCAATTCGGCCGCACCTACGAGGAATTCACCGTCGGCGACGTCTACAAGCACTGGCCCGGCAAGACGGTCACGGAGTACGACGACCACCTCTTCTGTCTGCTCACCATGAATCACCACCCGCTGCACATGGACAGCAACTATGCGGAGCGGACGACCGATTTCGGGAAGAACGTCGTCGTCGGCAACTACATCTACTCGCTGTTGCTGGGCATGTCCGTTCCGGATGTGTCGGGCAAGGCCATCGCCAATCTCGAGATCGAGTCGCTGAAGCACGTGGCGCCGACCTTCCACGGCGACACGCTCTATGGCGAGACGACGGTCCTGGACAAGATTCCGTCCAAGTCGAAGAACGACCGCGGAATCGTCCACGTGGAGACCAAGGGCTACAACCAGGACGGCACGCTCGTCTGCGTCTTCCGGCGCAAGGTGATGGTGCCCACCGAGGCGTACGTGAAGGAGCGCGGCGGAGAGCAGCCGGGCCGCCCGGAACTCCGGGAGCCTGCTCCGAAGGGCGGTAAGTGACATGGGGCGCCTGGCGCAGACCGACGGGCTGACGGAGATCCAGCGGGAAATACTCTCCACGGTCCGCAGCTTCGTCGACAAAGAGATCATCCCGGTCGCGACGGAGCTGGAGCACAAGGACGAGTACCCGGCCGAGATCGTCGAAGGGCTCAAGGAACTCGGCATCTTCGGCCTGATGATCCCCGAGGAGTACGGCGGCCTCGGGGAGTCGCTGCTCACCTACGCGCTGTGCGTGGAGGAGATCGCCCGCGGCTGGATGAGCGTGTCCGGGATCATCAACACCCACTTCATCGTGGCGTACATGATCAAGCAGCACGGCACCCAGGAGCAGAAGGACCACTTCCTGCCCAGGATGGCCACGGGCGAGGTGCGCGGCGCCTTCTCCATGTCCGAGCCGGGCCTGGGCTCGGACGTGTCGGCGATCACGTCCAAGGGCGTGAAGGACGGCGAGGAGTACGTCCTCAACGGCCAGAAGATGTGGCTGACCAACGGGGGCTCCTCGACGCTGGTCGCGGTGCTGTGCCGCACCGACGAGGGGCAGCCGGAGGGCACGGCGCCGCACAAGTCGATGACCACGTTCCTGGTGGAGAAGGAGCCCGGCTTCGGCGAGGTCCGCCCGGGGCTCACCGTCCCCGGGAAGATCGACAAGATGGGCTACAAGGGCGTCGACACCACCGAACTGGTCATGCAGGATCTGCGGATTCCCGCGGACCGCGTGCTCGGCGGCGAATCGGGCCGCGGCTTCTATCAGATGATGGACGGCGTGGAAGTCGGCCGCGTCAATGTCGCCGCGCGTGGCTGCGGAGTCGCACAGCGTGCATTCGAGTTGGGCATCGATTACGCGCAGCAGCGCCACACCTTCGGAAAGCCGATCGCGAAGCACCAGGCCATCCAGTTCAAGCTGGCCGAAATGGCCACCAAGGTGGAGGCCGCGCACGCGCTGATGGTGGGCGCCGCGCGGAAGAAGGACTCCGGGGAGCGCAATGACCTGGAGGCGGGCATGGCCAAATACCTCGCCTCCGAGTACTGCAAGGAGGTCGTGGAGGACTCGTTCCGCATCCACGGCGGGTACGGTTTCAGTAAGGAGTACGAGATCGAACGCCTCTACCGCGAGGCACCGATGCTCCTGATCGGCGAAGGAACCGCCGAGATCCAGAAAATGATCGTGGGCCGCCGGCTGCTGGAGGAGTACCGCTTCCAGGGTTGATTGTCCCTTTTTCGGGGTGTTTTCTTGGCGCCGCGCACGCGACCAAGATCACACCCCGGACTGGGACCTCGGACACTGACTGCCGCTCTGGCTTGCCCAGTTGGCACCGGTACCCGATAACATCCCCGGAAAGCCGCCGTCCCCCCTACCATCCGCGGCTCCCTCCGCTACGAAGGTCATCCATGCCCCACAGCCCATCCTCTGCACCCAGCGCTCGTATGCGTCTTGCGCGCGGAGCGTCGCCGTGGCTCCTCCCGACCGTCGCGACCGCCGCGGTCGGTCTGCTGCGCGCCCGGCGTTCCAAGAAGGCCGCAGCCGTCGCCGTTCCGGCCACCGCGCTCGCCGCGGGAATGCTGTGGTTCTTCCGCGACCCGGAGCGCGAGATCGCGCCGGGCCGGGTGATCTCTCCGGCCGACGGCGTGGTGCAGAGCATCATGCCGTGGAAGGACGGCCGCACCCGTGTGGCGATCTTCATGAGCCCGCTGAACGTGCACGTGAACCGCGCCCCCGTGAGCGGCACGGTGACCTCCGTGGAGCACATCCCCGGCGGCTACGTCCCGGCGTTCAACAAGGAGAGCGAGTTCAACGAGCGGGTGGTGTGGCACTTCGACTCCGAGCTCGGCGATGTGGAGACCGTGCAGATCGCCGGCGCCGTGGCGCGGCGCATCGTGCCGTACGTGCCGCAGAGCGTGAAGGTCGAACAGGGCGAGCGCATCGGGCTGATCCGCTTCGGCTCCCGAGTGGACGTCTATCTGCCGGAGGGAGTCGAGGCCGCCGTCGAGGTCGGCCAGGCCACGACCGCGGGGGTGACTCGACTTGACCGTGATTGACCCGGATACCCAGGCCGCATGGGTGCCGGAGACCGACGAGGACGACGATGAAATGCCGCTTTCGACGCGGCTGTCGATAGCGGACACGCTGACGCTGGGGAACGCCACCTGTGGCTTCATGGCGGTGTACTTCACCACCACCGGCGTCCTCATCCCGCACCTCACCGGTGCGGACGACGGCGGGATGGCCAAGCACAGCGCGGCCACCGCCGTTCTGCTCATGCTGCTGGCGTCCGTCTTCGACCTCTTCGACGGGCTGGTCGCGCGCAAGCTGCGCAGCTCCGCCATGGGCGCCGAGCTGGACAACCTCTCCGACCTCATCAGCTTCGGGCTCGCGCCCGCGTACTTCGTGGTCACCTGGGGCATGGTCGCCAGCGACGCGCACCAGAAGGTGTCGGTGATCGCCGCCGTCGTGGTGATGCTGGCGGTGGTGCTGCGGCTTGCGAGATTCTCCTGCGTGACGCTGCCCGGGGGCATCTTCCAGGGCATGCCGAGCCCGTTCGGTGCGCTGACCGTCGTCTCGATCGTGCTGCTCGAACTCCCCTTCCTGCCCACGCTGCTGGCGATCATCGGGGTCGCGTGGCTGATGGTGAGCCGCGTCGAGTACCCCAAGCCGCAGGGGCGGCTGGCCGTCGCCATGCTGAGCTGGATCGTGCTGAGCATGGGCATGTTGACGGCCTGGGCCTTCGAAGCGCCGGGCGGCGAGCTGCTGTTGCAGACCGGCTGCGCGCTGCAGGTGGTCATCGGCGCGATGATTCCGCTGTTCGCGACCGCGCGCCGCGTGCACAACTTCCGCGACAACCGGCGGGAGGCACGGGCGGCAGCGCAGGGCGGCTGACGCGGAGGCGGCTACGCCGCCGATTCGCCGTTACACGTTGAGGGGCCCGGTCATGACGACCGGGCCCCTCGGTGTTGTGTGGGCATCTGCACGGCTTGCGAGCTGCGCTCTGCGTCCTCGCGTACGAGGTTGTGGGCAGTCGTTCCGTCGAGGCGGAACGCACGCCCGCACCTCGGAGCGGGGACGGTTACAGGTTGTCCTCGGCCAGTTGAGCTGCTGCCTGCTCCAGGAGCGGGCCCGCCTCTGCGATGCAGCGCTTCGGGTCGGACTCCAAGTCCGTCAGCGCATACGCGCGCTCGATGCCCGCACCCTTCAGCGCCTTGCGGTCGATCGCGAGCCGCCCGCACACCGCGTACACCGGCTTCCCCGCCTCGCGCGCCGCCGCGGCCACACCCGCCGGCGCCTTGCCGTGCAGGGTCTGCTCGTCCAGCGACCCCTCGCCGGTGATCACGATCTCGGCGCGCTCCAGCGCGGGCCCGAAGCCCAGCACCTCGAACAGCACCTCGATGCCGGGCCTGAACCGCGCGTTCAGCCCCACCAGCGCGCCGTACCCGATGCCGCCCGCCGCCCCCGCGCCGGGCGACTCCGCGATCTCCAGCGCGCGCTCGCCCACCGCCTCGGACAGGATCTTGGCGAAGTGCTCGAGGCCCGTGTCCAGTACGGCCACGTCCTCCTCGCTGGCGCCCTTCTGCGGGCCGTACACGGCGGGAGCGCCCTTCGGCCCCGTAAGCGGGTTGTCGACGTCGCTGGCCAGGACCACATCGACGTCCTCGAGCCGGGAGTCGAGCCCGGACAGGTCGGCCGAGACCATCTCGCGCAGCGGCCCGCCGCCGTGCGGCACGGGGTCGCCGTCCTCGTCCAGGAAGCGGGCGCCGAGCGCCTCCAGCATGCCCGCGCCGCCGTCGGTGGTGGCGGAGCCGCCGACGCCGAACACGATCGTGCGCGCCCCCGCGTCGACCGCCGCGCGGATCACCTCGCCGGTGCCGTACGTGGTGGCGGTGAGCGGCGCGAAGGCGCCGGGCGGCAGGTGCTGGAGCCCGGAGGCCTCGGCCATCTCCACGATCGCGGTGGAGCTCCCGGCGTCCAGCGCGAAGGCGGCGGTGACCGGCGCCCCCGTGGGCCCGGTGACCTGGGTCTCGTGGCGCTCGAAACCGGCCGCCACGGCGGCCGCGACGGTGCCGTCCCCGCCGTCGGCGACGGGCAGCGACTCCACCTGCGCCTCGGGGCGCACCCGGTGGATGCCGGCCGTCACGCGTTCGGCGACCTCGACGGCCGTCAGCGACCCCTTGAACTTGTCCGCGGCGATCAGCACGCGCGCCGTCGTTGTCATGTCTATCTGTCCCTGGCTCTCTGTGCGTCGAACAGGCAGTCGCGCCTGTCAGACCTTATCCGGCGGGTCCGTCAGCCCTCTACGGGCCACAGTGCGGGAAACCCCCTGCGCACGTCCCGCAACTGACGGAAACCGCTCGTTTCCGTCCCCAACCGTTCACCGTCAGCACCCATTTGAACAGGCTCCTCGGCGCGTACCGGAATGCTCTTCACAAAACGGACCACGATCGGCCCTCGGCGCAAGCGGTTTGGGATCTTCTTTGCCCGGTCGGGGCAACTGTTGATTCGCACACACCGTCCCCTTCAGTGCCGATGTACGCATGTGCCCCGTGAGACCAGCGGGGCCGGTGGGTTCCGCAGACCCCCGCGTACCGGCCGCAGGAGACCACTGACCGCAGAAGAAGACGGCCGACGCGCGCGGCGGCAGCCGCGCGCGGCGGCCGGTTCCGAGGGGGGATCGGGGATGACGCACACCCACAGCAGCACCCGCGCGACGACCCAGGACACCCGCGCGCGGCGCGGGGGCAGGC